>JAGVYU010000014.1 GCA_018303105.1 Candidatus Woesearchaeota archaeon | reverse complement strand
GTATCCATAGCGGAACCTTGAGGGGAGGTTAATCATGGTGTTTGGACAATGCCTCATACGTCCTAAACACTAAATCTTTTCCCATCTGTAGACTCATGCAGGAGTCCGTCACACTCACTCCATAAGGCAGTTTTGAAGCGTCAAATCCCATTAGGTCTTTTGGGATCTCAATACTCGCTTCATAAATGTTCATCTCAGCCATAATGCCTACAATATCTTTGTTGCCGAGCACACGCTGCCTCAGCACCGCCTCCCAGGCTTCCGGCTGTCTAACATAGTCTTTACGTGAATTGCCGTGGCTCGCATCCACAACAATCGTGTCATGTAGGCCTTTACTCAGCAGTTTGGCTGTTGTGTCTGCTATCGTTTGAGCATCATAATTTGACCTCGTATCGGATCCGCGTAAGATTACAAATCCATACGGATTACCAAGTGTCTCATGATAGCAATCACTCCCATAGTCATCAGGGCCGGGAAAAAAGCCGGGCTTGCTCGCATAGCTCACTGCCGTAACTGCAGCGTCAATGCTTCCCTCACACGTGTTCTTGAAACCAACAGGCATGCTCATCCCTGAAGCCATCTGGCGATGCGTCATTCCTGTAACATCTCGAGCACCAACGGCGATTGCAGCGAGAGCATCACCAAAGAGGTTTGCAAGCCTTGCGTCTACAAGCTCGCTGATCACGGGAACCCCCAACGCATTAATCTGAACCAATAAGGAATAGAACAGCTCAATGCCCTTGTTTCTGTCATTCGTCCCATCCATATTTGGATCGCTGACGAAACCCTGCCAGCCGTCTTCTGTGCGCGGCTTGAGACCATACTCCCGCTTGACAATGAGAATGTGATCCTTGACTTCTTCCTGCCATTCGGCGAGGTTTTGTGCTATTTCTAAAGACTCCTGGGGATCTCGCGTTGAACATTGACCGATAAATACGATGAACCTCTCGTCTTCTCCTCTTAAAATGGATTCGATTTGCCTGCGCGCTTGAATGACGGTGTCATATGCAACCCCGCCCAAGTGCTCCAATCTAGGAGTGCGATGCAACGAATAGCGCTCCTTTAACACTGCTGCCGGAATACTTCTCGTAGATTTCGCAATACGCACATTGTGGATTCCATTGGCAGGCTCTTCTCCCATGCACATTGCAAGTGCTTCCCGCTTTAAAAACCTATTTTTTCAGGAGGAAATGTTTAGGAACTTGCTCTGCAAATTCTGGTTTACAGGCAATGAAGCCGTTTTCCGGCTTTCTATGGTTGAATGGATTTCCGTAGATGTCCGTAAAGTAAAAGCCTTGCGCTTGGATCAGTGCTGCTCCGCCCGCAATATCCCAAGTATGTGTTTTTGGGCTTGGATAGTCTATCATCGCGTCATATGCGCCTATCGCGCACTCTGCCATTCCCAGGGCTATTGAACCTTCTGCCTTTACAGGAGAGAATGGAAGATTCTTGTCAATGATTGTTCGAATTCCTTCCATGTCTACTGATATCCTTGGTCTTCCGAAACGGTACCGTGCTGCAAATCGAGGGGTTTCACGAACCCCCCTTCTTCGAACGCATTTTCCATCAATCGCACTATATGCAATATCTTTCATAAAGTCGAAGACAAGTCCTGCGATGAGATTTCCTTGAAACTCTATACCTACACTTGTTGCTGAACGAAAATCTTCACGCAAGAAGGATTTTGTTCCATCAATAGGGTCAATATACGCAACGAGATCTGCTCCTTCAGAAGAACCGCCTTCTTCTTCGCCAACAAGAGTGATTCCGTCGATTTTCTTCAGTTGTTCGCGTATCATGCCCTCTAACATCGTGTCCATGGCTGTGACAGGGTCATCTTTCTTTTTGAATCGGACATCGGATCTGCTATCAAAATCATAAGAGCAAAGATAATCTTTAGTAATTAATCTGACAATATCGATAACGGAATTGATTCCTTCCTTAATCTTTTTACCGCTGACGCGTTTTTGGAATGTTTTTGTTGGTGTCATACTTCCTTTTATTACATCGGACAATTTATATATATCTTCTATTTTATATATAAGTTATATAACTTTGTGATACTCATGGAACGCAAACTCGTCAGGCAGGGAAGGAATGCACTTACGGTTACGCTGCCCGCTGCTTGGACCCAAAGGAAAGGGTTAGCGGCAGGAGACACGATCACGATTTCAGAAGACGGAACAGGACTTCTTGTTAACGCAGGAGCTCATGCGCCTAAAACTGAAATCACTGTTGACATTCGAGATACTGCGAAAACCATGGCGCATCACCTGGTTATGGGCAGATACCTTGAAGGATATGATATCATCAGGGTACTGCACAACAATACTAAGCTCGCCGAAGAAACAGGAAGCCGGTTGCTGGGCATGATTGTTGAGGAACAGACGGCATCGCGGATGGTCCTCAGAAATGTCATTGCGGTTCCCGAGGAAAATATCGATCAAATTTTCCGGCGCTGCATGCATATGCTCGTACAGCAAGCTCAATTGCTCGAATCGATTCCTACAAAAAAAGGTAACTATGACGATGTAAAAACGCAGGAACGACTTCTTGATTATCATTTGAGGTATTGTATGCGCTATCTCACCAAATATTCAAAGGGGCAGCAGTCATACAAGTTTTTTCTTCTCTGCAGCACAATTGAGGAAGCAGGAGATGCGCTCTCACGCATTGCAAAATTCATTGGCAATCGCAAAGCGCTTGCAAGAGAAACCAGGGAATTGATAGAACAGTTCTCAACACTCCTGTTCTCGAAAGACGTGAGAAAGCTCTATACTGTATTGCTGACGTTTAGAGACTCGTTGCCCAGAAAGAATTTTGTGGATGGACTCGTTTATGGCTTGGTTGAACTTTTGTACAATTATCTTGGATATTTTGTGGAAGATGCACGTGGCTAGTGGAATAGAGCTATTCAAAAAGCTATATTTATAAACCGATTCAGACTTCAAAGAGGGATGAAAGATTACGGCTCTGTCCTCGCGGAGTGGATCATTCAGTACCTGCAGCATCGCGATATCCTTCTCCAGAGCATTCAGGAAGTCAAGCGGGAGGGGGATACGATCAAAGTTATCTATAAGGACAAGAAGCTTACACTCTTCCTCTTGCCCGTGATTGATTCCGTTCACACGGTCGTGGAAAAGCTTGATGGTATTTCAGGAGAAGAGATTCCAGCGATTGTGGTTCTCAATATTAAATCAAATATTGACAGTGTGATCAAGAACTGGCAGAGGCTTGTCGGCTACAAGAAACTCACGATGTACTTCGTCAACCCTGAAGCAAAGGAAACAGATAGAAAATGGATTCTCCAACCGTATACGCATAACCAAATCTGCGATGAGGAAAGCCTTGAGTTAGGATTACGAAGCCTATTCCAAAGCGTGGAAGAAGTAGCGCTGTAGGCTAGAAAACCACAGAAAACCTTAAATACCCTCATTGCGCCGAAGATCATATGTCCAAGGCAGACATTATTGACTATTTAAACAAAGGCCTGAAGCGGGGATATGGGCTTAACACCCTTAAACACACACTTCTTCAGCACGGCCATGACCCTGCCATCGTAGAAGAATGCGCGAGCGCCGTGACATCCAGGCCCCAGCCAGCACATCACGGGAGCCCGAGCTTTCTAAAAAAGAAAAGCCCATTGCCGTGGGTTGCTTTTGGCATCGTCATTATCCTTATTGCGGGCGTTGCGATTTATATTTTGCTGCCTGAGCAGCCGCAAACGATTGGCCAGGTCGTGTACGTCCAAGAAGAGCCTGTCACTCCTCAATTGCTGAGCCAAAAACAGCAGGAAATAGACGCGAAAATCTCCGAGATTGAACGGTTAAACCTGACGATTGAAGAGAAAGAAGTTTTAATTCAAGAACAGCTGCGGCTGATCAAGGAAATCAATGAGGAAAACAAGAATCAAATGCAGCGCATCAGAGATTTCATGCTCGAGATAGCCAACAGAATGCTTGGCAGGATCTCCTGAGAGTACACTACAGACGGCACAATGGGAGCCTAACTACAAAACAGGCCTGTGGCCAACAATATTAAGTTCCTACGTGCCTCTGTGTACTATTCTTTCCAGTAGCGAAATGCTTATGAGCGGATATTCTTATGACATGAATGGGTGATCGTATGAAGATCAAGATACGCTATAATCATTCTGGTGGAATCAGCAGGATTGAAAATGACGCAAGAATTCAGGAAGTCATGATTAATGAAAACATCATCAATCCGAGAAAAGAAACGATCGCTCTTGGGTTCGTGAACAAGGATTCTTCAGGCATTGTTGAATTCTCTGCAGCGGAGTTTGAGATGATTGCCCAAGAGATAAGGAAACGAGTCCATCTCATCAAAGGCGTGAAGATATTCGGTGGGAGTGGGGCGATTCGGCTGGAAGAATAATAATACGGCTGCCGGGATTCGAACCCGGGTCACAAGCTGTTTCCAGTCCTTAGGACCTGGGAAGCTCGAATGTTAACCACTGCACCACAGCCGTATTATGATAACACAGGATATTTCTTGACGTAATGAGGTAATACTAAGGGAGAGAGGATTGTGGACACAAGCGCCATAACGACGATTGCCGCATACAACTCGAGATTAATAATGCCATTCAAACGAGCAACCTCCGCGATGACTAATTCAACTGCCCCTCTCGAATTCAAGCCCCAGCCGAGGATCATGCTCTGGCGATAATCAAGATGTGTGAAGGGAGAGGACAGCAGCGCTGCAAGTAATTTCCCCATGATTGCCGCAAGGGCGATCACAAGCATGAGCGGCCAGTACCCTAAAAGCAGCCGGACATCAAAATTCATGCCAATGTTAATAAAAAAGAACGGCACGACAAATCCAAATCCAATCACAGAAAGGTCTTTTACCATCTTCCGCTCTTCCGTCTTATTCATAATAGCGCGAATCATTAAGCCTGCTGCGAACGCCCCTACAATGGGCCCGAGGCCAAAGAGTGTTGAAATTGCGGCGATAAAGAGTGCGAGCAAAATAATCATCATAAACTCACTCGACTCAGAATGCTCCTGCACGATCGCGTTAATCAGCTTCGGGATGAGCTTCACAATAATATAGACGAGCACAACGAATCCAAGGATCTTCAAAGGTAGTGCGATGACCTCAGCATAGCCCCCCTTCTGAGCAATGATAAGAATCATAGACAGAAAAAGGATCTCGAACAGGTCGTCAGCAATTCCTGAGCCCACAATGAGACGGCCTACTTTCGTATTGATCAGCTTCAAGTCAATGAGCGCGGGGAGATTTGTGCCCACCGCAGTCATGGACAAGCACGCGGCAACGACCGTCGCGGCGATATATGAGTATCCAAGCATAATGGTGAGCAGAAAGCCAAGCGCAAACGGCAGCACGGCAGAGAGTACGGAAACAATGAGGATGTCATGCGAGCTTTTCTTTAATTTCGTGTAATCCGTCTCCAATCCCGCAATGAGCATAAGAAACACGATGCCCAGCTGGGCAATGAGGCCCAAATCGGTGAGGTCATTCCGAAACACGTGCTGCGAGATAAGCGGGAGGCTCACAAGCACACCGGCGAGAATCTGGCCAACCATGACGGGAAACCCCATCCTGCGGAAAAACTCGCCCAGGGCAAACGCAACGCCCAAGCTTACCATTACGGTAATTAAGAAACTCATAGAAAAACCAAAAGGGAAAGACTATATAAAATTATTCTTCGTCTTCCGCGTTATAACTGGGAACGGCAGCCTTGCTAATGATCATGACGTCTCCAATATTCTTCACGAGCTGATGCGGAACAATAACCCCTTTCGCGCTGCCAAGAACTTTTGCAAGGAACGATGCTTTTGTCGCGCGGATGCGCCAGCCAAACACTTTACTCTGGGTCAAAATGCTTTCCTCTACATCACCAAAATAATCTCCCGTTTCTGTAAACACCTTCATATCATATGTTTCCGAAATTTTTTTCAGCTTGAGCATGATCTCACCTATGCATTTTCAAAGCGCCTGTGTTTATAAAGATTTCTAAAGCCCAGTCATAGGTTTTTAAAGAGCTCATTCTTCTCAGGCGGATGCGCTTTCAGAATATCACGCTGCTCGGAACAAGCCATATTGCTGCCCAGAGCATCGCTTCGATAGAGCAGGTCTTCAGAACTAATGCGCCAGAGATGATCTGTCTTGAGCTTGACAGGGAGCGTTTTCACGCATTACTGCATGGACACAGAGAAGGCCCGAAGCTTAGGGACATCAAACACATCGGATGGAAAGGGTATCTCTTCGCAAAGCTTGGGCATTGGGCAGAACACCAGCTTGGCTCGAGCGTGGGCATCCAGCCGGGAGAGGAGATGCTCACCGCGTATCGTCTCGCGAAAACACACCATTCCAAAATTGCGCTTATCGACCAGCCCATCAGAATAACACTCAGACGCCTGCACATCCCGTGGAAAGAGCGGTTTAGATTCGTCTGGGATATTCTTAGGTCTCCATTTGCCAAAAAAGCACGATTCGACCTCAGCACGGTGCCATCAACCGATGTCATCAACGGATTGCTGCGTGAGGTGCAGGCACACTACCCGTCCATTTACCGAACCCTTATCGAGGAACGGGATATCTACATGGCGAAGAAGCTCCATGCATTATCCGTCAGCTATCCTACTAGCTCCATTCTCGCCATTGTCGGAGCAGGGCATGTCCCTGGGATCATGCGCTACATCCGCATGTACGCAGACCGCGAGTATTTTTAATCAGAACCTTTATATAGCAAATCTAACGAGATTTAACGTATGTACGGCTATTTTGATCTGTGGGATAAGGTCAAGCGGTACTTTAGGTTCACCCCCCTTGAACTCAGAAGCATACTCATAGTTATTCTCATCTTCACATTCATTACCACATTCAACAAATGGGGAGGAGAAACCTTTGATGCCCAGGCGGGAATTCAAAATCTTGTGCTCTGGGGATTCATCATAGCCATTTCCGTCGTACTGCATATCAGCGCTCAAAAAATAGTTGGATTGCACAATGGCTTCAGGGTTGAATTCAGCATTTGGTGGTATGGGCTTCTCCTGGGCATCATTCTGGCATTCGTCACAAAGGGAGCACTTTGGCTCCTGCTTCCCGGGGGAATAACGTTGTATCATATGTCAACGCATAGACTAGGATACTTTCGCTACGGGACAAATTATTTTGCGGTAGCGATGGCAGCGCTCGCAGGCGCACTTGCAAACATCCTGCTCGCCACGTTTATAAAAACATTTGAAGTCTGGTTTGGAGTACCTATCTCAGACATTGAGCTCCTGAATAACCTCGTATTCTTTAACTGGATGTATGCGCTCCTGAGCCTTCTCCCATTTCCCCCACTTGATGGATGGGCCGTCTTATTTAACTCGCGGCTCGTCTATGCGTTCATCTTTGGAAGCATCGCGGGATATGGAGCGCTCATCCTTCTTGGGATATACTCGTTTGTCTTTGCGCTCTTAATCGGAGGAATCATATGGCTGCTCTTCTACCTGTTCTTTGAACGGGGACTTTGGAAGCTGATCTCATGAAAAAAGCAGTGCTCAACCTATGGGAGAATTGGCCAGAATACCTTGGCTTCACCATGCTCTTTGTCGGATTTCTGCTCGCAATCACGAGCGGATCAGCCGTTGTGAGCTACATCCTCATCCTGCTCTTCGGACTTGCATTCGGCAGAGGGTATTATCGGCTGAAGAATAAGATGAAGCACACATGGTTTGTCCTCGCGTTCTGCACACTCGCAGGATTCCTCATCGGAACCGTGTACGGCGATAGAAGAATTGTTGTTCTCCTCTTTGTCATTGGCGTGACCGTAAGCTACTATCTCCACGACAAGAAGATTGTCAGCAGCAAAGAGTACTAATGTTTTTATATCTCGCATCCCTCATGCCCTTCTATGATTAAGAACTTCACTCCACGGCTCTATCAAGAGACGATCCTCGCGACAGCCGCGCAAAAGAATACGCTCGTAGTACTTCCTACAGGACTGGGGAAAACAAACATCTTCCTCATGCTTGCAGCGCACCGACTTCACGAGTATCCTGGATCCAAAATCCTGCTGCTCGGGCCCACAAAACCGCTTATTGATCAATACTACCGCGTTTTTTCTGAACAGTTTGAAATTCCAGCCGATCAAATGGCCATTTTTACGGGGCTTGTCAAACCAGAAAAGCGGGCAGAACTTTGGAACAGCTCACGGATCATATTCTCAACACCGCAAGGCCTTGAAAATGACATTATCATGAAGCGGATCAACCTTGCGCAGGTCTCATTACTTGGATTCGATGAAGCGCACCGTGCAGTTGGCGATTATAGCTATGTCTTTGTCGCGAAACAATACATTGCCGCATCACCCTATCCCAGAATCATTGGGCTCACCGCATCTCCCGGATCGGATATTGAAACGATTCAGGATGTGTGCAAAAACCTCTTCATCCAAGCCGTAGAAGTCCGGACCGAAAGTGATCCTGATGTTCAGCCATATGTGCAGGAACTCGATGTCCACTACGTCATGGTAGACCTTCCTAAGCCGCTGCTCGAGATCAGAGCACTCCTCAAAGCATTCATCCAGGATCGCACTAAACGGCTGAAAGGCGTTGGAATCCGGCTTGAGGGCACAAGCAAGCGGGAGATCCTTAACTTGCAGTCTCATATTCGCGCTCAGCTCGCTCAAGGAGAAAAAGACACGACACTCTGGAGCGCGATCTCCCTGCTTGCGGAGATTATCAAAATATCTCATGCGCTTGATCTCCTTGAAACACAAGGAGTCATTCCACTCTATCGTTACATGGAAGGGCTTGCGCATGAGGCCGGGAGCTCAACCGTGAAGGCAGTGAAAAATATCGCCGCAGACCCTGGATTCAAAGGAGCGCTCGTCAAGGTTCAATCGCTGTACGAGCAAAAAATGGAGCATCCCAAGCTCGTTGAACTGCAAAAGTTAATTGCAAAGTGCTTTCAGAACTCTCAAGAAAGAAAGGTTATGGTGTTCACACAATATCGGGATAATGCGCTTGACATTACACAGAAACTGCAAGCGCTTCCCAACGTTAAGCCCGCGCTGTTCGTCGGCCAGCAAAAAAAGAGGGATTCAGGCATGAGCCAGAAACAACAGCAGGCGATGCTGCACGCGTTCTCTACCGGAGAAATCAATGTTCTCGTAGCAACGTCCATTGGTGAAGAAGGGCTGGATATACCGCGCGTCGATGAAGTGATTTTTTACGAGCCCGTGCCGAGCGCAATCCGAAGCATCCAGCGCAGGGGACGCACAGGGAGACATGAGAAAGGAATGATCACGGTGCTCGTGACGAAAGACACCCGGGACGAGGCGAACCGATGGACTGCACATCACAAGGAAAAGCGGATGTACCGCAATTTGGACGCACTGCAAAGCAAACTCTCAAGCACCTTAGTGCAGAACATTGCTCCAATAGCCCCTCAACCCACAGAAAAAACAACCGTCATCGCGGATCATAGAGAAAAAGGGTCGGGAGTTATTAAGGCGCTCCTCGACTATGGGATGAACCTCAAGCTCGAACAGCTTGGACAGGGCGATTTCATCCTCAGCGAGCGCGTCGGCGTTGAATATAAAACCGTTGAGGACTTTGTCCAGAGCATTCTTGACGGCAGACTCCTGCACCAGATGAAAGAGCTCAAATCAGCATATGAACGGCCTTTGCTCATCATCGAGGGGACGAATGACATCTACAGCGTGAGGAATGTCCATGCCCATGCCATTCAAGGCATGCTCGCGGCCATCGCCATTGGATTCGGAATTCCGCTCCTCCAGACAAAGAACGCGAAGGAGACCGCATCCATTCTTATGCTCATCGCGCGCAGAGAGCAAGAAGGCTCAACGAAAGAGTTCACGCTCCATGGAGAAAAACGGCAGCTCACGCTGAAGGAGCAACAAGAGTACATTATCAGCTCCATTCCGGGAATTGGACCGGCGCTGGCGAAAGAACTGCTCAACCATTTTCGCACCGTGCAGAATGTGATGACGGCATCCGAGCAACAGCTCACGTATGTGGGAAAAATAGGGCCGCTCACCGCAAAAAAAATCAGGGATATCGTTGAGAGGGAATACTAAAGCGGAATATCACTCACGATGAGCGTTTCAGTCCTCTCAATTCCCTCAACCTTTCTAATCTTCTTGTCAATCACATCATCAATGGCGTTCATGTCCTTCGCTTTGATCTCCAGAATCAAATCATACTGGCCATAGAGGGAATGCATATTCGAGATTTCCTTAATTCTTAAAAGTTTCTGCATTAATGATTGAAGCTTCTTCGGCCTCGCGCAGATGAGCATATACACTTGATTCATACTTTCAAAGCCTCCAACCGCTGAATGCGCTTTTGCGTTGAAGGATGGGTGCTAAACAACTGCAGCAATGCTTGACCTCTGAAGGGTTGAATGATAAATTGAGAGCTCGTCGCGGCATTGCCAAATGTAAGCGGTTTATGCTTTACGCCATCCTCTATCTTTCGTAATGCCGTGATTAATCCTTTCGGATCTTTCGTGAGTTTCGCGGCACCCTCATCAGCAAGATACTCACGCGCGCGGGAAATGGCCGTTTGCAAAATCAGCGCGATGATCGGAGCCAGAATCCCGATGAGAATCAACTGGATGAGCCCTGAACGGTTGTCCCGGTCTCCACCCATTCCAAAAATAGCACCCCAGCGCGCCATAACAGCGACGTAAGAGATAACCCCGGCGATCATTCCAGCTACGGCCGTGATAAGCGTATCTCGATTCTTGATATGCGAGAGCTCATGCGCCAAAACCCCAGTCAATTCTTCCTTGCTCAACAGCTGAAGAATCCCCTCTGTGCACGCAACAGCGCCATGTTTGGGATTTCGCCCTGTAGCGAATGCGTTCGGAGTCATCGTTGGAATGACATAGACTTTGGGCATGGGAAGATTAGCGCGCTTTGCCAGATCCCTCACAATATGATAGTAGGTTGGGTCTTCCTTTTCCTTAATTTCCTTAGCTTTATACATCCACAAAATAATTTTGTCTGAAAAAAAGAATGCGAGCCCATTTAAGAGAATGACAAAGATTCCTGCAACAATAAGGCCCGCGGTGCTCCATAAACTGCCAACCCATAATAAAAGAGCTGTCAATACGGCGAGCAACATTGTTGTCTTAAGTTGATTCATGAACATACCCAACCACCATCATGAGTGATACGTTTTAAGTATATTAAACTTGTGGATCAAAAGTATTTTAAACGGGATTCCCTTCATTGAGAGGATGGGGGAGATACCAATATCCAAGCTGTTGAACCACTATAAACGGATTGAGATTCAGCAGGCGATTCTGGACAACGCGCAAGGCAAGGAGGTTGCGATTAAGTACGGAGACAAAGGCTTCGGAAAACGGCCTGATACGCTGCGCTACCCCAATGATATCCTCAGCGCCGTGCAAGAAGGAGCAACATCATTCCACATCTCTGAAGAATATTGGGGAACCCTCGGGCAGCTGGGAACGAACCTCTCGCGGCGGGAGCTTGACGCACTCCGAACCGGCTGGGATCTCGTCCTCGATATTGACTGCGATCACTTTGCATACTCACAAATCGCTGCAGATCTGCTGTGCAAAGCCCTGCTTCATCATGGAGCACAGGGAATCAGCGTGAAATTTTCAGGAAACCATGGATTCCACATTGGAGTGCCGTTTAAGGCTTTCCCGCCACAACTTGGAAACAAGTACACAAAAGATCTCTTTCCAGAAGCTCCACGAAGGATCGCGGTGTACCTTAAATGTTTTATTCAAGAAGCATTAGCCGTTGAGCTTCTCCGATTCGAGGACATTAATGCTATTATGAAGCGAACGGGCCTCGCGTATGACGCCCTTGTTCAAAACAATACGTTTAATCCGTATCAGGTTCTTACAATCGACACGGTACTCCTTGCGTCACGGCATCTCTACAGAAGCGTCTATAGCTTTAATGAGAAATCAGGGCTCATTAGCATCCCACTTGAGCCAACGTCCATTCGGAGTTTCTCGCATGAGGACGCGCTTCCTAGCAATGTCAATGTCACGTTTATCCGTTTTCTCGATGATGCAACCTGTGTTGCGGGAGAGGCGCGGCAACTCTTAGTGCAAGCGTATGACTATAAACCTGTGGGAGAAAAACCGCGAGAGGATGAGCTCAAGGAATTTGCTGCATTGGACCAAGCAATCCCTGAACCATTTTTCCCACCATGCATCAAGCTTATCTTTGGGGGAATGGACGACGGCAAGAAACGGGCATTATTCATTCTCGTGAATTTCCTTGTGAGCTGCGGGTGGAGCTATGACATGATCCAGGCAAGATTGCAGGATTGGAACGCAAAAAACAAAGAGCATCTCCGCGACACGATTCTTTTAGGGCATATTAAGTATCACAAGGCCCAACAGAAGAAAGTGCTCCCCCCAAACTGCCAGAACATGATGTATTATAATGATCTTGGAGTGTGCCAGCCGGACAGCTTATGTGCCAAAATCAAAAATCCCGTGAGCTATGCCATTCGAAAGACTCGGCTGTTGAAGCAGGAAGAGCCAAGGAAGAAAAAAGCCCCTCATCAAGACACAAAATGACCAGGGTTACTTCTCTATACTATAGATTACATTAACAGAAACCTTTATAAATAAACCATCAATTCTTCAAATGATACCTAAGACGATATTCAAGTTGAATAACGTCAAAACAAGCCTGAAAACAAGGTTTTCAGTACAGTTTTGGCAGAAACGCACTGTTTTCTGGTTTGTGGGGTGGTTACAACCGTAACACACAAAAGATTTCAAGCAACTTTGAAATCAGTGGATATTGAACAATGGGACAGGTATTCGGACCAAGACATGGAAGTATGCAGTATTGGCCGCGAAAGCGCGCCAGGCGTCAACATACTAGAATAAGGTCTTGGCAGCGCGCCCTCAAGGACGCTCAACTGCTCGGTTTTGCCGGATATAAAGTTGGCATGACCCACGTGATCATGACGGATAACCGGAAGCAGTCAACGACCAAAAACGAAGACATTTTTTGTCCCGTGACGGTCATTGAATGCCCGCCCATAAAACCTCTTTCTCTCCGCTTTTTCCGCAAACGCCACAACGGTTTCAATGTCATTGGTGAAGTGCTTTCTGAGCACATTGACAAGGAGCTGGAACGCGCTTTGCCTCATATCAAGAAACATTCAAAAAAAATTGACGATTTCAAAGAGTTCGATGACGTCAGACTCGTTGTTTACACGCAGCCCAAACTTACAGGCATCGGAAAAAAGAAACCGGAAATCTTTGAGCTTGGTCTATCAGGATCGAAAGAGCAAAAACTCGCCCTTGGACAGCAACTGCTCAGCAAGGAAATCAAAATCAGCGACGTATTCAAGGAAGGGCAGCAAAGCGACATCCATGCGGTCACTAAGGGAAAGGGATTTCAAGGCCCTGTAAAGCGTTTTGGGGTCTCGATTCGCAGTCACAAGTCAGAAAAGACAAAGCGAGGGCCTGGATCGCTTGGCGCATGGAACGCCCAAGGGCACATGATGTACAGAGTCGCGCACGCAGGCCAGATGGGATATCACACTCGGACGGAATACAACAAATGGATTCTGAAAATTGGCGAGAAACCAGAAGAGATCAATGTGAAGGGCGGATTCTTACGCTATGGGGTAGTGAAGAATCCCTATATTCTCGTCAAGGGAAGCATTCCCGGCCCTTCAAAAAGGCTCATCAAGCTCACGGTGCCGTGGAGGGCTGATAAAGGAATACCTTCAGAGGCTCCAGCACTTCAATATATCAGCATCGCGTCAAAACAGGGAAAATAAACAATGAAAATCAAGATTATCAAAAAGGACATGAGCAGCCCGGGGCAGATAGAGTTGCCTGCACAGTTTAAGGAAAGTTTACGTGAGGACCTCATACGCCGTGCATTTACGTCTCTGCGGAGCCACAAACGCCAACCCTACGGTGCGTTGCCCACGGCTGGAAAACGCCAGAGCGCAAAGCTTTCCAGAAGGAGACGTGACTATAAAACCTCCTATGGCATTGGCATTTCCAGAGTCCCGAGAAAAATACTATCGCGTAGCGGAACCCGATTCAACTGGGTTGGCGCATTCGCACCCGGAACTGTCGGAGGAAGGAGAGCGCATCCGCCCAAATCCTCAAAGATCTGGGATCTTAAAATCAATGATAAAGAACGGCTCAAGGCATTGCGCTCAGCACTGAGCGCGACAGTCCAGAAGACTCTTGTTGGGGGACGCGGACACAAAGTGCCAGAGGCATACCCGGTCGCACTCGATGATGAATTTGAAAGCGTGTCAAAGACAAAGGAGTTTTACACATTGCTTGGGAGCATGGGACTGGGAGAGGAACTTGCGCGCTCAGGACTCAAAACAATCCGCGCGGGAAAAGGAAAGATGCGAGGCAGAAGATACAAGAAACGAACCGGGCCTTTAGTCGTCGTCTCCCAACCCTGCGCACTCCTCAAATCCGCGCGCAATATCCCCGGGATTGATGTTGCCCTCGTTCACCATATTAATATTGAACTGCTCGCTCCAGGAGGACATCCGGGAAGACTCACGCTCTTCACGAAAGGCTCTCTTGAAAAAATCAGGAAAGACAAGCTCTTCAGTGAGGCGAGCGCATGAAAGAGCACACTACAATCATCAAGTATCCCCTATCCACAGAAAAGTCGCTGCGGCTCATGGAAGCGGAAAACAAATTAATCTTTGTAGTGGACAACAAAGCTACGAAGCAGACGATTAAACAAGCGATCGAAGAACTCTTCAAAGCAAAAGTAACTCGAGTCACAACCCAGATTGATATGAAAGGGAGAAAGCGCGCGTATGTCCGGTTTTCGCCAGACACGCCCGCTATTGACGTAGCAACATCCATGGGGCTCATGTAACATGGGAAAAAACCTTATTCAACAGGCACGGGGAAAAGGCGGTCCAAGATACCGGGCAAACAGCTTCCATTTCAAGGGAAGAATACAGTATCCAGGAATCGCAGCACAAAAGGGAACGATTCTTGAACTCATCCATTGCGCCGGGCACAGCGCGCCCCTCGCGAGAGTGCAGTTTGATACGGGAGAACGTGTCCTGCTCGCCGCATGCGAAGGCATGTGCGTAGGCTCTGAGATCAGCGCCGTTGCGCAAGCCCCCGTTGAACCGGGAAACATCTTCCAACTCAAAGATATTCCTGAGGGAACGCTCATCTACAACGTTGAGCTTCAGCCCGGCGATGGCGGAAAGCTCTGCAGATGTTCTGGAATATACGCACGCGTCACTGCACGGCTTCCTGATCGGATCATGGTCATGCTCCCTTCAAAAAAAGAACGGTCATTTTTGCCGGAGTGCCGCGCGATGATTGGCATTGTGGCGGGCGGCGGAAGAACAGAGAAACCGTTCTACAAGGCGGGAAATAGGCATCACAGAATGCAGGCAAAAAATAAATTGTATCCTCACGTCAAAGGAATTGCGATGAACGCCGTGGACCATCCTTTTGGCGGATCGCGATCATCCAAAAAGAACAAGCCATCGACTACGTCACGTGATGCTCCTCCAGGACGCAAGGTTGGTCTGATCGCAGCGCGACGCACGGGAAGGAAATAACATGGTAAAGAAAGAATTCACGATGTATGGAAAATCGCTGCAGGAGCTCAAGAGCTTAAGCATTGAAGAGATCGCGCGGCTTGTTCCTGCGCGGGCACGCAGAACGCTCACCCGAGGATTCACCCCTGCACAAAAGACGTTCCTCAAAGTGTTCCGAGCAAAGAAAAACAACGTCAAAACGCATTGTAGGGATATGGTCGTGCTCCCGGAAATGGTCAACGCCACGATTATGATTTACAATGGAAAATCATTCGAGCCCGTTCAGATCAAGCCTGAAATGATTGGGCATTATTTGGGAGAGTTCACGTATAATCGCAAGAAAGTGCAGCACTCCTCTCCGGGAATCGGAGCAACACGCAGCAGCGCTGCAATCTCGGTGAAATAAATGACGTACAAATACGCGTATCAGCACAATAAGGATCATGAGGCGATTGCCCTCGGCAAGGACCTTCCCATCAGCAGCAAGCAGAGCATTGAAATCTGCAAATACCTCAGAGGGAAAAAAGTCAGCGCGGCAAAGAAAATCCTAAATGATGTTGCTGCACTGAAAAAAGCTGTGCCGTACACGAGATTTCATGGGGATACGGGGCATAAACCGGGAATTGGTCCGGGACGGTACCCTGTCAAAGCATCGCTTGCCATCCTCCAAGTCCTCACGAACGCAGAAGCTAATGCGCAGAACAAGGGATTGGACGCTGAGCAGCTGCACGTTGTTCATCTCATGGCCCAAGAGGCATCTCGGCCGTGGAGATATGGAAGGCAGCGCAGAATCAAAGCAAAGCGAACGCATATCGAAGTTGTTGTGGCAGAACATAAGGATGAGAAACAATGATTGAGCGAAAATTCGTATCCCAAAAAATCAAGGAATTCCAGAGCCAGGAGTATATTTCCGAGAATCTTAAGAAAGTAGGGCATTCACACACGAAGATGATCAAAACGCCTTTAGGCGAAAAAATCGTTATTTACGCAAGCCACCCCGGGCTCATCGTGGGAAGAAAAGGAGAGAACATCAAGAAACTTACGAAGACACTGAAAAAACGGTTTAACCTTGAAAATCCACAAATTGAAATCAGTGAAGTGGAAAACCCGAATCTTGATGCACAAATTGTCGCAGAAAGAATTGCAAGTTCTCTTGAGCGGTTCGGCACGGCGAAATTTAAAGGCGTAGGACATAAAGCTATGAGTGATGTCATGGGAGCCGGTGCCCGAGGCGTCGAAATTCTCATCTCCGGAAAAGTGCCAAGCGCGCGTGCGAAACGCTGGCGGTTTTATCAAGGCTATCTGAAAAAGAGCGGCAGCTTCGCTGTTGAAGGAGTGCAGAAAGCATACACGCAAGCGCTGCTCAAAACAGGAATCATCGGCATCCAGGTTTCGATCATGCCCCCTAACGCACGGCTTCCTGACGCGATTACGATTAAAGACTCAACTCCTCAACAACCTCAGGAGGAGGCCAAGGTAGAGGAAAAACCAAAGAAAAAACGAGCACAAAGGAAAAAAACCCATGAGCAGACTCAGACAGAACGAACTCAAACAGATGAACCCCAGTGAACTCCAGCAGAAGGCTGCGGAGCTCCGGAAGGAACTCATGAAGCTCAATGCGCAGATCGCCTCAGGGACAACTCCAAAAAGCCCGGGACATGTGCGCATCATTAAAAAAAACATCGCACGCATTATGCAATACTTGCATGGAGGGAAAACAAACACATGAGTACGATCTGCCCAACCTGTGGGCTCCCTAAGGAGCTCTGTGTCTGCGAGACTATCGCAAAAGAGAGCCAAAAGATCATCGTGAGGACAGATGCCAAAAAATTTGGCAAGATGTATACCGTGATCCACGGCATCGACAGCAAAGAGATCGACATCAAAGACCTGTGCAAGAAACTCAAGAACAAATTCGCGTGCGGAGGAACAGTCAAAGAAGGAAATATCGAACTGCAAGGCAACCACAAGGAGAAAGCAAAAGCGTACCTTGTTGAGATTGGATTCCCTGCAGACACGATTGAAATGCGATGAAGATTATGACACCACAAAAAACAATACTTGGAATCAAGGCGCCACACGGCACGTGCACGGACAAGAAATGCCCCTTTCATGGCTGCCTGAGCGTTCGCGGAAGAATGTTTTCGGGAACCGTCGTTGGCCAGGATGTGCACAACACTGCTACGGTGGAATGGACGCGCAAGCGCTACGTTCCAAAATTCGAGCGCTTCGAGAACAGGAAAACACGGCTCAGGGTGCACAATCCCAGTTGCATCGGGGCCAAAAAAGGGGATGTTGTGATTATTACCGAGTGCAGACCCCTCAGCAAGACAAAAAAATTCGTAATCCTGCAGAAAAAAGGAGAGGATGTACGCTACCACGAAAAACTCGAGGCGCTGCAAGAAGAGGAAGCGCGCCAAAAAGGTGAATAACCATGCAGGCAGTACGATCCCACATTGTCAAGAGCCTTCCGGTTGGAGCGCATATAGAAACCTGCGATAATTCAGGGGCAAAACTGCTGAAGATTACATCCGTAAAGCTGCACAAGACACGCAAGGGAAAAAGCCCCGCTGCAGGCGTCGGAGACATGGTGCTCGCAGCCGTGAAAAAGGGAAAGCCCGAGATGCGCAAAGAGGTTGTGCTCGCAGTGATCGTGCGTCAAAAAAAGGAATACCGAAGGCCAGACGGAACGCGCATCAAGTTCGAGGACAATGCTGCTGTCGTCCTCAAAGATGACAAAGGAAATCCAAAAGGCACGATCTTCAAGGGAGCGATTGCAAAAGAAGCGACACAACGCTACCCGGGCATTGCCAAGCTGGCGGGGATTATCGTATGAAAACGTTTTCATCTCACTGGAAATCAAGCAAGAAGCCACGCAAACAGCGATTATATAGAAAACATGCTCCCTTACACGTGAGAGGTGCGTTCCTCAACGTACACCTCTCCAAGGAGCTCAGGACAAAACACAAACGCAGATCTCTCCGGGCACGCACTGGAGATACTGTGAAAGTGCTGAGGGGAACACACGCTGGGAAGACGGGCAAAATTGACCATGTGAACGCAAAGAAAAGCCTCCTCTTCATCACGGGAATAGACCTCACAAAAAAAGATGGCACGAAGTCCCTTCGGGGAATACATCCCAGCCAGCTCGTGCTAACGGATGTGGTCCTTGATGATAAATACCGTAAAGCCATTATTGAAAGAACACGAAGTTGATCCTATGGTAAAAAACCACTTAAAACGACATCACGCGCCTCAAAGTTGGCCACTGCAGCGCAAGTCAAGAGTATTCATCGTCCGTCCAAAGCCCGGGCAATCCGGACTCACACTCGGCATGCCTCTCGGAATGATACTTCGTGATGTGCTTCACCTCGCGTCAAATGCGAAGGAAGTGCGCTATATTCTTCAACAATCAGATGTGCTCATTGACGGCAGGAGACGCAAAGACCCGCACACCATTGTTGGATTTATGGATACGCTCTCCATCCCCTCAGGCAAACTCCATTATCGCGTTACGCTCACACGAAAAGGAACATTGATCTGCATTCCGATCTCAGAACAGGAGACGCAACGGAAAGTTTGCAAAATCATAGGAAAGACCCTTGTTGGGAAACACACTCAACTTAACCTCTATGACGCGAAAAACATCCTCGTCCAAAAAGGAGCGTATGCGGTTAACGATTCGCTTCTCCTCGAGCTTCCCAAGAACACAATCCACGAGCACCTGCCGTTTACACCAGGGGCTATGATCATGCTCATCAGCGGCCAGCACAAAGGCGATCTTGGCACGATTGAGCGCTTTGAAGGGCAACGCCTCTTCTATAAGTCCCAAGACGGCACGGTGTATGAAACTCAGAAGAAATGCGCATTCGTTATTGGAACAAAGAAGCCTGCGGTTACCGCAGTGCATACGCCATGAACCCTATGAAAACTATTCGCATCGAGAAAATAACGCTCAATGTTGGAGCGGGAAAAGACCAGACCCGGTTAGAAAAAGGAGTGCTCCTGCTTAAAAATATTACGGGCATTGAACCCGTGAAAACATTCACGAACAAGCGCATTCCCACGTGGGGGCTCCGGCCCGGGCTTCCTATAGGCTGCAAGATTACGCTGCGTAAAAAACCCGCGGAAGAACTCCTGAAGCGTCTTCTGCAGGCAAAAAACAACAAGCTCAAGCCTACGCAGTTCGACTCCGCAGGGAATGTCGCATTTGGCATCCATGAATACGTGGACATCCCAGGGGTTGCGTATGATCCCAAAATAAAAGTCATGGGACTTGAGGTATGCGTTACGCTGGAGCGCCCCGGATTCAGGGTCAAAAGAAGAAAGATCCACCCGCAGAAGATCAGCAAGCATCATCAAATTACGCAGCATGACGCGATCACGTTCATGCAACAACAATTCAATGTTATGGTGAGTGAAGAATGACCGTAAGCAACTACCGTAAAGCGTTCAAGCAACTGAAAGCAAAGCCCGTCAAGCTCAAGAAGTTTATGAAGCACAACGCGAAAAAAGAGCGCAGTTGTGGAATCTCGAATAAAAGCTGCCGGCGCTGTGGAAGACACCAGGCGCATATCTCCAGCTACGGACTTGACCTGTGCAGGCAGTGCTTTCGGGACATTGCAACGAGCATCGGATTTAAAAAATATAGCTAAGGTGAATCAATGACGATAAACGATCCATTGGCAAATGCGCTTTCCAAGATCTTGAACAGTGAACGCCAAGGCAAGCCCACATGTGTGCTCTTCCCTGCATCTGGCATGATAAAAAATGTCCTAGGAGTACTCCAAGACCATCACTATCTCGGTGCATATCAGGAGACGAATGATAGCAAGGGAAATTATGTAGACGTTGCACTCATCGGCCGCATTAACAAGTGCGGATCTGTAAAACCGCGATTTGCCGTTAAGGCGAATGAATATGCCAAATTCGAGAAACGGTACCTGCTCGCAAAAGGATTCGGAATCCTCATCGTATCCACCCCGAAAGGAATTATGACACACACACAGGCGAAAGAACAGCATGTAGGAGGACGCTTGCTCGCATATTGTTATTAACATGGCAAAGAACGAGATCACATACGCCTTGGAGATCCCTCAGGGGATCAATGTTTCTGTAGATCATGGCATTGTCAAAATCAAAGGCAAAAAGGGAGAGGTCACGAGAACCATGTACCATCCCGGGTATGCGATAACGCTGCAAGGACAGGAGATTGTGCTTGCTGCCAAGCGAAACACAAAGCGAGAGCGCCGCCTCCTGGCGACGTGCCAAGCCCATATCAAGAATATGTTTAAGGGCGTCACTGAAGGACATGTCTACAAACTCAAGATCTGTTCAGGACATTTTCCCATGAACGTCAGTATATCGGGAAAAGAGTTCGTCATCAAGAATTTCCTCGGAGAGAAAGTCCCGCGTACTCTCTCCCTGCAGGATGATGTCTCGGTCAAAATCAATGGCCAGGAAGTCATCGTAGAGGGAATCAGCAAAGAGCATACGTCACACGTTGCCGCTGAGATCGAACAATTGACGAGGGTTACGAACAAGGATTTACGTGTGTTCCAGGATGGTATCTATATTACTCATAAAGACGGAAGAGCTATCAAATGAAACGACTCTTAGAAGTGCGGAAATCAATGAAGGCTAAGAAACCTGAGTTCATCATGCAGGACGCGCATAAGAAGAAAGAGCTCAAATGGCGCTGGAGAAGGCCTCAGGGATCAGACTCTAAAATGCGCGTGCGCAGATACGGATACCGCAAAATGCCCTCCATCGGATATAAAGCGCCCCGTGCGGTGCGTGGGCTCAGCAGCGAAGGCTTAATTCCCGTGCGCATTCACACGCTGCATGAACTTCAAGCCGTTAAGAAAGGACAAGGGATCATGATCGGGCGCACCGTGGGAATTCGCAGAAAGATCGAATTGCTCTCCAAAGCAAAGGAGATGAATATCCCTGTACTCAACATTCGCAATCCCTTAGCATACATTGAGCGGCAACACGCCTATCTTTCAGAGCGCAGGCAGCTCAAGCAGCAAAAACAGAGCTCGAAAGAAAAGAAAAAGAAAGAAACCAAAAGCAAGAAGCCAGAAGAGCTCGCTGAAACCCTTACGGCAGAAGAGCAAAAGAGGGAAGAAAAGAAGAAAATGGATCAGGCATTGATCCACACACAGTGATGCCCCCATGAAACTCAACGTACAAAAACGACTCGCGGCGAGCGTTGCGAAGCGATCGCGGAAAAAGGTCTCCTTCGATACTGAGCGGCTCAGTGATATTAAGGAAAGCATCACGAAGGCAGATATTAAGGGCCTTATTCGCTCCGGGGCAATCAAGATATTACCCCTGCGTGGAATTTCCCGGGGGCGCGCGCGCCACACGCAGCATCAGAAGCGGCATGGAAAGCGACGGAGCCACGGCAGCAGAAAAGGAACCGCAAACACCCGCAATCCGAAAAAACGCGAATGGATTTACAGGATTCGGGCGCAGCGTGACGTGCTTAAAACACTCCGCGATCATTCGTATATCACTCCACAAATATATCAGCAGGTGTATATGAAAGCAAAGGGCGGCTTCTTCAGGAGCGTGCGACACCTTAAACTTTACCTCCAAGAGCGAGAGCTCATCCAAGCGAGGAAGTAATCATGGTGCAAGGAAAACTCAAAACATTAGCGTTCAGGCGGAGAAGACAGGGAAGAACTAATTATCGGAAACGCTTACGACTCCTGTTATCAGAAAAACCGAGGCTTGTCGTACGCAAAAGTCTCAAGTACGTGCACGCTCAGATCATAACGTATGCGCCTCAGGGCGATGTTGTGTGTGTACAGGCCCATTCCCGTGAGCTCCGCAAGCTCGGCTGGGGATTTAGCACAAAAAATGTTCCAGCCGCGTACTTAACCGGGTTCCTTCTGGGCGTCAAGGCAAAAGACAAACAGATTACGTCAGGGATTCTTGATTTGGGCATCTATACAAAGAATAAGGGAAACAAACTTTTCGCTCTTTTGCAGGGCGCTGTCGACGGCGGCCTTACCATTCCCCATTCCCCGGACATATTGCCTGCGCCCACACGAATCAACGGAAACCATATTCAACACTACGCACACTCACTCAAAGAAAACACGGCAGCATATGCCAAACAATTTTCGGGCTACGCGCGTCAGCATGTGGATCCTGAAAATATTAGCGCGCAGTTCGCTGCGGTGAAGGCTGAAATCCTCAAGGTGCATAATGGCAAAGAAGCAAAAAGAAATTGAAGAACCGGTTGAAGAAAAACCGCTGGAAATCGAGCAAGAGAGCCCCCTTCCTGAAATCATTAAAGAGGAAGAGCCCGCAGTAGTTCTGAAGCCGGGACAGTTTGATAAAGAGGCGTGGAAGCCAAAAACCTCTCTTGGCAAGCAGGTCAAGGAAGGTCGGATCACCATCATCGATCCTCTCCTGGAAAGCGGCCAGAGAATCCTCGAGTACGAGATTGTCGATGCGCTCCTTCCGGGATTAGAGACGGATCTTCTGCTCATTGGCCAGTCTAAAGGAAAGTTTGGGGGCGGCCAGCGCAGGGTGTTCAAGCAAACACAGAAGAAGACAAAAGAGGGCAACAAACCCAGCTTCTCAACATTCGCGCTCGTTGGCAATCGCAACGGCTACGTGGGATTAGGACTCGGAAAAAGCAAAGAAACCGTACCTGCCCGCGAAAAGGCCATTCGCAATGCAAAACTGCACATCATCAAAATCGTCAGGGGATGCGGCAGCTGGGAATGCGGATGCGGCGAACCCCACTCATTACCGTTTACAGTCAATGGAAAATGCGGCAGTGTTCGGGTAAAACTGATGCCTGCGCCAAAAGGAACTGGGCTCGTCCTTGAACCTGAGATGGCGAAGCTTCTGCGTTTTGCGGGAATCAAAGATGCATGGTCCAAAACACTCGGACATACGAAAACAAAGACGAATGCGATTAAAGCGTGCTTTCAAGCATTGCAAAGCCTTACCCGCACGAAATATGGTGAGCGGGAAGTACAATCATTAGGAATTGTGGAAGGCCCTGCCGTGGATGCAGGAAAGCGGGAGGAGTAATCCATGAGCGAACTTGCCGTTGTGAGGGTGCGAGGAGGCATTCGGGTAGACTACCGCATTCTCGACGCACTGACCAAACTTAACCTGCGCCGGAAGAACGCGTGTGTAATCCTTCCCAATACGCCAACATCGTTAGGCATGCTGAAAAAAGCCAAAGACTATATCACGTGGGGAGAAATCAGCGAGCCTGTGAAAAAAGAGCTTCTTAAGCACGCGGATACGCTTCCTGATGGGACAATAAAGCGCATGATCCGCCTCAATCCGCCCAGAAAAGGATATGGATACAGGGGAGTGAAAAAGTCGTTTACGATCGGAGGAGCCCTCGGTGACCGCAAGGACGCGATCAATGACCTGCTCAAACGGATGATGTAACATGGTTATGAACAAACGCAAAAAGAATACGCGCCAGCGCGGCGGAACAACCCACGGATGGGGATCCATGAAGAAACACCGAGGCGCGGGAAACCGGGGAGGGAGAGGCAATGCGGGAACAGGAAAGAGGGGAGATGCCCGCAAACCCAGCATATGGCATAATCCCAATTATTTCGGCAAGCACGGCTTCATAAAACAGGGGCCTACTCCCCAGATTCAAGAGATCAGCATTAAAACATTGGAACAAATTACGCCCAAACTTCTCAAGGAAGGACTGGCTAAAGACAATAAAGGCATGATTGAACTTGACCTGGAAAACGCCGGATATCAAAAACTTGTGAGCCAAGGAAATGTAACGAGGGTATATGTGATCAGCGTGGCGTATGCTTCCTCGAAAGCCGTTGAAAAAATTCAGGCAGCAAAAGGGTCTGTAACGCTTAAGCCATAACACGACAACCATGGGAATATTTACCACGATCATTGATAATCTTCCTGCGATTGCGGGACCCAGCCAGCGCAAGCTTTCGTTCAAGGAAAAAGCAAAATGGACCCTGATTATTCTCGTGCTTTTCTATGTGCTGGGGCTCATCCCCTTGTTTGGATTAGGCGCAAACGCGCTGCAGCAATTTGAATTTCTCTCCGTTATCGTTGCGGCAAAGTTTGGTTCCATTGTCAGCCTCGGAATTGGGCCGCTCGTTACGGCATCCATCGTATTGCAATTGCTGAATGGGTCCGGCATCGTAAAATTCGACCTCAACTCTCATGAAGGCAAGCGGAAGTTCCAAGGCGTTCAGAAGCTGTTGTCGATATTTTTCATCGTTTTTGAGGCATGTATCTATGTATTTTTAGGAGGACTCGCTCCGGAAACGCAGTTTATAGGAACTCCCCTTTATTTTGAGCTTCAACTCATGCTCGTGTTTCAAATCTTTTTAGGCGGCGTGCTCGTGATGTTCATGGATGAGGTCGTATCCAAGTGGGGATTTGGCTCTGGAATCAGCCTCTTCATTGCAGCGGGAGTCTCTGAGGAAATCGCGGTTCGCGCGCTCAGTCCCTTGCCCTCACCCACAAATCCGGGAATCGCCACGGGCGCTATTCCCGCGCTCTTTCAGAGTCTCGCGGCAGGCGACCCTCAGACCGCGTTTATCATGATGTCAGCTGTCATCGCGACCGTACTTGTCTTTGTTGTCTCCATTTACGGAATGGCCATGAAGATTGAGATTCCACTGTCCTTCGGACGCGTGCGAGGCCACGGCATTCGTTGGCCCCTTTCCTTTATTTATACGTCAAATATGCCCGTCATTCTTGTCGCTGCGCTGCTCGCAAACATCCAGCTCTGGGCATCCCTTCTCCAGAAATTCGTTGAGGACCGCGCAATTGAGGCTGGAGTGACATTTTTCATTTCAAAATATATCTTTGGCATGGTCAATAGCGTGAATTCCGGATATGGCATGGTGCAATGGGTCAATCCACCGGATATTATGCGGAGCGCGATCACAGGATCATTGAATTGGGGATTGTTCTGGGTAGCTTTGGGATACCTCCTCATCATGATTGTGGGAGCTGTCATCTTCTCAGTATTCTGGGTTCAAACTGCAGGCATGGATGCGCGATCACAGGCAAAGCAGATGATGGCATCCGGACTTCAAATTCCCGGATTCAGAAAAGATGAGCGCGTGCTCGAACGGCTCCTGAGCAGATACATTATGCCCCTTACGATAATGGGCGGGGCGCTTGTTGGATTTTTATCAGCAACCGCAGATCTTTCCGGAGCGCTCTCACGCGGAACAGGAATCCTGCTCACGGTCATGATCATCTATCGACTGTATGAAGACATTGCCCGCCAGCACATGATGGATATGCATCCCATGATGCGCAAGTTTGTTGAGTGATCGCATGGTATGGTATTCCTTCCTTGACCCTGTACTCAAGCCACTCCTTGTGCTTGGACTCTTCTGGGCGGTCGTTATTCTCAGCTTTCTCATAACACTCATTATTACTGTTATTTACAAATACACGACAGATCAAGTGCTCATGAAACAGCTGCGTACGGATCTCAAAAGCGCGCAGCAGGAGATCAAAAAACATCGCGACAATCCGCAGAAGATGATGGAAATCAACAAACGCGCGATGGAGCTTAACATGAAGTACATGATGCAGAGCTTTCGCTCCATGATCTTCACATTCATTCCCATCATCATCCTCTTTGGATGGATGAACGCAACATTAGCGTATGAACCCCTGCAGCCGGGGACTCCATTTACTGTTGTTGCACAGACTACCCCTGATTTTTCGGGGAATATCACGCTAGTTAGCGAATACTTGACCATCCTCAGTGAACCTAACCAACAAGCCAGTGGTGGGAGCGCACGGTGGACGCTGCAAGGCGATGCGGGAGATTACTTGATCCAATTCGATGTGGATGGCCGGAGTGTAGTAAAGGAGATTACCCTCTCTTCAGAACAGTATGTGGCACCCCAGCAACGCTATTCCGACCCGGTTATCAAGGAAGTCAATGTGCAGCAGGAAAAACGCATCGCACTCAATCTGTTCGGATGGAAGCTCGGATGGCTCGGTACGTATATTATTTTGTCCATCCTCTTTAGCATGCTCTTACGAAAGGTTCTTCAAGTATACTAGAACGCAACGTTTTTAAAGCGACGGAGACTCACAGAATCATGCCAGCAGGAAAGCACAAATCACGAACGTTTCGCAGGATTATGCGGCGCGTTATCGGAGGAACGAAACTTCATTACGTAAAACGCAAACCTCAAGCAGCACACTGCGCATCATGCGGAAGGGTGCTCGCAGGAGTGCCTCGAGGAAGGGATGTGATGATAAGAAAGCTCGCGAAAACAGAACGACGGCCGGAGAGGCCTTACGGCGGGGTCTTGTGCTCGGCATGCATGCGCACGCTTCTCAAAGCACGTGCCCGCTCCTGATGGATACGGCGACGGCCATCATACTAGAGGAGGAAAAGAATGATAACCCAAGGAAGAGTATGCGTAAAAATCGCAGGCAGAGATGCGGGCAAACACTGTGTTGTTCTCGATGTTGTGGATGACCATACTGTGCTTATCGATGGGGCGACCCGACGCAGAAAATGCAACATCGCACATCTTGAACCGACAGTCCACGTCATGGATATAAAGAAGAACACAATCCATGAGGACATCCGAGAGGCTTTTGGGTCTCTGGGCATCACAATTCCCGCACGTAAGGCAAAGAAATAGGCACGTTACTTCTTAGCAAGCTCAAACAGCTCGGTCAGATTGAGTTCAAAGACCGCAACAGGAAACTCAAGTCCAAACTCCTCAAGCACTGCAGGATGAATCTCGCCAAGGAAGCCGATGCACTTTCCATTCACCCAAATCAATCCGGAACGTCCGGGGATCAAGCTGCCATACTCGTATGCTTCGATCTCATACGCGAACCCTAAGGAAGAGAGCAGCGCGTCCACATTTTGCTTAACCGTCGTATAATCCGCACGCTCATGGCAACTCGCCGCAGCGATGCGCTCATAATCGAGGGTCTCGTCCCCTTTTCTGACGGTTACAAGGCCCTGCTCAAAAATCTGCTGCGGGTATTCTATATGCTTATTTTTTGAGAGAATGTCCATAAGTATGGGGATAAGCCACGTTCTCACGACGGAGAACGTTTCTGAGGTATATTGCTGAATCTCCACGGTGCCAAGGTCTTTCACATGCATGCGATCATAGAGCGTCTTCTTATTGGAGAGGAGGCTCGTCATCATTTCCTGGAATCCCAACCCGAGCATAATCTCACGGGCGGCATCTAAAAAATTATGGATAGGCAGCTGCTCGCCAATCGTGAAGCTCCGCATGGGATATTCCGGAATCTTGTCATATCCGTACATAATCCCGATATCCTCAATCACATCATTCTGATGGAGAATATCTTTTCTATACGCCGGGATAAGCACACTCCCTGCATGATATCCATACCCTGCTTTTTCGATAAGTCGCTTCACTTCTGCATCAGAACATTCGATGCCAAGGAGCTCGTGTATCGCTTCGCGCCTGATCTTAATTTTTTCTTCAAACATTCGCGGTGTCGTTATTTTTTTTGTCTTATACCTGATGTCAACGGAATAAATTGTGAATCCCCGCTCATACAGCGCATACGCGAAGATATTCATCGCCAAGAGAATTGAATCCTGATCTGTGCCCGTTGCTTCAATGAAGAGGTCCTGATCGCCGAGCTCAACTTTCCCTGTCGCGGCGGAATTGATTATTGGGGGAAAACTGAGCACAACGCGCTTATCATCCATGAGCAACGGATACTTCTTGGCGCCTGCAAGGAGCGAAGCATACTCAATTCCCTTAGGGTGCTCCTCAAGAATCTCCTGCTGCGTCATCTCCTTTCTGAAGTCAAGCGGGACAAACCGCACAGACTCAGGATGGGTAGCCTTATACGTGACAGGAAACGAGATATGCCCAAGGCGGTACACTCCAATCGCAATTTTCTCACGCCTTCGCCCATAGCCTTCTGATAATTTTTCCTGAAGCTGGATCATCTGCTTCAGCAAATACTCTGACACTTTTTTGCCCCGCGCGACAAATGACGCGATGTAGGGTCTGATCTTTGAGACGCTCTCATCAACGATGACCTGATACTCTCCTTTATGAATCTTCAACGGCGCAATTCCCTTTGAGTAGCCAAGCACCTGACGAAACAGCCGCGCAAGCCCCTCAGCACTCCAGAGGTAAGGAAGATTTGTATCATCCACACTCACAGAAACCTGATCGCTCTCTTTATCATAGCCCTCCACAGCCCCTTTCGCGTAGCCCATAAGCTCGTTGAGATCCTCAATGGAAAGCTTTTTCCCGGTAAGCTCCTGGATATCCTTTAGTGCAAACGTGATTGTAGGCATTTATATCACCCTAATTTTCCTCATATACTCCAAGTCGTGTGTAAACAAATCGCGAATGTCCTTCAGCCCAAGCGTAAACATTGCTAAACGTTCTACGCCAACGCCCCAAGCTATGACGGGAACATCGACTCCAAGGGGCTTGCACATTTCCGGTCGGAAAATTCCTGAGCCGGCGAGCTCAATCCATCCCAGATCAGGATGTTTTGCCATGAGCTGGGCAGAAGGCTCCGTGAATGGAAAATACGCTGGCTTAACCCGGACCTGATCCGTTTGGCAAAACTCCTCCGCGAAGAGCTTCAGCAGGCCTTTCAGATGGCCAAAATTAATCCCGGGCTCGATCACAAAGCCCCCGGTCTGATTAAAATCGGGGAGATGCGTGGCATCAATCACGTCATACCTAAAACACCGCACGGTCTGAAAGTACTTTCCGGGGATTTGGAGATCCTTTGAAGACAGGACGCGCGGAGAAATGGACGTGTCATGGCTGCGCAGAATATTGCGGTGTGTGCGCTTGACATCAAAGACATACTGCCATCCCTTTGATCCAGTGCCGAATCCATTTTCATGCGCTTTTTTAACGCGGTCGACAAGCGCCCGATCAAGCTTGCCGTATTCAGGCTCCTTAATGTAATAGACATCATGAATACTTCTGGCTGAGTGAAACTGCGGCATAAAGAGCGCATCCATATTCCAGAATTCGGTCTCGACGATAGGCCCGGACATCTCTTTAAATCCGAGCGCGATGAACTTGGTTCTCACATGCTCAAGAAACTTTCTGTAATGCTGCTTGCGCACAGGGTATGCCTTGGGAACATTGATCTTGATATCGTAGCGCCTAAACTCCTTGCCCTTCCAGAGGCGTTCCCTTATGACCTTGGGGGTAATCATATCAATAAAATCCCCGGAAACAACCTTCTCCTTGACGAGAAGCTTCCCAAGCTCCGTGAGCTCAAATCCCTTCTTTTTCTGCTCGATGCTCCGGAGAATGTTCTTTCTCTTCACAAGGCTTTGGAACGCAAATTTCTCTTCAGGCTCGAGGTCCTCAACGGGAGCTGGAAATTCACGCTTCAGGAAACGCTCTTCGAGCATCTCCTTGCCCAGTAGCTGCTTACCCTGGTCAAGAATGCGAACGGTGATCTCCTTCTCTTTCGTGATAAGGATTGCGGCCTTTTTTCTGAGTACGCCTAAGCAGATATTGAGCTCATCTTTTGAGAGATTGAGGCTTTTTGTAACCTGCGTGAGCGTCAACGGTCCAGATTTCAGTAAATCAAGCAATCTGCGTTCGGGAAGCCCTTTTTCCGCATAGAGCTTACCATTGGAGCCCAAGGCGATGATCTCCTTGACCGTCTCTGTAATCTTCACAGCCTTTTTGTTCTGCAGCCACTGGAGCGCCCGCATAACCTCAACATCCTTCATCTGGGAAAGCTGAATGAGGCTTTCCACGGAGCTTGTTTGCTCCAGGTATGGGATAAGCTTCCGCTCGAGCGGGTGTAATGAGTTAATGAGCTGCTTTAACGCCTTTTCTGCCACCTTAAACCCCCAAACGATAGTAAATAAGGAAAAGTCGGGAAGCACAAACTATAAATATTTATCTGTTATATGATTGTTACTCTAGAGTAGTCAGTATGGTGTGGAATCCATAGGTTTCACGGGCAATATAACAAAAAAAGAAGGAAAAAACCGATTATATCGGCTTCATCTTGTCCCAAGCAACATCAAACAGGCCTTCAAGAGCCTTCGCAAAGAAAGGAGTACTCACCCAAATGCCGATGTCATAGGTTGGATGCACATCCTTGTCATCAAGCACCATGAAGATGATTTCTTTCCCATCCACAATCGTGAATCGTGCTTTCGTGTTGCCTGAGTTCCGAATATCTGCGATTCCGCTCATTTCCTCAACAATTTGCTTAGCATCTTTCGTCAAGGGAGCAGCAATGCGGATTTTCACGCCACGCTTCTTGATCTTCTCAAACGTCGGCTTAAGACCCTCAACTTTCCTGAGGAGTCCTTGAGACGTCGTCATCATGGCAACGGATTTCTCGGCATTGCGCAGCGTTAGCTCAAGGTGGTTGTAGAGATTATGGCGGCCTCGAAGACTTCCTGAGAGGTCTGCGGGCTCAACAAGCTCCACGCCCTGCGTATGCAGTGAGTTCAGCTCACCGAGCACTTCTGTGTCTTTTAGTTCATCAAGGCGCTTCACTCTCTCGTCTGCCTCTGCCTTCATGTTTTTCTTCACGCGCTCTACAACTTCCTTCGGTGAAACCGCGATGTACTTAATGGGCTTTCCGAGCTTCATCACCACAAAGCCTTTCTTTTCAAGGCTTTCGAGCACATCATAACTGCGAGAGCGAGGAACGTTCGCAATATCACTCAACTCTCCTGCGGTGGAAACCCCACGGGACAGCAACGCCGTCCACACCTTGACTTCATATAAATTTAATGAGAAATATCTTCTCAGTTTGTTCAGAAATTCTTCTTTTACAATCATTTTAACCCTTCACCCCCTTTTCGTATGACACTCTGTATTTACTGAATGAAGGATACTCTACGAGTACTACTTAATATATATTACGGTTTTTTACCGCAGAGCAGTGCTTACACGAAGAGCGCATCTTTTATTCACTCTTCAATGGATACAATAAGAGGATAGGATCGTGCCTGATATATAAAGATTTAGGGCATCCGGAATACGAATTCTAACCTAAACATTGAGACGAAAGCGTAAGAATGCAGCAATCCCGCCTAATCCATGTAATCGCTTTCCCGGCTCGTGCTCAGTGTGTATAAGATGGAGCTGGGCATGTGTCTGTTCAGCCCTAAGCAGCATTGCTTCCGCACGCTCATGCTGCTCACGGAGCAGCTCATCCGTGATCAATAGCTCAGCGACAGCCCCTGCATCGATCGCTGACTGCACATCCTGCCAGCCATATGCTACTGGTCCCTGCTTCCTCATTTCTCCAAGCAACCGCTCAACAAGCGAAGCTTCCTGCAACATGCGAGAATTCCGCAATGCGTGCCGGACTTCATCCCGGCGCAGGACCTCATGCATGGCACGCTCATCAACAGAGGAGCATGTCGCCTGAATCAATTGCTTCCTCAGCGTATCATCATGGAGCTCCTTGAGCAACTCCTCCTTCCAGAACGAGGGCGAAGCAAGAATCACGGATTCTGTTTTGAGACGCTGAGTATACTCTTGCAGTGCCCTGATGATTTCGGCATAGAAGTTCCCTTTCTTTATATCCACGTCTCCTTTTTTCTGGACATCCCCTTTGAGATGAACAAGCAGTTCATATGAAAAATTCTTCACCAGAGCGATGTATGCTTCTTCCCTGTCAAAAACACACAAGAGAATCTTTACGGGAGGATGCGTTGATTCCTCAACCTTCTTAAGCACAATCGAAGACCAATGCTTTTTGACAATGAGACATGTGTCATGCACGTCAATCGAGAAGCTGTGATATGTGCCCCGGGGGATATCATCAGGACCCTCCTTAATTGCGCCCAGGATCCTAAGCATGGGGGGCGCAAACTCGACTTTTTCAACGGTGAGCGTTAACATCATGGGTATCTTTGCACTGTCTTTTGCCCGCTCCTCGCTTCCCGTTGACTTCACTTTTCGGAGCGTTCTGGCACGCACATCATCTCCCTGATGGATGATGGTGCTGAGCACCCAAAGATCTTCAGGAGACTCCGGAACGAGCTTCATCGCACCATGCCTGAGATCTTTATGGACGATCTTCATGCAAATCATCGTTGCCGAGACACTTATTAAAGTTGTTATTAAAAATCAATACATTTATATATGCTTCATCCTCCAGTTTTGCCGGAGAGGATACCGTGCACAAAAGAGGTCAAGGCAAGGGGTCTGCTGCTGCGACCCTCGTTGGCATTATCACGCTCGTCATTATTTTCTACATCCTGTTTCTCCCACCAGCTGAGCGAGCAGATCTATTGGGAGAGCCAAGTACCGTCACGACAAATCCAAGATACGGAAGTCAGAATCCGGATGCTCCTCCCCCCATCGAACTGGGCATTATTGTATCGGAGCATATTGGCAGCTTAAGCCCGTATGAAGACATTGAGCCTATCCTCCTTCCTGATGTGTACGTTGCAGAAACGACAAACGCCGAGGTCCTTGAGCGGTTTTCCCCTATCACGGTGCAAAGCGGCCTCTTCAATACAAAGTACGCTGCAGCTTCGGTCACGTTCACACTCGATGACCTCACAACCGTTGAAAATGCTCTTCTCTCATTCACCGCAAAGAAACATAAAGGGATTCTCTCCATTACGCTTAACGGAGAACAGATTTACGCATATGCGATCACAAGCCTCAATCCGGACCCTATTAAATTAGATCAGTCCTTATTGAAAAAACAAAACGCGCTCACGTTCTCCGTTGCTCCCGTTGGGGCATCATTCTGGAAGACAAACGAATACGCGCTTGAAAACATCATGATAACGGGGGATGTCACGGACCTTTCACGGCAGCAAAGCACAAGCAAATTCTTCATTGTTGAATCAGACTATGAGAACCTCGAGCAAGCGGTTTTGCGATTTATTCCGTACTGCGCTTCCCTTAACAGCGTTGGCCTCCTTGAGATCTTCCTCAATAACAAGAATATTTTCTCGGCGGTTCCCATATGCGATGACCCCTATAAACTGTCATTCTCACCACGCGCCCTGAATCCGGACCAAAACACGCTCACGTTCGTGACAAGCAAAGGGAGCTACTCTGTGGAGCAGGTGAGAATTGACCTTGAAGCAAAACCGATTAAGTCCAAGATCCTCTACTTTGAGCTGGACCCTGAACTCTTCCTTGGATTTGAAGAAGTGGTATCCAAAGTGGAATGTGGCGTTGTGGATGGCCTCTGCCCCGAGTTTTGTGACGAGGACAGGGATATTGACTGTTGCTTCGCGGAATCCCCGAACACCTATTGGTGTGACCTCGAACCTGATGACGCGGATGATCGCTGCGTCTCTGCTGTTGATTCTGCAAAATGCGCACGATGCCCTACAGGGTATGAAGATGAAAAAGGGAATCCTCCTGACGCATGCGAAGAGCAATGCGGCGATGACACTGATGATGCATGCCCTGCCGGATGCGACATAAATTATGATGAGGACTGTTGTTTTATGGAGAATGAAGATAATTACTGGTGCGATGATCTTCCGGTTACGGGATTAAGCAGCGTGTGCGAAGCTGCGATCACTTCCGGGGAATGTGATGACTGTCCGTTTGGCTACCGCTCAAAAACAAACACGAAGTTAACGTGCGATACGGGATTGCAGCCTTACCTTGTAGAGGAACTCGACGTGCTCCGCGAAGGATACTCTGTAGTGCTCTATATCGAATTTGTTGATGATGGCAAGAACAAGGATGCTGATATCGTTGTGAATGGGCGGCGCTTTAACATCGATCAGGACAGGCCTTATTACTCCAGAGACATATCCGAATGGGTCAGGGCGCAGACGAACTACATTGAGGTATACCCTGTTTCGCCCCTGGAGATTGTCAAACTCGAAGTACGGATCGAATAGGATTCTGAATGGTATGGAACCGAATACGGCAATATGGCGGAAACGCAGCGCGTAGGGTAGGTCAAGCAGGCAAGTCAGGATACCAGAATTATATTAGGCCGGGTGCAAGCGTGCTACACCAAAATGTCATTTCCCCGACACTTAGCCGTGCAGGTGGAGCGGCCACCGCTACAACAGGATTTCTCTTAGGCGCCGGCGCAAACCTTGGATCTATGGCTGCGGGGAAGGCTGCTGAAGCCATTACTCCCGGATTTTGGATTGTACTTAGCATAGGCGTAATAGTTATTGACTGGATCTTTGGGTTCAGAGGGCTTGACTGGTTCACGATTGTAGATCACGCGCGAACGAACATTCCCCTTTTCCTTTATGAAATCATTACTAATGCTCTCTTTATCGTTATTGGCGTTTGGTATACCGTCTCAAGGGTACTTGGGGGTAAAGCAAATGGTCGAGCTATGGGTACATTCCTCCTGATGCTTGGGTTTAGCGTTATTATTCTCACAAGTGGGGGATTGATTGCGGCAGGCTTGTTTCATACCGCGTTCGCAATCGTTGTGTACATTGGCCTCATTAAGAAGCTTTACCCAGAAGAATCCCAGGCTAATCTTCACATGATCGTATTTCTTTTTTGTGACTTTTTTCTGTTCTCTATCCTTAACTTCTACTTTCCGGGAGCCTGGATTTCGAATAGATTCTACCTCCCCATTCCCTTCCTTTTGGTAGTTGCGTATACATTAAATATCGAAAAGTCCTGGTTCACAAAGGTAGTGGTATCCGTCATCATATTGATCTATATCTCATCAATGGCGGCATGGGCTTGGTCACAACAAAACCTTCAAGAGCAGATCGATGAAAGCCAGAAAGCACAGGCGATTGAAATATTTAGGCAGTCCTGGGCGAATGTCCTGATGATGAAGAATCAAACAATAACCGCATATCAACGGGAACAGAATAGGCTCATCTCCCGCGCCGTGGGAGACGAATACTACAATGGCCAAGTGGACCGGAAAGCAAAGGAAAAGCTTGGAGTCTATATCGAAAACGTACAGGGACTGTCTGAGAAATTCTATACTGTGGATGATGTCGTGTTTGAGGCGCATCTCACGGGGCAGACGCTTGATGACCCGATCATGATTGATCCCCTTACCTGCTATGCCGTGGCTTCGAATAAGGCAGACACGTCTGAGAATCGAATCGCCGGAGAGATCACACCAACGAAAATGGAGATATTCAG
>JAGVYU010000038.1 GCA_018303105.1 Candidatus Woesearchaeota archaeon | reverse complement strand
AATGTCCTGAGAAAGCTCTGTTTCCATGGCTTCATATCCTTCAAGAGCCCCTTTCACGTCCTTTTCCTTGAAGCCAGTGCCGATGTTGCGCTTGCGGAATCCTCCCTGCATGACGCCCGAGAGTTCCGAGAGATCCCCATCGAGCGTGACCATTTTCACAGTTCCCACGCCGAGCCTTCGTGCAACATCGATGTGCTCAATGACAAGAGTATTTTTAAAAACGTATTCGAATGCTTTTCTATACCTGGAATCATAGTCGATGAAATCGAGCGCTTCCCCTAAGACCCCTTTCGCTTTTTTGAGCTCACCAAAAGAGTCATGGTCTTTTGGTGGTTTGATTGTGTTTAAAGGGATGAATGTTGCGGTGCCGAGCTTCAACAATAATGCTTTTGAGACGGATTCCCGCTGCCACTTCGAGCGCGAGCGCGTACTTTGTGGGTACAGTGCCCAAGTCAGACACCGTTCCAAAAACACCAGGTATCCCGTGCTGCCCTTCAAGGATTTTTTTTATGGCGAGGTCCATGCTCGCGGATTCTCGTGCGTGCATGGTTTTGACCGTGAGTTTAGCGACTTCCTCCTGAACCTTAACGAGTTTTTGCCGGAGATCTGCTATTCTCCCCGCGAGCTCTGAGTCTTTGTTGAGCGCGGTGTTAAGTTCAAGCGTCACGGTTTTGAACGCGTCGCGCTTTTCCTTAAGCTCGTCCATCTGTTTTTTGTGCTCATGCGCGATCTGCTCAACCTTCTTGATTTTCTCGTCTGCGGAGTTGATATATAGCTCAATGCGGTCTTTCTCGCGGAACAGCTGCTGCTGCGATTCTCTTAGTTTCTGCACTTCCTGCTCCGCGTCTTCGATATCAGCGTCGATTTTTTCCATGTCCGTCTCGAGCGTTCCAATATCCTCGAGCTTGTGCTTCTTTCTGAACGCCTTGATCTTCTGCCCAATATCTTTCTGGTCGCGCTCAATGCCGCGTTTAACCTCATCCTTGTCTTTGACCTGCTCGCGAAGCTGGGCGATCTTGATTTTAATATCCTCGCCGTGCATTCTCAGCTCCTCCTTGCGCTTCTCGACTTTCAGGATCTCCTCGTGCAGAGACTCCATTTTGGTCTGCTTCTGCGCGAGCTCCACTTTGAGCGATTCCACGGTCTTGTTGAGCCTGACTTGTTCCACCTCGCCTTTCTCCTCAATCTCCTTCGTGATGGCTTCGATGGCTTTCTTGTGCTCTTCTATGGACGCGCGGAGTTCCCCAGCCTTGCCCTGGTGTTTGTGGAGCTTTGCCTCCTGCTCTTTGATTTTTCCCTGCAGCACATCATGGTGGCCTTGCTTCGTGTTCATCTGGATTTTGATATAGCTTGCCTTGTTGACTTTGATCTCGTCAAGCGCCTCCTTGTATTTCAGCGCCTGATTGCGTTCATCCTTGAGTTCCTTGAGGTAATTGCTTCTCTCGGCAAGGATGATCTCTGCCTCTTTAAGGCGTTCATCAACTTTGTTGAGCTCAAGGAGCGCTTTGTGCTTTTTCTCCTCATAAATGCCGATTCCCGCGATATCTTCAATGAGCACCCTGCGTTCTAACGGGGGCATTTCCACGAACGCCACGATATCCCCTTGAAGAATGATGTTATAGCCGTCCGGATCGATTTTTGCCAGGGACAGAAGATCAAGGATTTGTTGCCGTGTTACGGTCTTGTCATTGATTTTGTACACGCTTTGTCCAGATTGCTTCACAATCCTGCTTATTTTGACTTCTGAATCTGTCGTAGGAAATACATGCGTGCTGTTGTCAAAATAGATGCTGACCTCGCCTTGTTTCGCGGGATTTTTTAATTTACCTCCATTGTAGATGAGGTTGGAGGCTTTTTCTGCCCTGAGCGATTTGCTTGAGCTTTTTCCGAGCACAAAGCACAGCGCGTCAAGGACGTTGCTCTTCCCGCTGCCATTTGGGCCTATAATGCAGTTAAACTGCTCCCCGAAGATGAGTTCAGTATGCTTGGCAAAACTCTTGAAACCATTGCAGACAAGCCTGTTAATACGAGTCATCTCTTTTTACACCGAGAGGTAGCTCCCCAAAGATGTTTATAAAGTTTCTTGTTTTAGTGAATGGCTCATATCCAGTCGGCAGCACGATCCGGTTTCAGCATAAGGACGCTCAGGATCAACAAAGGCTTCCTCATCCCGATTTACTCCTTTGACATCTAAAACAGCAGTGCTTTTGCTTTGTTTAATCACATCAAATGTTGCCTTAATCTCTTCCAGAATATCCTCTCGCTTTAAGCCGGGCGTAAATTGGCTTAGGAAATCCCGATTAATCTCAGGAATATCTAGAATATCCGCAGAGCCATACTTTCGCATCATGCGCGGCATCTGCAATAAAGCGTTGAAGTCAGGAGAACCGGGCAATATCATCTCGGGGCTGATCAGAATCCACGTCGCATTCGGCAACGTGGCTAACTGCTTTGCGATGTCGGTCGTACACCGCATGGATTCACGCGTTTCCCCTCGTCCCCCTAGAATGAAACTAGCATGGAGTTGGATTCCATGATCTAGCAGCATCTGGGATTTTGAAAGAATATCCTCAGCATCAATTTCTTTCTTACCATATACTGTGCGCATTTCTGGAGTGGCTGCCTCCACTCCGATTTGTAATATCAACTGTGGTCCATACCGTTGCATCAGACGTTGTACGTTTCTTTCAGTTGTTGCTTCGGCAGCCATGAAAATCCTGAACCAGGAATCCTCCATTCCCAATGGAGCGGTATTACGGAGCTCGGCAGTATCCTGTACATTAAAGAATCCTCGTACTCCAAACTGGTCGTGTAGGGTTCTGACTATTCGTGCTTCCCGGTCAGAGCCAACACTTCGAAATCCGAGCTCATTTCTGCCACAGAACGTGCACGTATCCATACCAGTAACTTGGTCATTGTACTCCTGCCACGTATATTCCCGTTGGATTTTGGCTCCGCTCCGCTTTGAGCATCCTTTACCACCATAATATGTAATAGCATTGCCAAATCCGCGTTGTCGAGTTTGCTCAAAAAACCGTTGCAGATCAAAGAGGGAGTAATCGATATCGGGTAAATCATCCAGTGAAGGTACATAGATCCATTTGGGTTCATGGAGGTTTCCCTGGTCATCCCGGTATGCCACGTTGGGTATGCCCTCTAAGCATCTATTCCCGATAAATCCCTTCTCCGCCAGGCGGTTGAGAATCATGTAGAGGGGTATCTCTCCCTCATATAAGACCACCCCATCAATGAATCTTTGATTCTGGAGCATATTGCGCCACATATTAGTGGAATTAACACCGCCAAACAGGACCGTGGCCCCTTGATCCTTTGCAGCTTTGGCTACCTCATATCCATTAGCCTGGCTCGCCAGTGTGGGCGCGACCCCTATCACATCCGGCTTAAAGGATTGGGCAACGTCGACTTGCTCCGCATGAGGCACCATTGACCCATCAAGAATCTTTACTTCCAGATTGGGTATTCGTTGTTGGCAGAACGTGCCCACCGCTCCTAATCCTAATGGAGCTGAGTACGTGCTCGTATTGGTTACGCTGCACGTGATTTCTGGATATACAAGTAATAGCCTCATATCTTTTGCGAAGCATGGAGCCATTTTAAATCTATGTTGTTAAAAAATAACAACAAAGCTTATAAGCCCCATCCTATTTTTATCTAGAATGGACCTTAGCAAGTTGCAGCAAACCGGATTGGCGGAAAAAGAGGCAAAGACGTACCTCGCACTCCTAGAGCTTGAAGATGCTAGAGTCTCCGATATCTCTGAAAAAACCAAGATCAATCGCAGTTTATGCTATAGTATCCTCCACGGCCTGGCTGAAAAAGGGATTGTGAGTTATATTCTCAAGAACAATGTCCGTTTCTACCGTGCAGCTGAACCAGTTAAGCTGCAGTCTATCCTGGATGAAAAGAAGCGCATCCTCGTAAGCTTGCTACCCGAATTGCAGGCATTGCACAGGCCCTCGGCAAAAAAGCCGAGTGTGGAGATTCTTGAAGGCAGGGAAGGTGTAAAGACAATTCTTAATGATCTTCTGCGGAACAGAAAAGAATGGTTTGCCTTCAATATCCCGGGTAAGGGTCCGGAAATCATGGGCCCAACGATACATGCGTGGGAGAAGGAGAGACAGAAAGCAAAGATTTGGTTAAATGTTATCTGCGTAAAAACCCCACAAGGCATAAGGCGCGGCAAGGATTTTGAAAAAATGGCCAACACGAGAGTGAGGTATACTTCGGAACGGTATGAGAGCCCTGCGTCCAATTGGATATATGCGGATCGGATTGTGATTATATTTTGGTATAAAGAGTTTCCATTCGCTATTCGCATTATTGACAAAGGGCTTGCCGAATCATACAAAAGCCATTTTCAGAGTGTGTGGAAATATTCAAAGAAGCGCTAAAACTCCCCAAGATTTTTCTGCAGTTTTCCCTCAACGATTTTTTTATACGTCTCCCAGCTCTTGCGCATGATATGGCCGTATTCTTTGTAGTATTTGGTGACGAACGCTTGCGTAATGGGGTCTGAAGGATATCCTGAGCCGATGGGTACGGGAATAACCTCTTGCAATTTCTCAATTTCCTTGTCCCGAGTCACTTTCGCGAGGATAGACGCTGCTCCAACAATCTTATGGTTATAGTCTGCTTTGTGCTCCGCGAGGAGTTTGATCTTCTTATTTTTCAGCAGGTTTTTCAAGTACGCAGAATATGCTTCAATATTGTTGCTTGGGCAGTCCACGATTGCCGTGTCTGGTGCGAGCGAATTAATCATCTCCGCGCTTTTCTGCGCCTCAAGCCAGTTCAGGTTGTTATGGTCAGACTTCAGCGCCTCGTCAATCTCATCGGGAGTAATAACGAGGATCGTATGCTTGCAGATCTCCGTAATCTTCGTGAACAGCATGGAGCGTTGCTGGGGCGCAAGCAGTTTCGAATCCTTGACTCCCAAACGGTCAAACTGAACGAGCTCTTTCTCATTCATCATGACTGCAGCCATGACTAGCGGTCCGATAATAGGGCCGCGTCCTGCTTCGTCTATTCCAAGAATCTTAGTCATCGGCGAATAAAATGAAGGCTTGTTTAAATGCGTTGCGTCTTATTGGTAGTGTTCAATCCATCGGGGAAGCGCCGTTATGTCCGGGATCAAATTTGCCGGGTTTAGCTCAACTGTCGAAAGCTGTTCTCGGGTGTGATACCCTGACAACACTGCAAGAGTATGCACTCCGCATGCCCTCCCTGCAAGAATATCACATGTCATATCTGTAATGAATACGGTTTCCTTGGGATTTGCCGAATTTCTCTGAAGCAAGGCCGCCAGATCCTGCGTTTTATTTCTTGACATTCCGATGATCTCTGTGAAAAATGAGGCTACATGATTTGTGGCGAGTTCACGCAATAAAAATTCTGTAGGCTGAGCGCTTACCATATACTGTGGAATTTTGTTTTCAAAGAAAAATTGAAGTGTTGCGTAAGCTCCGGGCAATAATCCCGGGATGGGAAGCTGCGCGTATTCACGTTCGTATTCTCTCTGGATTGATGCAATAGGATCTTCAACTCCAAGCTGTGTCCAAAACGAGCGAAAATCCTGCACAATGAGCGCACGATACCGTTCCAGAGGTATTTGGTCAAGGTCGCGATCCACAAGCATCGCGTTGACCGTCGCAAGAACGTTATGGATATCATCTGTGACGACTCCGCTGTTGTCATACACGATGTTTCTGATTCCCATAATGATAGGAAATCAGCGTTCTCTTTAAAAAGAAATGGATTCTCCTTTTCACACAAAAAGTGCAAGATATGAGTAGCGGGGGTAGGATTTGAACCTACGACCTCCGGGTGTCTGCCGTATCTCACACGCGTGAGAGCGATATGAGCCCGACGGGCACTCCTGGTTAGGCAAGTGTTTAAACACTTTCTGCCCTACCCCGCTATGCATTTCAGCAATGGAACTTGCTTTATAAGCTTTTCCTAGAGAAAAAACGCCATGGCCTTTCCAGGGAGATGCGACCGTGTTTGATCTTTGTTCCAGAAGAGTTAAGCAGACCCAGGAATATAAAAGGGACGGGTTACAAATTCAAGGTCAATTTCTAAGCAAGGATCACACCCCTCTCCCGTAAGTATGAGGATACATTTATCGTTCAGCAACCAATAAAGATTATATATTCCATAAGATTAGCACGTGCAATGCAGCAAAGCTCGATCGATGCTATCGTGAGTGAATTCCGTTTCAAGACAGGTATTGACATCGATCCAAAGATTAGCATTCTACCAAGAGATGAGTTTTTAAAAGATATGATAAAATCCAGCGACAGGTATCTAAAAAGACTATTCGCTTGGTATGGCAGACTGTTGTTCCCAATGATTAAGAAAAATCTGTATAAAGTAGCGCGAGATGCTCCTCTCCTGGTCATGGGCATATATAAAACCGGTTCCAGGGAGATAGTTGTTGTGGACTTCAGCACCCTTAGACCAGTAGATATTAGCAACGCAAATCAGAGCGATCTGGAATATTCTCAAAAAAAATGCATGTATCATGAATTGGGACATTATGTAGAGGCAGAATTTGGCCTTTTTCAGAGATTCTTTAGAGGGGTTTTGCAGGGAGACCCGCTTTATATAACTGGTTCGGACTTCTCTGAAAGGATTATGGCCGAAGGCATTGCAGAAATGATTGCAATTTATATGATGGCGCCGGAAGGAGTGCGAGATTTCCGTGACCTCGCGCACGTATCTTCCAAGTTGAGGACAGTATACCGCAAAGCGCAGAAAAAAGAGTTAGGAACCGCATTTAACGTGATTGTTGAGTGCGAATTAGCTCTTGGAAAGCCCAGGACTGCTGAACTTTTACGAAAGAGAGGGATAGATGTAAGACCTCTGTCATTGATAGGGAGGATGAGTGATCAGCGTTATTATATTCATAAGGTTTGTATGCATACCGGCGTTTATCATCTTCTCGGGAGAGTTGCCGATTTGAGATCTTCTGATATAGCTTCCCAGATCAGGGAATTATCTGACATTCCCAAGATGAAAGTTTTAATCGAATAAGTCTACATGATTATTGTAATTTGATTTCATCAGGTTAGTTATAATATTTTACGCCGCGGCCGAGATTTGAACTCGGAAATCCTTTCGGACACTAGATCATTGCGTGATACTGCAAGTTTCATATGAACTCTGTTCATAGCAATCTAGCGCAGTATCCTGCACGCAGGATGCCAGAGGCATTCTAGCGCGTACCAGGTTGTGCCACCGCGGCATGAGTGTTGCAGAATGACTTAGGCTTTAAAAGGTTTATGACATAATCGTGCCGTCAGGTTAATTATGCTTAAGGGTGGATTCGGTCTTGGCGCTGGTCGAACCGGGGGACGCCCCATCCGGGGTGGTTCGACGAGGAGCGATAGCGACGAGAAGCCGCCAAGACGACCGAATATAGATTATAGAACAACAAATCATACCCAAGTTGACTTAACTTGACATAAGCTATTTAAAGTACGCAATTCTCTAAGCTTCAGAGGTGACCACATGATCCAAGTAAAGGAAATCATGACCCCGGGTAAAATCTTTTTTTCGAGGAATGCCAAGCTCATGGATGTCGTGCGTACAATGGTTGAGCACGAGATTGGCTCTGCTGTGATTGTTGATGATGATAGGAGAGTGCATGGTATCCTCACGGAGCGCGATCTTGTCTGGAAGGTGTTGGCAAAGGAGAAGCCAATTTCAAAGATGAAACTGCTTGATGTCTGTACGTTAGGCGCTATTGGCGTCAACGAAAACCAAGGAGTCCTGAGGGCTGCGGAGCTTATGAAAGCGCACACGATCAAGAAAATCGTTGTTGTAGATGACAATGAGCGGTATGTTGGGATGCTCACTCACACGGATATCGTAAAGAACCTCCCGGATATTATTAAGAATGAGAATCTCTAAGTGTGTTCTCGCAGGGATCATAGCGATCGTCCTACTTCCTACCCTCGCTGCGCAATCCTACGACCGTCTCGAGTCCTTGCGCATGAATGTCATGATAGACGGATCTCTTGACGTGCATAGGCAAAGCTCCTCATCAATTATTGACACGTTAACCGTTACGCAGACGTTTTTTCCTCGGGAAACAGTCGATCAAAAAGTACTTCGGCTGGACATGGTTCCTGAGGGGAAGCTCACTCCAGAAGGGATTGTGACTCGATGGTATGCGTCGAGGCTGGAAACGATCGAGTTCCGCATTGATGCGGACGTCTACCGCGTGAATCCTGAAGGCATCGTGCAGGCAAAAACACGCTTTCCACTTCAATTCATCCCTGAAGAGATCATTCCATACGTTCATCCTTCCTCCAATGTGGATTCTGACAATCCTGAGATTCGAACGCTCGCTTCAGGAATCGCTTCAGGAAAAGATGATGCCTATCTGATTGTTCATGATCTTGCGGTATGGACTGAGGACAATATTGACTACAGCCTTTCCACGTTAACCGTGCAGGGTTCTCAAAAGGCATCTTGGGTGCTGAAAGAGCGCAAAGGCGTATGTGATGAGCTCACAACATTGTTCATCGCGCTCACGCGCAGCCTGGGAATTCCCGCACGCTATATCAGCGGCATGGCGTACACGAATTATGGGGGCATGAATGCATGGGGGCCTCATGCGTGGGCAGAAGTGTACTTCCCTGGCACGGGTTGGGTTCCTTTTGACTTAACGTATCGGCAGTTCGGTTATGTTGACCCCTCTCACATCACCCTTAAAGAAAGCATTGATTCGAATGAGAGCACGACTGATTATGCGTGGAAGGCGCTTGATGTGGATGTCAAAACAAATCCTCTGAACATTTCTGTGCGCCCGCTTGAGCGGGGAGACATACACACCCTCAGTCTTCCTTTGACGGTAAAAGCATTGAAACCTCTCATTAGTTTTGGCTCATATAATCTTATCAGCGCGGAGATTGTTAATCCCACAGCGTATTATTACTCCACTGAGATTGCTTTGGCTCAAGTTCCCGAGGTCACATTTGTTGATCCCCCAAAACAGCATGTTGCGCTCCGCCCGAAATCAACACGAACCATCTATTGGAAGGTGAAAATACCCGGGGATTTGCGCGATCGTTTTGAGTACACGTTCCCTCTCGCCGTGTATACGGATCGATTTGGCAATGCATCCGCAAGCTTCAAAGCGACATCTGATGGGGCAAAAGTCTCTCGAGACGACATTGATGCTGCGTATGACCAAGTGAGGGAAGAGGAGCAAAAAACGTATTCTCGCAACGTCAATCTTGCGTGCCAGAGTGAATTTGAAGAAGTGTATCTTGATGATGAGATTCTAATTCATTGTACGCTGCAAAACAGCGGTAATGACATCCTGAGTAATGTTCAGGTCTGTTATCAGAAAAAGTGCAGGAGCGTTGACCTGGCAATTGCGCAGGCAGAGGATTTAACATTCAGCATCATTCCTGATGCGCCGGGGATTCAGGAGTTCCAGTTTTCCGCAAAAAACAATGCCATAGCGAAGACGTCCCCAGTGACCGTATCTGTTTTGGATGCTCCTCATCTTTCCCTCATGGCGCTTGATTACCCTTCAGAGCTCAAGTTCGGAGAGGACGCGAACATATCAATCACGCTTGCGAAAACATCCTTTGCTGATCCGTACGAGGTTGAACTCTCACTCTCTCAGGGTAGGTTCCGCCGATCATGGTCTTTAAGCTCATACGAGGATATGCAGGAAGTTATCCTTCCTCTGAATGGAAACGATCTCAAACCGGGACAAAACATCCTAACATTAAATGTGTCGTATTATGATAAACGCGCGCGAAAATACGCAGAAACCGAGCGTATCAGCATTACGCTTACGGATGTTAATGTATTCCAGCGGATGTGGCTGTGGTTGTATGCGCTGGGGAACTGGTTCACGACCCCATAACGTTTATATACACCCCATTCTTGATTCAGCTATGAACCATGAGAAAATCGTGCCAGACACTTCTGTAATCATTGAAGGGCTTGTCACGGCGAAGATTGAATCTGGCGAGCTCAAGCCTAAGGAAATTCTCATCCACGAGGCTGTTCTCGCTGAGCTTGAGCACCAGGCGAATGAGGATAAGGCAATTGGCTTCATTGGTTTAGAGGAGCTCAAGAAGCTGAGAAAACTTTGCGATGCCCGCGATATTACGATGCGATTCTCAATGATACACATACTGGCGTATGATGAGGATGCGACGCTCGTGACTGCAGATAAAATTCAGGCACGCGTCGCTGAAACGAAAGGCATCCCCTTGTTGTTTTATAAAATAGCGCAGCAGCGTCGTACCTTAAAGCTCGAGTCCTATTTTGATGATACGACCATGTCCGCGCATCTCCGCGAGAAAAACTGGGCGTTTGCCAAGAGGGGCAGGCCGGGAGCATGGACTTTTGATCAGGTGTCAAAGGAATTGCTTTCCAGAGATGATATTCAGGAGATTTCCACAGAGATTATTGAGGAAGCGAGCACGCGCGATGATGGATTTATTGAGATTGAGCGTCCAGGCTCAACGATCGTGCAG
>JAGVYU010000025.1 GCA_018303105.1 Candidatus Woesearchaeota archaeon | reverse complement strand
ATCGTATTGCAGCCTGTTGCTCTTTCAAATCTCGGTTCAGGAGAAATCAAGAATGTGCAGGCGCGGTACGACGCAGTAAAGGGTGTAGTTTCCGGAGTCTCCCTCATTCCCGTGCTGGAGACGCAGCGCAGCGAGATTCTGTGCATGGACAATGAGAAGATTGTTGCTCCACAGCCCTGTTCACAGTAATCTTTATATAGTACTAATATAAACTAATTCTATAATAATATAGTTATAATAAAGGTTTATTTAGTACTAATATGGTAAAGGTCGTCGTGAACAACGGGCAGTATAAGATCACGATACCGAAGGAACTCGCCCTTGAGCGAGGGTGGACGGCGAAAACACGCCTGAAATTCGTCGAGGATGCGGACGGCAACATCCTTATCAAAGAGGTTAAGATTGGCAAACCCAAGTAAACTTCCGTGCTTGTTCATAGTCTGGATGCTATTGCAAGCGCTCTTTTTGTACGCTGAGCCATCTCTTCCGTCTGCAGGCTATGCCACTGAACTCACGTCCACGGGATTGTTTGGAAAGATCGCCACAATTGACATGGAATCGTCTCGTGAGGTTACCCAACGGCTCCTTGTCCCGGGAGAAGTTCTGATCCTTTCATCCTCGACCGCATCACCCGGAGGATCACTGTTGTTGACTACAAATCCCGATTCCAATTACGGCATTAATCAGTTCATAGACATTTATTCCGCGGATGGGCGCATTCAAAAGGAGTACATCCAGCTACAAAATTGCATCCTCCTCATATGCAAACAGGGCGAGAACATAACCTTTGCCGTTCCGGCATCATACTCGGGCGATTACTATTTCAGCGTCTATAATTATGAAACGCAGGATTTTGAGCAATACGCTTTTACCGTCGTCCCCGTGCTCTTCAGCGGTTTTGATGAGGCGCAGACGGCCCAGGCACCATCCGCCTCAGAGTACCAGTCTGGAGCGCCTTTTTGGTCGAATGACAGCATATTGAGACAGCCTATTCCAAACTGGTGGAACCAAACGCTCGTTGCAAAAGACCCTAACAGCGGACTTATGATTCAAACACTTATTGATGAATTGGTAAATGCCGGAAACCCGAACCATTACCTGGCGCTGAGTTATTATGATTCCATTCCCATGCACAGATATGCGACGAAAACAAACTACACGCTCATGAATGTCTCATGTCAACCTAGCGCTGGAGCAACCCCTCCCTGTCCACCCCCGGCTTGCGAATCATGGCATGAGTTCAATAGGATTGTCGCACCGATATCACCATACAAGACTGCGATCAATATTCCCATTCCCAATGATGCGTGGCTCTCCTCATCCGTTGATCCAAGCATGTGCTTTGTCTACTATGATACGTACGAGGCCTACTGCCTGTTTGAAGCGCAATTTTGCAATGGCCAATATTATGCGAGCAGCGTTGATAAACTCGACATTCGGGAATATGGCCACCGCGCAGGCCCCATACGGGGCGTAGGGGGGTCTGCAATCTCGGGCGTGCAAATGATGGTGCGTCCTGAAGAGGTTCTTTCAGGGGAGATTCAGCATCCGCTCCGCGTGATTGTCCCGGGAGCTCGGAATGGTTATTTTGTACTGCCCGCGAACCTCGATGATGGTGAAGTGGACTGGAATGTGTCCATAAACGGAACCCTCGTATTTCCCATGCCAGAGGGTGCGAGGCTGCAGCTTAAACCAACAATCAATGTGAGTAATCCTACGTACAATCTCAGCCCAAACGGCCAAACGATTGCACGTGCACTGCAGATGTATGGCGCTATTATTGTGGATGAGGGTGGTGGTTTCAATGCTGACCTCATCAATGTGGATGAAAATCGCACGGGTCTATGGTATCAGCTCCTGCAACCTCCTGCTGGCTCATTTTCAACAGGCCATATCTTATCCCCATTCAAACTGGAAACGGACTGGCAGGTGATTGTTGTGCCTCCGTTGCGTAGCAGGAACAATTACACCTATGACAATGACTTAGACGGATGGAAGAGTGTGGATGCCCTCGGTGTGGAAACGGACTGCAATGACTCGAATATCAATATTTACCCCGGCCGTGTTGAATTGTGCGATGGGATTGACAACAACTGCAAAAATGGCATAGATGATGGATGTAGTGTGTCGAGTTCCATTGTGAAGCTCGGAAGCTACACTGTAACGCCCAGCGCTGACGATCTTGAGATTCAGTCCATTGCGGACGATTATGTGAACAATAAAAAAGTGGAATTGGTCATTATCGAGGATTCCTCAACCAGCACTGATGGAAGGAGAAAGGCAAAAGCGTTGCAAAGCGCAGCCCAGCGCAATAACAAGACGATTAAACTACTGCTCTACAAGAACTGGCAGGGAACTGTTCAGGGGTCAACCGCGTCAGATCTGAGGACGGGCCTCTATGGGGAGTTATACGTTCAGAATACATTGGGAAAATCATACTGGTTTTTGGATGAGCCTAACCGGCACTACTGGACGTCGGGAGTCAATTATGTTGTGATGGACCCTCGTGTCAATAATAATGGCACGAATCAGGGGTGGCCCGTGCAATGGGCGACTGTCGGCCAGCAGCGCACAATAAACCTTCCATTACCGCAAGGGGGCACTGTTTCGTTTGACGGATTGTTTGGAGATGACTTATGGCACAGTGGCACCGTAAAGACTGGAGGAGTCTGGCCCACTGGATGGGATAAGTACATCTGGGAAACCGAAGTTCGGTCGGCTTTAGTAAAAATGGGTAATATTTCCAGCACCCTAAGCCAGGAATTATGGTTCAACCTTGGAAGTGGACACAAGGATCAGGATAAGACTGCTGGAAGCGCAACATCGATAATCTTGGAAAGCACCTACTGGACGTCTCGAGGGTATGATGGCATGTGGGAGTACTGGATCTCACAGCCAGGCGTTTCAGGATTCATGGAAGAGGGCTTTGCGCAAAATATTGACAAAAAGTGGCGCAGGGATTTAGAGCGCATGAAATTCTCTGAGAGCATTGGGAAGGGATATTTTGCGAACTGGTGGAGAGACAGGAACAATATACCTGCACTTGATACAGAGGACAAGCAAATCATGTTCTCATTCGCGTCCTACCTGCTCGCAGCCAATGGCAGCTCATATTATGAGTATGGAGACAATGTTGATGATCCGAGTCATAGGCTCTACGAGTTTAGGGAGATTTTTAACGTCGGCGATGACTTAGGAATGCCGTTGGATGCGTTCCGATGTTATGACGGAAACCACGTGGAAACGACAGCATCAGAGCCGAGATACTGCAAACGGTTATTCACAAATGGAATGGTAATTGTCAACGCGTACAGATTTCCAAATGCGACTACGGGAACACCTACCGGAATAATTAACCTCGGTGGAAATTATAGCTCAATGGATGTTAACGGAAACCTCGGACCACTCATAACAAGCATTAATGTCTCCGGGATTAGCCAGGCGATTTTAGTCAAAAGCGCGGGGGGAAGCAACTGCACAGACCTTGACGGCGACGGCTACGGCAATCCAGGAAGCGCGAGCTGCACATATCCCCAAACGGACTGCAATGACAATGTGGCAACGATCAATCCCGGGAGGGCAGAGATATGCACGGACGGAATTGACAATAATTGCAACGGGGAAGCGGATTATGACAACAGTTCTGGATTTCATGGGGACAGCGCGTGCCCCGTTGGCGTCATGAGCCTGCTGATACCCACTCCAGTTCCGGAGAGCACATATTTTATCATGAATTGCACTTCAACAGTTACCGGTGTGAACAGCATCGCCACGTACTTTGACAGGAATGATAATCTTGTAGCTGATGGCACTGAGGAATGCCCCTTTGTGGGTTGGTCCGGCATGAATGCGCAGTTCAATTGCAGCTCGGGAACATATAACTTGGTTACATCAGGACTCCGATACGGCCAATGCAATGTTGACACGGCGAAATCGTATAATTCTACGGGAAGAGTCCTGAACACAACGACAATATTGGATATCGCATGCACAGACGCGGATGGTGACGGGTATGGAGTGTGCCCAAACTGCAACACGACGAATGGCTGCACGTTTAATGGAAACGATTGCAGCGACACAAACGCGTCCGTGAATCCCGGGCAGACAACAGATGGATGTGATGGCATTGACACTGACTGCAACGGAACCGTTGATGATGGAGCGCTTTTTGACACGTGTCAACAAAAATGCCAGGCGTTTGGCTACAGCTGGAATGCTTCGCGACCGGGAGCAAGTTATGACTGCTGCGGGGATGATTCCGGAAGCCCAACATATGAAGATACGCCGTATCAAAGCGGCGAAGCGATGTGCGATACCCGGGACAATGACTGCGACACGCTCATTGATGAGCCGCTCTTCGGATCTCCGCAGCCAGTATGCAACGCGTGCACAACAGGCGGGAGCCTTTCCAATCATATTTCGTTATGGTATGCGAACAGCATATCCGCAATGGATCTCATGCAAAGCATGGGAGATACGTATCAATGTGGAGGATAAAAAAGGTGAGAACTATGAAAAAAATAATACTGTATTTGGGATTTGTTGTATTTTTAGCTGTATTTGTGTCTGCGGGAACCGTGACGAGGTCGTTCAACCACGATCCGACGTATGCTTCCGGGCAAGTTGTCGTAACACTGACTATTGATGTCGCCGCTGGAGAAAATTTCTATGTGATTGATGAAGTGTTCCCCTCCGGATTCACGGTCACAAACACGGGAGGAGCGAGCACGCTTACTGCGGGGCACTTAAAATGGGCAGTGTACTCGGGAGTTCAGGATACGACACTCAGCTACACGCTCAATGTGCCTGCGACAACGGGCAGCTATGCATTCTCAGGATCGTATGCGTTCCAGGGAGCTACCGCCACGAGCATTATTGGAGGGGACCCCTCGCTGCAAATCACAAGCTGTACGGCGAGCACAGAAACATGTAATAACGCCGACAATGACTGCGATTACCTCATCGACGAAGGATGTGACGATGACAATGATAACTATGCTGATGTAACCATGACGTGCTCAGGCTCGTTCAGGGATGGTCTTGGAGTGGTAAGACTCTGCTCGTCCTTTGGAGGAGACTGTGACGATAACAGCAACGCCCGCAATCCCGGAGCGACGGAGCTCTGTGATGCAATTGACCAAAACTGTGACGGCAATCCCTACAATGGATTCACGCAGGAAACCTGTCAGGCGTTTTGCGAGTCTCAGGGATTCACGTGGAGCGATAATGGCGGAAATCTCAACTGCTGCGGCAACAACGCGAATGAGGACAGCCCCTTCCAGGCAACAGAAACGGCGTGTACGGATACAAGGGACAATGACTGCAATGGACTGATTGACGTCAATGATGCGGCCTGCATTACATGTGTAGATGCGGATGGAGACACGCGCTTTGCGATCTCCGCGTTTTGCCCGAGCGGAACGGACTGCGATGACTCCCGGGCTACGGTATACCCGGGCGCACCGGAGATTTGTGATGGCTTTGACAATGATTGCGCAGGAGGCATCCCCGCAGATGAGAGCGACTCAGACAGCGACTCATTCAGGGTGTGTCAGGGAGACTGCAGGGATACTGATGCATTGACGTATCCCGGAGCGCAGGAGATCTGCATATCCACAAACTTTGATATCGACAATGACTGTGATGGCCTCGTGGATGAGCCCATCTTCGGACAGCCGCTCAACACAGGATTAAGGGATTGCACGCTGCAATGCGCTGGAGATGTGCAGACGCTCGCGAGCATCGATTACTGGTACAGCACCCAAATCGGCATGCTTGACATCGTGCAAGGCCTTGAGTACTGGTATGTGTGCCCATGAAAACAGCAATTATTTTTTTTATTTTTTGCATCCTTGCAGCCAGCGCAGCGTCAGCTGGAACTGTCACGAGAAGCCTGAGCAGGGATGTCGTGCAATACAATGAGATAGTCCATGTAACGCTGAGTGTTGCCCTGGATCCTGATGAGCATTACTTTATCATTCGGGAGCAAATCCCTTCAGCATTGCTCGTTACTGGGCAGGGAGCTGGAAGAATTGATGCATTCAATCAGCTTAAAATCGCGAACCTGACGGCAAACTCGAACACGGTGTATGATTATTATGTGCAGGTTCCGTCTATTGCGGGATCGCATACGTTTACCGGCACGGCGTTATTTCAGGACGATACGCTGGAAACAGGCACTCAGGGGAGTACAACGCTCAGAGTGGTTCCTCCTGATTGCACGTACACCCCCGAGGTTTGCGACGGTGTGGACAATGACTGTGACGGCAGAATTGATTGTGGCCTCGCTGGATGTTCAACACCAATACTCATCAATGCCACGTCAATGTCGCTGCAAACGCTTGCGAATGGCGGTATCGTGCTCAGCAGTGTGCATGGAAGCATTATGTTTAATGATCCCTTCGCATTCACGTGCTCCGCAAATCTGAATACGCTCATCACGTTTCAGAATAATCGCATAACGGTGAACACGGCAACACTTTTTGAATTCAGGAATAAGAGCGCACAGATTGGATTGTTCAATTTGACGATGCAAAATCCTCGTCCGCTGAAGGATGGATCGCTGTGTTCCACATGCCAGGAACTCAATTACAGCAATGGGCGGTTTTATTATAACACGACGGGATTTTCAGAATACCGTGCTGAAGAAACTCCAACATGTTCAGACAGGATACAAAACCAGGGTGAGCAGGGAGTTGACTGTGGAGGACCATGTGAGGCATGTTCGCAGCAAGCAACACAAACGGTTCCAGGCACAAATAATGATGCGGTGTCCCCATGGCTGTATCGTATTCTTCATCCTGAAACTCAGGAGGAGCCACCTGAAGATGAACCTCTGCTACCAACACAGCCTGCAGTCACCTCATTGTCCGTTAATGTAGATCCGATTGCGATGAATCTCTTTGATGAAGCGACAACAATGATCAGCGTCGAGAATACGGGAAACACGGCCATCCTAGAGCCATCCCTCTACATTGAAGTGCCCGCTGGATTCGCATGGGAGCTTTCTGAGGATCTCGGAACGATTTATCCCGGTGATCGCTCACAGGTCGAGCTGCAGCTATTCTCATCTGACCTGGATCTGGGGAATAGCAATCTTCTTGTTAAAGTCTCCCAAGGAGAAGCGCTCCTAGGACGGGATGAAGCCCCGATAACACTGTATAAGCCTTCAATCGAGGTAACTGGAACAACGCGGATGGACGATGGCAAACGCTATCTTGATGTTGTACTCACCATATCTCATGATGGGCCGGAGATAGACGACCTCATGATTGAGTTTAATCTCAACAAGGGAACGTCGACAAAGATCGTTGACATTATCGGAGGATTTACAGCTATTCGGGTGAGCGCGGGGCAGCCATTTGTCGCGGAGCGCTCCTACCAGATTCCTGTGGACGCGTCCGGAGAGCACGAATTGAGAGCCGTCCTCTACAAGCGCAGTAGGGTGTATGAAGATTATAAAAAAACGATACAAATCTAAGAGGTGAAACTATGTACGTATTCGGATTCGACATTCCCATCGCGGAATTATTGGCGATATGCCTGCTCCTGATCCTGTTTGGAGTGATTTTTGTGCTGCTCGAGATCATCAAGCTGCGCAAACTCATCACGATGGAGAAGGAAGCAGTGACAAGGCTACCAACGGCAATGAAAGAGCTGGAGAGCTATATTAAAGCAAATGTGCAGAAGGGCACAGATACAAAGAAGATCCAGAATGATCTTGTACGCTCCGGATGGCCGAAGAATGTGGTTAAGGAGACGCTGGGAAAGATTAAACCGTAGCGAAATTGCCTATTCGCGCGCAAAAATGTCCGATACGTATCTGCACTTTGCTACAATAAAGACTTGGTAAACTCTTTCAAAATCGCTCTAAAATTTAGGACATTCGAATGGGCGGCGTTTTTATAATTTCGGGCCAAACAACATCCTAAAATTTCTCATTATCTAATCACAACCGCCGATAGCCCCTGCACATAAAGAGTTTCCAGCGACCCAACGACAATTTCCTCCACCGGGTATTTGATTTGAAACATTCTGATAGTATCTACATTGCTCTTCACTTATTGCTGAACAGAACGAAGTTTCTCTTTCAACTTTTTGAAGACAGACTTCATTGTTAGGTAACGCGGCCGTATTGAAATAAAAGTTAATACCCAAAGCAATAGCAATTATTATCAAGAAGATTACTAAGATAATTGATTTCTTCATTACACCCGTTACTAAGCAATCTAAGTTTATAAGCTTATCTTTAGCTTCAAATCAGTTAGAACGCGAATTATTGGGGTAAAAACGGGCGGTATATTTATAAATTTAAGAACGACCACGACACGCAAGGCCCCATAGCTTAGCCTGGCGATCTTTTTTGGCGGGCAATAAATGACCGACAAAGGATCGGGAATTGGAGCGCTGGTCTTATATGTCCGTGCTTCAAACACGCGAAGTCAGCCAGTGGTCGCGAGTTCGAATCTCGCTGGGGCCATTATTAATCAGCAACTCCGGACTAATCATTTGATGCTAGAAGATTCGCGTTAGGTCTTATATATCTCGCGATCCGACCATTTAAATCCGCGTCATCATTAGGACCGGGACCGTGCAGGGCGTTATTGAGATCATCAATATTATTGTAGAGGTTGCCGAATTCTCCTCCTAATTCATACTGATGGCGCATAATCTCCGGGCTGAATGCAGTGCCAATGTGGGTGAAGAAAGAGTTATACGTTTCTATTTCCTCATCATCATACGTGCTTGGATCAGGATGATTGTGCAAAAAGTTTCTATAAGTGGCCTGACGACTCGGCGGAACTATCGCAACCTGATCACCAGACTGAACCTGCGCGCGATCGATCTCCTCGCCCAAGTTACCTATGTTGTTGAGGAGAGAAGGCACATTTGGCTGACCATACCTAAAGGGAATTCCGAACATCTTCGCTTCATCAAGGCTCGCGCGCCTGAAACAAGTGCCTGCGTTGCACCCATCTGTCTCCGCGACAAGAATTCTTTCATTAGGGAGAAGTTCGGCTACGACGGCACCATTGCGCCGAATGATTGGGTCCCGAGAAGTACCATCATATCTAACAGTTAATGGGCCTGAGTTACGATGGTTTATCGTGATTTCTCCAGTATCCGGGTCTATTTCAGTGTGGGCAATAATCTCATCATTAAACTCTCCCGTAGGCAACGGAGAATCACCGGGACTTGACCGTACGGTAGTCACCATCCCGATTCCCTCCCTATCAAATTGCGTTGTCGAACGGCTCGTCACCGCTGTGTCGCGATCGCCCTCCGTGATGCGATACCCTTGTTCAGGCTGCCCTTCCTGTTCAGGTACTGGGCCTTGAAGAATGCGCGTCCGCTCTTGAACGGTTACAGTATGAATAACCGCGCGCTGAGCATTCACTGAGTTTATGGGTTGGATGAATGTTGTTTTTGTGTCCGTATTGACGCCGTAGAGACCATCTGCCCGCTCACGTTCTACTCCTCGCAGTCGCCCATGGTCGATTGCGTCCTGTTGAATTGCTGTGACTGCAGCAATCGTTTGCTCCCCATACCTTCCATCGACATGAATCGTTTGGAGTGAACTGGAGGGTTCCCGCAGCGCGTTTATCATCGTGATGCGCGCATTCACCTTATCCTGGATTAATCTCACATTATCCGCGCTCCGATCTCGGGACGTTGTTCCTAAAGGCACATCTAAGACCAGGATGGATTCATCATTTGGGAGGACATACCGCTCATACTGATCTGCAAGTCTCAATGCTGTGTTCTCTAGGGTGGCGCGCGAGCGAGCCACAATAAAATTACCTCCATAGAGTGTTATAGAATTATCTGGATTGTCCAAAGGAAGGGCGTTATAGTATTCGTTCGTCCGCAAACGCAGCGTCGTGGGTTCTTGCACGGTGATTGTTGTTCCGCCTATGCGAACAGGACCGTTATCGGGAAGCAGACGCAATTCTCCATTCGCTGTGCTCTGGATTTTTCCCTGAATGCTCATATGCTGCGTTGGTGGCTGGGTTTCAGCTCCACCCTGAACATAATTTGTGGGGATAACGATCTGGCCGCCTTCTCCTTGGAAGTCAATAATGCCATTAAATGTGGAGCGTCCGAGATCCAAAACTGATTCTGCAGGAGCAGTGAGAATATTAGTAACTTTGTCTAATACAAAACGTGATCCTTCGCTGAATCGAATGCCCTCAATAACACAATTGTCTCCTGCGGTTCCCTCGATCATGTTACCATTGACTCT
>JAGVYU010000006.1 GCA_018303105.1 Candidatus Woesearchaeota archaeon | reverse complement strand
CGCCACCGAAATATTTAAATACGGGTCTTGTTAAACTGCCCATATGCGGAAGAGAATTATTCTCTATTGTTCGTTGGTTTTACTGCTTGTTCTTCTTCTGGCATGCAGTGTGAGTAAGAAAGGCAAAGGGGCAGCAACACCACAAACGGGGGAGACCTGGCCAGACGGAAGTGATTTCGACGATGGTTTGATCTGCGATGGCACTGAGTGTTGGGATCTTGCCACTGGCGCATGCATTCCCCAAGGCACAGGAGGAGGTTCCTGTTGTATAGGTGACTGGAGAGGCGATCCAACCACATGCGATCCGGGAACATTTGGCGGTCCGATCACAAGCGAAGCCAATTGTCGTGGGGAGGGAGCTGCGATAGGATGCGTCTGGGTTTGCGGCAATCAGTGCTAATGAGTTTTTTCTTCACAATCGTTTTAAGCAATCTTTATAAACCATCTTCCACTTCTCAGGCGTATGCAAACCGCGTATAGAACCCACACATGCGGAGCCCTGAAGAAGGCAGAAATTGGAAAAACAGTGAAGATCTGCGGCTGGAATCAGGCACGGAGGGATCATGGCGGCATTATCTTCATAGACCTCAGGGATAAGTATGGGCTTACGCAGATTGTTTTTGATCCAAAGCATACTCCAGACCTCTATAAGGAGGCAGAAAAGCTGAGGCGGGAAGATGTGTTGCAAGTTTCTGGCAAAGTCCGGGCGCGTCCTACAGGATTGGAAAATCCGAAGCTCATAACGGGCGAGATTGAAGTGCTCGTTGATACGTTAAGCATCATGAGCCGCTCACAGACGCCTCCTCTTGAGATCGAGGATCGCGTCGAGCCAAGCGAGGACATCCGGTTAAAGTATCGCTATCTTGACTTGAGAAGGCCAAAGATGCAGCGCAACCTCCTCATGCGCCATAATATCATTGCTGCCGCTCGAGATCATTTTTTCAAAAACGGTTTTATGGAGATTGAAACTCCGTTGCTCGTTAAGCCGACGCCTGAGGGAGCGCGCGATTACCTTGTTCCAAGCAGAGTGAATCCGGGAACATTCTATGCGCTGCCGCAGTCTCCTCAGCTCTACAAGCAGATTCTTATGGTAGCCGGATGCGACCGTTATTTCCAAGTCGCTCGGTGCTTAAGGGACGAGGATTTGCGGGAGGACAGACAGCCTGAGCACACTCAGTTTGATCTCGAAATGAGTTTTGTCTCATCTGAGGATGTCATGGCATTTGTCGAGAGCCTCTATCATCATATCTTCAAGGATGTCATGGGCATCACGCTCGAGAAATTCCCCGTGCTCACGTATAAAGAATCCATAGCCCGCTTTGGCTCTGACAAGCCGGATATGCGTTTTGGTCTTGAGGTAATTGACGTTACCGACATTGCAAAGAGCTCAGAGTTCAGCGTGTTTAAGGATGCGGAATCCATTAAGTGCATTAATCCCGAGACAGAGCTCTCGCGCAAAGACTTTGACAAATATATTGAATTTGTGCAGAAGTTTGGCGCGAAGGGCATGGCCTGGGCGCGCGTTACAAAGGATGGTCTCGACTCAAGTATTGTCAAGTATCTCTCACTGGAGATTCAGAAAAAACTGCTTGAGAGAACGAAAGCGAAGCCGGGCAGCGCGCTCATGTTCGTTGCGGACAAACCTAAGATTGTTGCAGATGCCCTGGGAAGATTGAGGCTGCAGGTTGCTCAGGATCTTAATCTTATTCCGGAAGGAATATTCAAGTTTGCCTGGGTTAAGGACTTCCCGCTTTTTGCGTATAACGAGGAGGAAGCAAGATGGGAGCCCGAGCATCACATGTTTACGATGCCGAAGCAGGAGTTCGTTAAGGACTTCGAAAAAAGACCCGGCGAGGTTATTGGTGATCTTTATGATGTCACATTGAATGGCACAGAGCTTGGCTCAGGGAGCATTCGCGTCACAAATCCTGAGCTTCAGGGGAGAATCATGAACTTCATAGGCTTATCAAAAGACGAAGCGGAGCGTAAGTTCGGGTTTCTCCTGCATGCATACGAATACGGTGCTCCTGTGCATGGCGGCATGGGTCTTGGTGTCGATCGCCTTGTTGCGTTGATGATTGGCACAAAGGATATTCGTGAAGTCATCGCATTCCCAAAAAACAAGAATGCGCAATGCCCCATGGATGGCTGCCCGAGTGCTGCGGATGACAAGCAATTGAAAGATCTTCATCTGAAGCTTGAAGTAAAGAAATAGTTAATAATAACTAAGAGTATCTCATAAACGCTTCTTGAAGTTTTCTCAAAGCTTCCTGCTGCTCTGGTCCAACCGCGAATATCCTGAGCTCGAGCGGAATTCCCTGTCCTTCAAAAAGGAGGGCAAGCCCTAATGAACTCTGCGCTGGATTCCCAAAGTGGTGGCCATTCGATATGCGCATATGGGTTGGAGGCGCTTCGGAGTACGCATGCTCATATACGCGAGCGATGCGATGCAGCTCAGAGAGTAGTGTTGACACATTAGCTACGTTAGGAGTATATTGAAAAGCGACAGAAGCCGCGGTTCTCCAAATCTCATCTTCGCAGGGATCGTATGCAGCCTGTACAGTATGCGTGTCTGGGCAGTTCCATGCAGGGGTTCTGCTTGCTGCGTTGTGTACCGGTGTCATGATGAGTAACCTCCGTGAATGCGTTTTGAAAGCCCAGCATCATTTATAAGTCTTTTGGCTAACAGAAACCTATAAATACACCTCTTACCTCCATCGTGGCATGCAGGATGAGGAGTTTAATGAGGAAGATGAATCTGATCATCCGATCCATGAGAAATTTGTGAAGCAAAAAAAGGTGAAGGTAATCAAATGAACAGGAAAATGCTCGAGATCAGAATGACGGATATCACGAGCGTTGACGCTGATGCTCTTGTAAACCCCGCGAATAGCCAGGGCACGATGGGGGGTGGAGTAGCTGGAGTGCTGAGACGTGCAGGGGGTGTTGAGATAGAGCAGGAAGCAAAGAAAAAAGCGCCCATTCCATTAGGCTCAGCGGTCATCACAAAGGCGGGAACGCTGAAAGCAAAGCACATTATCCATGCTCCTACGATGGAGAAGCCCGTGGGAGAAACCAGCTTCGAAATTGTCGCGAGCGCGATGCTTGCCGCTCTTGAGCGCGCAGACGCCCATAAAGTCAAAGTCCTTGCAGTGCCCGGTATGGGAACGGGCGTTGGCAAATTGAACAAGGATAAAGCCGCGGCGGTGATGGTGAAGGCGATTCAGCAATTTCAGCCGCTCTACCTTCAGAAAATAATCCTCGTGGCCACAGACAAGGAGTTGTTTCATTCGTTATATCGCGCGATGGATACCGTGTATGGCAAAGAACCGCTGCCCAAGAGTAGATAATTTTTTATAGCACGTTCCGATTCTTGGAGTATGGAAATCAATGAGGAGTTAGTCAGGAAAGTAGCTTCACTCGCGCGGCTGAATTTGACCGATGAGGAGGTAAAAAAATTCACGCCGCAGTTGAAGGATATTCTCAACGCGTTTTCGCATCTGGACAGAGTGAACACCGACAATACGGATCCCAGTTTTCAGCCAATTCCGATCCGCAACAACACACGGCATGATGAGCCTCATGCAAGCCTTTCTCAGGAAATCGCGCTTAAAAACGCTCACCACACGAAAGATGGATACATTAAGGGGCCACGAGCAGTATGATCTCTGATTTTGTTAAGTCAGTGCAGCAGGGAAAAATCGATCCCGTACATCACATACGCTCAGCCCTTGAAGAAGTTAAAAATATCAACCAGCAATTCCACTATTGCACGACGATTCCGGAGCAATCCGCGCTTGCAGAATCTAAGGAAGCAAAAACTGGGAGACTCGCGGGTGTTGCCGTAAGCGTTAAGGATTGTATCTGTGTGAAGGATATTGAGTCTACTGCAGGCAGCGCGATCCTCAAAGGCTATCATCCCGTCATGGACGCCACGGCAGTGCAACGGCTCAAAGATGAAGGTGCGATTATCATCGCGAAGACAGCCCAGGATGAGTTTGGCTTTGGCAGTTTTGCCGTGAATGTGGGTATAGGAATGGAAATCCCGAAAAATCCCGTTGATCCCGAGAGGGCGTGTGGGGGAAGCTCCGGTGGTTCCGCAGGATTAACGCGTAAAGTTTCATTTCCGCACGTCAGCCTCGCTGAGAGTACAGGAGGCAGTATTGTGTGTCCTGCGTCATTTTGCGGCGTGTACGGTCTCTGTCCGACATATGGGGTTGTGTCAAGATATGGATTAATGGATTATGCGAATAGTCTGGACAAGATTGGGCCCATGGCGACATCCGTTGACGATCTGAAATTAGTCATGGACATCATCGGTCATATGGATCCGAGGGATTCGACGTGCACAGGACCTCAGCATGCCAAGGTCATTCAAAAACCGAGAATCGGGCTCCTCAAAAGCAGTTTTGCTCAGGGTGTTGATCCAAAGGTGCAGTCTGCTGTGAGGGAATTTGTTGAAAAATTGAAGCGCTCGGGCTTTTCTGTGTCTGAGGTTGAGCTTCCATTGACGGAGAAGTATGGTATCTCCTGTTATTATCTCATTTCCATGTGTGAGGCTTCCACAAATCTTGCAAAGTTCTGTGGCATGCGCTATGGGGCGCATGAGCCGTTGGATGGGAATTTTAATGAGTATTTTTCGAAAGTGCGGTCAAAATATTTTAATGAGGAGAGTAAGCGGCGAATTATCATCGGAACGTTCGCGCGCATGGCAGGGTACCGTGATGCGTATTATCTCAAGGCAATGCGTGTTCGCACGAAAATTATTGAGGAGTACAAAAAAATATTCACGAGCGTTGATATCCTGCTCAGCCCGACGATGCCGATTCTTCCTCCGCGGTTTGCAGACATTGGAAATCTCTCTCCGCTTCAGCAGTATATGATGGATATCATGACCGTTGGCCCGAATCTCGCGGGGCTCCCGCATCTCAATATCCCTGCAGGGAGTGTAGAGGGTCTTCCCGTTGGCATGTTGTTAATTGCAGATCATTATCAGGAGCAAACCCTTTTGGCGTGCGCAAAGGTGCTCGAATGATGCACACTGACGTGGTTATTGGTCTTGAAGTGCACGTTGAATTAGATACCATGACAAAGCTTTTCTGTTCGTGCCCAACGAAGGGAAGCGAGTCTCCCAATACGCGATGCTGTGATGTGTGCCTCGGTATGCCGGGAAGCAAGCCTGTGCTCAACAGCAAAGCATTGGAGTATGCTTTGCGGTTGTGCCTTGCGCTCAAGTGCAATGTCAGCAAAGAGCTTGTGTTTTCGAGGAAGAGCTATTTCTATCCGGATATGGCGAAGAATTATCAGATCTCTCAATATGAGCTTCCATTAGGTGCAAAGGGATCATTAACTCTGGGTGCAAAGGCCGTCAATATCAAGCGCGTGCATATGGAGGAGGATCCTGCGGCGCTCACGCATCCCTCAGGCATGCATACGTCCTCATTTGTTCTCGTGGATTATAATCGTTCTGGAAACCCACTTGTCGAGGTCGTGACGGAGCCCGATCTGGCGAGCCCTGAAGAAGCCCGGGAGTTCATGAAGAAGCTGATTACGATTCTCAGCTATTTAGGAATATTCGATGTGAAGCAGGGCATTATTAAGGCGGATGCGAACGTTTCTATTAAGGCGGGAAACTACCAGCGCGTTGAGGTCAAGAACATCACGGGATTTAAGGATATCGAGCGCGCGTTGCAGCATGAGGTTGAGCGCCAGAAGCGGGAAGTGAAGGAAGGAAAGAAAATCATGGCAGAGACACGCTCCTGGGATAGCGACGTAGGCATCACCCGGTCTTTGCGATTAAAAGAAACGGAGGAGGAGTATGGCTATATCTTTGACCCGGATCTCGTGCTGATTGACATTACTCCTGAGATGATAGCGAAGATCCAATCATCCATGCCGGAGCTTGCTGAGCAGCGTGTCGTGCGGTACATTAACGAATGGAAGATTGCACCGATTGACGCAGAGGTTATTGCGTCCGATAAACTGCTCTCAGATATTTTTGAGCATGTTGCTTCTCACGTCGATAAGCCTTATGCAGCAAAGTGGATCCGCCGCGAGTTAATTCGGGTGCTCAACTATCAGGGTAAGGAGATGCCTCAAAATCCCATTCGGGCTGAGGAACTCATAATGCTCATTACATTACTTCAGCAAAAGAAAATCACAGAGAACACAGGCCAAAAAATTATGGAACTGCTTATGGAAGGCCCATTTAACATTGTCGAGTATGTGCGTAAGAATAATCTTGAGGCCGTCTCGGACACAGGCGTGTTGGAGCGTCTGTGCAGGGAAGCGATTGCGGAACATCCCGCTGCAGTGGAGGATTTCCGCTCGGGAAGTGATAAATCACTCAATTTCTTGGTTGGAAAAGTGATGGCGAAGTCAAAGGGAAAAGCTTCTCCGAAGGAAGTGAACGAGATTATCAAAAAGTTAGTTCGCTAAATGAGCCGTTCTTGTTCTAGGATATGAATCGTGTCTTTTTTCACGCGTTGCTCGAACGTTGTCTGATTCTCCCCTTCTCCTTTTTCAATGGAGAGTCTCCGCATGAAAGCATGCACGAGAGCTTCAATGCGTTCGGGATCTATGGTTTTTATGTGCAACTGATCAGCATGTTCAGCAATAATGCGTTCTTCAACATCCTCTGTTCCCTCCCTGGCAACTGCAACTTCCTTGAACTCTGCCGAGCTCAGCTGGAGCGTGTTGCGCATGACGAAGTATGCGCCTTTCTCATAGAACTCCTTGATAATGCTTTGAAACGGAATATCCCCTGGAGACCCCGATCCAAGACATCCCGTAACTCGTATGGTCACGATCGTCTTGAAGAATTCCTTCCCTTGCAGATGCTCGCGCAGCGCCGCAGCTACCCATTCAGGGCTTTTATGCTGCGCGTCAATCATGATGCTGTGCACCGGATGAAGCAGGATGCGTTCATACGTGACATCCCCATCGAGATAGAGAAAGAACCCACCCCCTCCCAGTTCTTCAAGCTCGCTGAAATTTGCCGGAAAAACAGGGCCGGGGTATACAATTCTGCCGTAGGGTGCGTATTCTCTGTTGCGGATGATGTGCACATGGCCGCCCGCGTAGTAGTCAAATCCTTTGGGAAAAACGGAGAGGGGCAGCGTTGTTGAGAACTGCAGACCATGTTCCATGAGTTCGGCGATTGCACTGTGAAACATGAAGATTTTGAATCCTGGCTCATGTTCGAGCGCCTCAAGGTTGAGGTGTTCGTAATATGTTTTTTCTAGCGCCGCGCGCTTGCCCAGGAGTCCTGTGATCTTCACTCCCGTTTCTGCGTCAACAGTAAATGTCAGGTTGAGCGTTCCCTCTGCAACAGTTCCCTTCACAACGTTTATGAGCAATCCTGCGTGCTCCAGGACGTCAATAAGTGTTTTTCCCGAAGGAGAATAATCGTGTGATCCAGGTATGGCATACGTCCGGATTCCCTTTTCTTGTATCTGCTTGAGCTTTTGGACAACGCGGGATAAGCGGTCAATCGACGGGAGCGGTGTATTGAATAAATCCCCCGAGATTAAGATGAAGTCCACAGGGATCCGCATGCATCGTTCCATCGCCAGTTCGAAGGCCTGTGTTGAGAGATCGCTGAGCTTCGCGTCCCTCCAGCTGCCGATATGAACATCTGCAAGATGCGCGAATTTCATATGCGCACTTCCCGAAACGCAAGCTGCCCTGCTTGTCGTGAATTCTGTTTGATCCGCTCGTCAAATAACGGTATTTTTATTGGGATCGCAAACTTCGTAAATGTGCTTGTGATGATCGCCTCTCCTTTGTCGAGCGACGCGATCGTCCGGTGGTCCTGGCTGAGATCCTGCGGGCTGCTGTCGATAATCGCTTGGCGCTCAGCGCTCATTTCAATGCCGAGAATGATTTTTGTGTTCATGTTTGCGAGGATGCTTCTCGGGATAAGGCTGGGCATTTGCGTAATCGCCATGAGTCCAATCTTGAATTTCCTTCCCTCGCGGGCAAGTGTCGCGTAAATATTGCTACCGCGCTCGAGAACGTCAGCGCCAAGCACTCGCGGAGCTTCCTCGAGCACTATGGATACCACGGGTTTTTGTTGCAGTATTCCCTGTTTCTTATACTGTTTATAGCGGTCGAAAAGCTCCGTGCTGATCATGCTCCCGATGAGCAGCTCGACCTGGCCGGAAAAACCACTCGTGTCCACAATGACGCTTTTTCCCTCTTCAAGGGCTTTGCTAATATCGTGTATCGTGTGCTCCCCCGCATGAGTGCTAAACACGCCGCCGCAGAAAAGCTGCTGCCCATCCGTATCGACGTCAAGGAGGAGTTTGAGTTTTCTGCGCACGACCGCAAGGCTCATCTCGTGGAACTCATCCTGGAAGCTTTCTTTCATATCACGCACAAACACTTCCTTGATCCATTGCTTCCCAAAATATTTGTAGTATGCGAAGAGGAGCTGGCGCTGGGGAGGTGAGAAATCCATGAACGAAAAATGATGGGGTGTGAGGCTTCCTAGGTTGATGATGAGCGTGCGCTGTCCTTGCGGCACCGCGTGCGGCGTAAAATAGAGCACTCCACGGGCGTGCTGCCGCAATCCTAATGTAGTTCTCCCAAAATATTCATCATGCGGGTCGAGGACAAGGAATGAGCAGTATTCCTCGGAAAGGGCATCCCATATGATATTTTTGACAAGGACGCTTTTCCCCCTTCCGGTTGTTCCTATGATGAGGACGTGGTGAGCGAGCGCCTCATCGCCCTGAACAGCGACAGGCACCGGGATTTCAGATGATCCTGAGCGCAGCATCCCGAGCCGTAAGGGCTTTTTTGGCTGGCTGAGGAATGTGACATCTTCGGGAGTGACTTCACGAACCATCGTAAAAAGCTCAGGAAGGCTTTTATGCACTGCAGTGGAGGAAAGATCGAGTATATTTTTCGCCTTTGCAAGCGTATAGTTGCGCAATTCCGCGTCAAAAAACTCAAGCGCGTGCTGTTCCTCGAGCTGCATGCCCGCGATGAGTGCGCGCATCTGCTCTGCAAGCTGGGATCCGTACAATAAATCATACACTTGAAGCAATATTTTGGAATCTCCCTGTTCTGCGACAAGCAATTCACCGAGCTGCAGCTGAGCCTCTGATTTTTTCCTTATAAGGAGCTCTCCGTATCCGCCAGAAAAAATCTGCCCCTTTATCATGCGTTGCAACAACGATCATAACTTTATAAAGACTATGGAAGTAAAGAATGAGATGAAAAAACCCCCTCAATATCCGTGGTTCACGCTTTTTGTATTATTCTCGGACTATCGCGTATGCTAAAAGATATAAGAATGAAGTAAAGAGAAAAGAAAAAAAAGAATTTACCTTCTTTTCTTCTTCTTTCCGCCGCGTGCCATTTTAGCGGCAGAGATATCTCCTGATTTATCGATGAAATAGAGATAGCCTGACTTCTTCTTGACGCCCGCTTTTGCGACGACTTCTGGCTTTCCTCCCTTCATCTTCTTGCCGCGTGCCATCTTTGCTCGCGCGACGTTTCCATTCTTGTCAACGAAGTAGAGATAGCCGGACTGTTTCCGTACACCAACTTTCGCAACTTTTTCAGCCATTGTTTATTCACCCCAATTTTTTAGACGATAATCGTCTTTGGTTATCTGTTTGGAAACGTTGAAGTTTATAAATCTTTCGTGCCTGAAATTGACGATAAAACCCGTTATCCGAGGAGGGAGAGCAGCTCTTCGATCTCTTTTTCTGAAATGGCGCATCCGCTGAGTTTAACTCCCCACAGCAAGCCTTCTAAGAGGAGTGCTCTGCCGTTCGGAAGCTTCGGAATGTAGTCATCAAGGAGGCCAAGCTGATATGCCACGAGCACGATTTCAGCTGATCGTAGCACGTTTACCTTATGAGTTTCGCGCACGAGGTCATTAAGCTGGCCTTTATTCACTGCGACGGCAATATTCATCTTCCGCTGGAGGAGCTTTCGCACGTCCAGAGGGTTTTCAATGAGCAGCCGGGTCGTCCGCTCATCAATAGCGACGGCGTCGCATTGAAGATGCGTTGCAGCGGCGAGGCTTTCAATCTCACCACGCTGCGCAATGACTAAGGGGCGCCCTTGGCCTATGAATGACGAGTTTGCGAGCTCGAGATAATCATCGGCAATATTCTCAATTTCCGGGTCATTGATGACTGAGAGTGTACCCTCATTGAGCATTTTGAGGAGTTGCAGGGCTTCAAATTTGAAGCGCTTCGTCTGGAGCGCGTTATCGACGAGCTCGCGGTGCGCTGAGCTGACAATGTAAAACTCTCCCTTATAGTATTGCTTGAGCGGCTTAAGTATCCAGAGCAGATTGTTCATCGCAAGGGAAATAATTGGCCCCGAGTCAAATACTATTCCTTTTACCATCGCGAACTCCAAAAATATTCATCGCAGTGCGCAGCCTGTCTTTTGCCCGGATCGTTGCGGGCGTTGTTTGGTCGATGATCTGCGTGTGTCCGACGTAGCTCATAAGCTCCCACGTAGAAATGCCAAGCAGCTCAGCCGCTCTT
>JAGVYU010000013.1 GCA_018303105.1 Candidatus Woesearchaeota archaeon | reverse complement strand
GGAGTTTAATCCGCGCAGCACAGATTTTATACAGCACGTTGCTGTTAAATAGGATTCTTCCCACAACAACCTTTAAAAACACACAACGCTTCTAATCGTTCATGCACATTGACACGATGCGTTGGATTGATCGGACATTAGGAAAGCCCGCGTGCTGGTTTCTCTCTATGGAATACAGGGTAATGCGCATGCTCGGATTGAAGAGGCCAAATACGCGTGATGAGCGCAAAAACTTTCTCTTCATTGAGCTCGCGGAAATGGGGAGTTCTGTGCTGTCGTATTCTGCGATGGCTAAAGTCAAGGAACTGTATCCTAAGGCGAATTTGTACTTTCTCACGTTTGAGCGCAACAGAAACGCTGCTGAACTCTTCGACATCATTCCTAAACAGAACATTTTAACCGTGAGAGACACGGGAATGTTTGCGCTCTCTTGGGACCTTTTGAAATTCATGTTCAAAAGCCGCAACATCCCCATTGATGTCGTGTTTGACCTTGAGCTCTTCAGCAGAGTCGGAGCGGTTGTCAGCTATCTTTCAGGAGCGCGGGACATGGTTGGGTTTTACCGTTATTACAATGAAGGATTGTACAAAGGAACATTTCAGACGCATAAAGTCTGGTATAATGCACACCAGCACATGAGCAAGAACTTTCTTTCTCTTGTTTATGCTTTGGAAGCTCCTGAAGGAGAAGTTCCTTTACCCAAAAAAGTCATTCCTGATTCAGATATTATTTACTATAAATTGCCCCAGGATAAGGCTCTTCAACAGAGAGTATTTGGTAAATTACAGAAAAAAAATCCTAGTATTAAGCATGACAGCAAGATTGTCCTGTTGACTCCTGATGCAAGTGCGCTGCTTCCGCTTCGCAAATGGCCGTGGTTACACTATGTAGCGCTCACGAAGATGATTCTGAAGCATCCTCATGTTTTTGTCGTGATTACAGGAGTAGGATCGGATAAAGAAACTGCACAGGCGATTGCGCGCGCAGCAAAAAGTGAACGCGTCATTGATTTTACGGGAGAAACCTCACTCAAAGAGCTTATCGCGCTCTATCAAATCTCAACTGCTCTTGTGGCGAACGATTCAGGAGGACCGCATTTCGCGTCGCTCACGGAAATCCCGATCCTCGTGTTTTTCGGGCCTGAGACTCCGGAGTTGTACAAACCATTAAGCAAGAAGTTAACTGTTTTCTATTCTGGAATGGCGTGCAGTCCGTGTGTGTCTGCCGCGAACCATAGAAAGAGCCCATGCAAGGATAATCTGTGCTTGCAAGTGATTACGGCGAAGAGCGTGTATGAGGAAGTCAAACGTTATCTTTAACCCACAAACCTTTAAATAATCACAAACTCTCTTAGAAAGCATGGAACCTTTTTTAGTTGCATATGATAAATACCTAGGAATTTCAGAAGGCTTCTGAACAATGACAGATTCCAATAAAGCGCTCGTCGCCTTTCAAGGCAAGAAGATCAGAAGAGCCTGGTTTAATGATGAATGGTGGTTTGTTGCTGTGGATATCGTTGCTGGCCTGACAGATTCAAAGGATCCCTCCGGTTATCTAAAGGATATGCGACGGCGTGATGAAGGATTTGCTAAAGGGTGGGGGCAAATTGCCACCCCCCTTTTGGTTGAAACCGCTGGCGGTAAACAACAGTTGAATTGTGTTTCTGTTAAAGGAGCATTTAGGCTTATCCAATCTATCCCTTCTTCCAAGGCGGAGCCTTTTAAGCAATGGTTGGCTCAAGTCGGCTATGACAGAGTAAAAGAGATTGAAAACCCAGAGCTCGCCCAAAAGCGTATGAAGGAAATTTACAAAGCAAAGGGCTATTCTGATGACTGGATAGAAAAGAGAGTCAGAGGCGTTGCCATACGAGATGAATTAACAGATGAATGGAAGAAGAGAGGAGTGCTGGAAGAAAAAGCTGGAAGCAAAGAGATCCTCACAAACCTTTAAATAATCTCAAATTCTCGTAAGTGTATGGATCGGAGGGTGGAATTACTTTCAATAGTTGTGCTCTATTTAGCAGTTTTGTTTATCTGGAGCATGCCGTATCGCGCGGATGGCATGCCGTACGGAGAGTTTGACGCGACTTCTCATTTCATGGTTGCAGATTACATGACGACGCAGGATTCTTCATATATGGAACTTCCTCCGTATATTGCGCTGAGATATGGGTTAGATAACGCGTTCAAACCGCATACGCTCTGGTATCATCCGCCGTATCACACGAATTTCGCGATTATGCAAGTACTTTCGGGAGACAGAGTTCTCGGGGTATACCTGATGAACACACTTTTGTCTTCGAGCATCGTCTTGATCCTGTTTTTTGTCATGCGCTCACTGTACGGCTACTGGGCAGGAATATTATCCGCATTACTTGTCTCGTTTTCCATGCGTGACATCATGGTGTTTCTCTGGGGGCAGTGGCCAGAGAGGATTGGACAGGCATTAATCCCGCTCGTCTTATTTGTGTATTATCAATACACGAAGAGCTATCTCGAAGGAAAAGAAGATAGGCGGTATGCGTATCTCTTTGGAGTTCTTCTTGCGGTTAATCTCTACATGCATCCTGTGAGTTTTTTTCATAGCATCGCTGCACTTGTCATTTACACGATCTATTTGTTTGTAAAACACAGAAAAATTCCTTGGAATTGGAAGAATATTGGCATCAGCGCGGCAATTTTCATCGTACTTCTCGCGATTTTTCCGTTCCAGACGGGAAATGTCATCGCGAGCTTTATAGGCAAAGAACAAACGAGCGCAACAACGCCTGATTTTTCAAGGTTATTTTACTGGTTTAAGACTCCGAGTGAGCTTCCCGGAGTTCCTGCAAGCTATTTCTCATTCTCACTCATGCATGGATTATGGACATTGCCCTTTTTACTTCTCGGCATCATCATTTTACTCATCCGGCGACAGGATAAAGATATGCTCTTACTGAGCTGGCTCATTGGATTATACCTAGTACTCCATGCGGACGTTATAGGAAAAGGACCTTTTATTCACAGATCCCTGGCGGCGAGCGCGCATATTTTTGTTCCGCTTACGGTTCTTGGAGCATTAAGCATCGCAAGCTTTTTCAAAAAAGATGTGAGAAAGTACGCTAAGATTGGAGTTATCATTGTTTTCATTCTTCTCGCGCTCTTCATTAATGGAAGAACCGGGGTGTACGGTGCTAAAGACTCGTCAGGAAATGTTGTTTTGCTAGGATTGAACGATGTGAAACAGTATTCCCACCGCCTCAATCAAGCGCAGTATGACGCGGCAGACTGGATGCGCACAAACCTGCCCCAAGACCTTAATGTAACCAATGTCGGAGTCATTGATTTGAATACTGCAAGATGGATCGCGGGAGTTTCTCAGCATATTAACACCCCGTATGCTCCTAAAACAGATAATTTTCCAGCACGAGAAGAGTTTGACCCGTACTTGCTTATGGATTACTCTGTATTGCCGTATCTTGTGAATCAAGAAACATTAGATCTCTTCTTAGGATGGGAGCATGACATGCTTGTGAATGACACGCTCATCTATAATGAAAACAACGTGAGGATCTATGCAATTCGACCTACGTAAAAACTGGATGTGGATTGTAATAATCGTTGGAATACTGCTATTTGGACTAGTTTTCTTTGGAATTCACGGATTACGGTTTGGAATAGGATTACTGCTCTTCACACTCCCGGGTTATTTTGCCTTTAGAAAACTCAAATTTAGTCCGGAGGAATCAGCTTGCTATGGGTTTTTCACGAGCATTGGGATAGTTTCTGGGATTGTGTACTATGTTGGGTTTGTAATACCGTTTGCGTGGGCGGTGTATGCCTCCCTTATCTTACTACTCTTTGCATCACTCTATCTCCTTATATGGGGCAAATAGGGTATTGATCAATTTTCAACAACCTTTATATACTCTAATCTATAGGTTGGAGCTATGAAAGCGGAAGCGGATGTTCTGTTCGAGACTTCATGGGAGGTCGTGAACAAAGTGGGCGGCATATACACCGTTATCCAGTCCAAATCAGCCTTAATTAAAGAACAATACAAAGAGTTCTACCTCATAGGTCCTTACTTTCAGAAAAACGCAGAATTGGAGCTTGAACCGTGTCCCATACCAGACAAACTAAAAGCTGCGTTTGAAGGCATGCAAAAGCAAGGAATACCCTGCTACTTTGGAAAATGGCAGATCCCCGGAGAGCCATACGCAATTCTTATTGACTTCGGCAAAATGTGGGAAGAGAAAAACACATGGAAAAAAGTGTACTGGGAAGCGTTCAAAATTGATTCCATAGCTTCCGGATATGACTATGAAGAACCATTATGCTGGTCAACGGCAGTCGGAAAATTCATTGAGTTCGCATCGCATAGCTACGGCAGGAAAATGGTCGTGCACTGCCATGAGTGGATGGCGGGATTTGCATTACTGTATCTCAAATACAAGAAAGTCCACTGCGGGACAATATTCACAACACATGCGACCATGCTCGGAAGGGCACTGGCGGGATCAGGAAAAGACCTGTACAGCATTCTTGATACGATAGACCCGTATAAAGAGGCATATGCGTCAGGAGTTCAGGATAAATTCCTCACGGAAAAAGCATGCGCTGAGAACGCATCCGTATTCACGACCGTGTCCGGGATTACCGCGTTAGAGGCTGAAAAAATATTGGGAAGAAAAGCGGATGTGCTCTTGCTCAATGGATTAGATGTTGGAAAATTTCCAACGATGGAAGAGGCCGCAATTAAACATATCACATGCAGGGAAAAGATCAGAGAGTTCATCACGTATTACTTTTTTCCGTATTATTCCTTCAATGTTGAGCATAATCTCATTTTCTTCATCGTAGGAAGGTACGAATACAAAAACAAGGGGATCGATATCTTCATCCAAGCGCTCGCTCAGCTCAACGAGCAGCTCAAGAAAGAAAACAGCGAGCGCACGGTGACCGCGTTCTTCTGGATTCCAACAGGGATCCAGGGCATCAAGATGGAGTTGCTCGAGAACAAGAATTACTATCGTCATATCAAGAACTTTGTCGACTGGAACTCAGAGGACCTCATGAAAAAAATAGTCTCAGACATTATCTCCAAAAAAGAGTTCACGACGTCAAATATCTACACGAAGGAGTTCATTCAGGCGATCAAGAGGGATGTCAAGCTGTTTAAGCGCCAAGGGCTCCCTCCCCTATCAACGCATAATGTCAATGAAAGCACAGACCCGATCATCCAAGCGTTCAGGTATTTTGGACTCTTAAACAGGCCGGAAGATAAAGTCAAAGTTGTATTTTATCCTGTCTATCTCACGGGAAATGATGAGCTCATCAATCTTACGTATTATGACACGATGGCAGGATGCCATCTTGGCGTTTTCCCAAGCTATTACGAGCCGTGGGGCTACACGCCCATAGAAGCAGCTGCTCTCGGAGTTCCCGCGGTTACGACGGATTTAAGCGGCTGTGGTATGTTCCTCCAGAGTGAAGTAAAGGACAAAACACGCGGAATATTCATCCAAAAACGATTGAATAAATCATATGAGGATTCGTGCAAGCAGCTCTCTGATTATTTCCATTGGTTTGTCCAATTGGACAGGGCAAAACGAGTTGCCCTCAAAGCGGACGCGAAATCTTTAACAGAACTCACAGACTGGAAAGTGTTTGTTGAATACTACATCCAAGCGCATAATCTCTCGCTCAAGAAGAGTGCTTAGGGTTTTCTCTATAAATCACATATAGGCCTATTGCCAACGCGATTATTGGAAGAAGTATGATCTGAACGGCAAAAACTACGCCAACATATCCCAGCATATACCCAAATATACCCCAGTACGCTAATCCCACAGGCCAGGACATGATCATATACTCGATGTTACCAAGGTGATGCTTCCAATACAGTAATAATGCGTATCCCGGGATAAAGCCGAGCCAAAACAATGCGAGAGCAAGTCTAAGGGCCGTAACAATGGATTCTTTGAAAAATGCGATTTTTATGATGAGAACCAAGAGTATGAACATGATTCCAAGCTCCATTCCCATTGTCTTAAGCCGTTGATAACGTGATGTTTCCAATACAGTCAACTCCGGTTTGTTTTAACTTGATGATTGACACAAGATCATTCCTATAGATCTCTTCGCTCATGTTGCCTTCCAATAATGCCTGACGAACGATAAGGCTGTACTGCGAGAGCGGTTCGTTTGAGCTCTGCGCGTTAAAATAATGATACTCATTCTCGCAGATATCCCGTTCATAAGGAACGGAAGGAGTAATCACGCTTGATCCTTTCATGCATGTGGCGTTACGAGTTTTAGGATTAACAATGTAATATCCATACGAAAACGGTGTTGCATCACAGAGGTACGCGGCATATGAATCCGCAAGACCAAACGCGTACACCCGAGCAACCCTTCTTTCCTGAATCGCCTTTCCAATGTACTCCGGATTTATTTTATAGCCAATATGTTGCGCATTATATAATACGGCACCCTGCTGCAGCGCATCACCATACCAATAAAAAATCTGGGCGTCTTCGGGAATGTTCTTTTGGATCCACGTGAAAGATTCCCAATTGTATTTGTCCATGACGCCCGGCCATTGCTTTTCGGAAGGGACATAGACCGCATATGCGAATCCCGCCAAGAGGAAGAGAGAAGCAGCATATACCGCGTATGTTCTCCACTCCTTTTTAATAAATGAAAGCGCGAAATACACAGCATAACCAAAGAAAAAACAAAGATAAATATACCAAAACCAGCGATGAGTCGCTGCCCTTTTTCCTAATCCGAGAAGATTCAGGAAGCTGATTATGAAGAGGAATACGGCGATCTCAGCAACCATAGAATTCTTTTTCTTCGATATGAGAAACAGCACAAGACCAGCTAAGCAGATAAGACCAATCCATCCTAAATCAACTAAAGTCATAGCGGTAGTTCCCAATTGCGTGCTGCCAGTATTACCGCAAGCACTCCGGCGATGATAAACGTTTTCAATGTGGCTATAGGCAGCTTCTTGTGCTTATACACTTCCCAGAGGAGCATGAGTGCCATGAAAATCCCTAAAAATACAAATTCCGGAATGTGCGCAACAGCCGTAGCTCCCAAAAGCAAGCCTAACAACACCCAAGAATGTTTCACATCACGCTTAGAGAGCATCCAAAACGCGGCGAGCATGAAGAAAACACCAGCGATGAACAGCCAATAGCCCCATTTAAGCGCGATCAACGACTTACCTCCAAGCATGAGGAGCGTAACAGGCAACGCGAGCAGGGCGATAGAGGTGCTATGCGCCCTGATAATACAATACATGACAAGGCCGCTGAGCAGCAAAAGGAAAACTGCGGTAAAAAGCACTGTATCATACGTTTCAATACCTGTCATGATGGAAAGGGGAGCTGCTATCTGAAAGAGGATAGGAGGATGCGCGTCATACACGTTATCATAACCGCCTACTTCATACGGGGGCGTGTACTTCACCCTGCCCTGTTCTTTCATATATTCCGTTACGGATTGATGAAAAAACGCATCAGAAGCGCCGTAGCCATATGGGAAATCATGGCGTAATGTGTGAGCCCAGGGAGAGCCGAGGCCGGAGATTAAAAAGACACAGCAAAACACAACCACTATAGCCGCCTCAGTGTACGCAAAGGATACTTTCATCCTTTCCCTCAAGAACTGCCCCTATTAAAACGTTTCCCTCCTAACGTTTATCTTGTCCAATATATAGTTTCTGATTCACAAACCCTTTAAAACAACGTTTTATTCATTAGCAATCCCATGGAAAAAACAGGAGATCCCATCATAGATATTCTTGCAAAAGTCATAGAACGATATCACAGAAAGACAGTCGTGCCTACACCTTCACGCTATGAGCATACAAATCCTCCAAAACTCAATCATATCCTGCTCACTCACATCATTGACACGAGTGATGAGTTTTCCATAGCTACACGAGGCTCATTGCTTGGAGTACCCTTAAAGCCAGAGTACCCGAAAGCATATATCTGGGTGCAAACACATGTTGGCCTCTCTCAAGGTGCTGGTCAGAATGTGCAAGGTGCGTATGTGCCTTACCAACATGGTTATCCCGCGCTTGAAAGTATCATGGATACACTTGTAAAAACATCAAGATTTGCTGCTGCGCATGACTTTTATGAGCGGTTTGGGTCAACATTCTCTGAACCCAGAGGATTTCAGTTAGCAACGCTCAAGCGGTTACCACGTCAAGAGCCCTACTTCGGCCAAATCTACAAATACAAACTTCCCCAGAAAAGACTTAAAGAAATGCTTAATCGGGCATCCTCCATACTCAAGCCTGATGGCTCCATTCGTGAAAGCTCTGCAATTGCAACGTACATTGATCGCGAGCGCAGATTAGTCACATCCGACGGAAGAGTCATCCATGATCAAGAGCATGGCATACGCATCTTGCTCGTTGCCCGTATTAGGGACAAAGACGGTGTTTGGCTTGATTTTTATGATTCTGTCACTGTTACCTCATCTGGCGAGCTCTCGCTAAAAAAAGTTGAGAGTGTGGCAAAGCGATTGAGGGGTTATGCCCGCGAACGGGTCGACTGCGAAAAAGTCAGACCCGGAGAACTCGCAACGATTATGTTTGACGCGACCGGCATGAGTACTGAGCTGCATGAAGCTGTCGTCCACCATCTTGCTTCCAATGAAATGATCCCTGGGCAAAGCGCCGCATATGGATACCAGAATTACGATAAACTTATCGCTGATCCACGGCTCAGTATCTGGATTGGTGGAGGAAATGGATTGGGCTGGGGATCAAGAAAGTACGACGCTGAAGGCGTTTCCGTAGCTCGAAAGGCACTCGTTGATCATGGAATACTCAAGGGTTTTATTGCAGATCGCAATGGCGCCGCGTATCTTGAAGCGATGATTCATGAACATCTTGGAAAAGAAGTCGAGATTTATCCCGGGGACACATTCACGTGCTGCTCAGCCACCGAATCGGAAATCATTGTCCCAACCCCTCAACCGCGGACAGGCTACCTCGAATTTGACTGGGATGATCCAAAAAAACCTCGGAGCTGGGATTCACTCCTGAAGCTCTATAAACGAATCATCAAAACTTCGGGCCAGTCAGCAATCGTTGTATTTAACTGCGGCGCTCCGGGATTTAGTTACACGGAGCGGCCCGTGGGCCATGGATTTCACCTTGCCGGATATCGGTTATCCCCTGATGGGGCGCAAACGCCGCTGTCTCCTTTTTTCACGACATCAACACCTCAAGATCTCCTTCAAAATATCGCAGCAATGGCGCACCCAAGGCAGATTGTCCGAAGCTACTGCGGACTTACGGCTGAAAATGTTGAAGACCATTGTGTGGATGCTCCTGAAACATTTGTTATTGGGCCCGGAATTATTAAGAATCTCAGAGTCCATCCTGTTAATCAAGCCTTGAAGTGGGATCCGATTTATCCTCCTCCCCAGCAGGGATGTTGCCATCGAAGGATTTAAAAACAACGTTCTCCTCTCAATCGTATGGACGTAAGCGTACTCATTCCCGCGTATAACGAAGAGCAGGCCATCCTGCAGACGCTAAAACAGCTCAATGAAGTGCTGAAGCGCACGCCGCTTTCCTATGAAATTATCGTTATTGATGATGGCAGCACGGATCAAACGAAAGAGGTCCTTCAAAAACGGACGAAAGGAATCAGAGTCATCAGGAATCCTTACAACCTGGGGTATGGGGCTTCACTCAAAAGAGGACTTGAAATTGCGAAAGGAGAATATGTGCTCATCACGGATGCAGACGGGACATACCCCATCAAAGAAATCCCGGCACTCATCGCGTACATGTATGACTATGACATGGTCGTGGGTGCCCGCGTAAAAAATCCGCATATCCCTTTATTACGGCGCCCGGCAAAATGGATCCTCACAAGCTTAGCGAGCATTCTTGCTGGAAGACCAATCCCTGATATTAACTCCGGATTGCGAATTTTCAAAAGAGACTTAGCGCTTCGGTTCATGCATTTGTATCCGAACGGTTTTTCATTTACGACAACGATCACGCTCTCGTTTTTCACGCATGGTTTTACTGTAAAATACGTTCCTGTGCATTACTTCAAGCGCAAAGGAAGCTCAAGCATTCGTCCGATCAGAGATTTTATTGGGTTTACAACGCTTATCGTCAGAATTATGACATATTTTGAGCCACTCAAGTTTTTTTTGTTTCCCGGATTATTGCTCATGCTCGCGGGATTTTTGTATGGATTCTACCAGTTTATCGTAATTGACAACCTTGCAGATCTTGCAGTTACGTTATTCCTTACGGGACTCCAAATCTGCTTTTTGGGGCTTGTCGCTGATTTAATCGTCAAGCGTCGCGGATGAGGTTAATCGTCCATCCGATTGCCGCCAAAATACCTTCTACAAGAACGTCTGCGAGCAACGATAAGAGCACAATAATACCTGCTGGTTCTTTCGCAATAAATGCGTAGGTAATCAGGAGAAAGCCGAAACTTGCTTCACGCGTGCCAATTCCCCCAGGAAGTCCGCTCAGATTTCCAATCAAAGAGGAAACAGCAAATATCATGAACATGAGCCACATGGGAACACCTATCCCTAACGCTTTTGCGACGATCCACGGAACGCTTAGAATTAAAAAACGGATGAGCGTCGAATACGCAAGATAGAGCAGCCATTGCATATACCCTACCTTCATCAGATTTTCCTTAAACCACTGATCCGCAAGGAGATTTTTCCCAAAGAAAAAATTGAGGAATTTCTCGAATTTCCAGAGCACAATAAGCGCTGCGATAATAATAACGACCATGCCGAGCCATGCCTGCATATAATTTCCGAAGGCATAAATTCCGAATACTGCAACAATACAGAGCGTGATCATATCGGCGAGTTTCTCGAGTATGAAGACGAAGCTCAGGATCTTTTTATCACCCTTCAGCAACGCAACTTTGCTTAATTCTCCAAGCTTTCCAGGTGTCACACGACCAACAATTGGAGCAATCATGTGGGCAAGTATCATTTGCCAAAAAGTATTGGGGACATCGAGCTCCTGTGCAAGCGCGTAAAACCTCAATGTTTTTAGAAGATGAACGCACACAACTATAAGGCATGCGATGACAAAAAACTCAATCTGAATGTCCGAGAGCAAATATAACGAATTAAAAATGTCAAACCAGGCGAGCACGGCTACTAAAAAACCGATACCAAGGACGTATTTGAGAATGTTAATTATCGTTTTTCTTTGCATACTTTCGCCTACGGACAATCAACACAGCCCCCGCAAGGACTATTGTAAGAGCTGAAATCCAGATTCCAATCTTGACACTTTTTGGTTCATACGAAAACGTGATTTGCGAAGTGTTCTGATCAAGATAAAGAGCAGAAATGACTCCCTCCGCACGCTGAATTGGAAATTCGTGATGATCAGTTACCGCTTTCCATCCCGGGTATAAATCATAGGTTTCGCTTAGCACGAGGTATTTTCCTTGCGATGAGGGTAATTCTATTGTCTGATGCTCAAAATCTTCGCGATGAATCTGGTAGTCGTTAATGGGAGTAAATGTTGCATTCTCTACAACGCCCAAAAGATGCTGCAGTTGTCCGTCGGAGATTGTTTGTTCTCCGGCAACTACATCCGGAAGAAGAACTCCTCCTGCGTTTTTGAATTGCTGTAATGTAGGAATATCGGACTGCTCCAGTGCTCCACTTCCGAGCACGATTACGCTATATCTTCCCAACTCTTCAACTGTGTAATCCCCTATATGCTCCCCACCGAGCAGGATCACGGCTTGTTTAGGATCTATGATAAACAGAAGACTGTACATGAGATTTTTTGCTGTGCCTGGTTCTGAGATATCTCCGTCTTTTCCAATCACAAGAATGCTTTTGTCGATCATATATGCACGGGGCATTACGTTTGTGTTTTCGTAGAGATATGGACCATACGCCTTTGTGAGTTCAGGGATGGATGGGAAACAAACATCACATTTAGGAAACTCTTTGACGAGTTTCAAACCGGAAATGTTCAATGGCCGTGTTGAAGTTATGTATTTTGTGTTGAGTATGCCCCAGAATCTTGCGGGATTCTGCCACGATACAGCGAGAAACTCATTAAAATACTCAAGATTCCAAACAGACTCGTAGGCATAAATCGTTTCGATTTGCAATGGAACAGTATAAAACTCCGTGCCCCAGTCAATTCCATGCGTTTCATACACATGCGTTCTGAAAATTCCAGGCTCACTTGCTATATGGTTCATGATCTGGTTGCTTCTCACCATCTCATCAATGTTACCGTACGCGAAACGGCCAGAAGGATCATAGCGCGTAGGACCAACGCCTAGTACCAAGAGGTCAATGATTAAAACTGCAAAGATTCCAGCAAAAATCCAAGGTATCTTGCTTTCTTTAATACTGACTTTATTTCGGATCCATTTTGAAAAAGATACGAACCCATAGCCTGCAAGGAGGGCTCCAGAGAACACAAAGAGCACTAATCCGCGGTTTGCATACCTCATGCCTTCCCAGCCAGGATACCATTTCCAAACGAGGTATTGGACGAATGTGTCCATGGAAATGAGAAGAGCGACAAGTGCTACCGCTCCAAGGTACAGCACATACCGGTTTCTCCAGTATGCAAACGCAAAGATCAGGAGAATAAGCGCAACAACGCCAATTTTACTATTCAGCGACTGAGGATTTCCAAAACCCTGAAATGAGCTTTCAATAACCGCATTCCAAATGCCCGATAACGGAACACTTCTACCAGAGCTTTCCTCATATGAGAATTGCCTGCTGCTCAGCTTGGACTCCTCCTGCACAGGAAGGATTTTGATGGCAGCAATGCCAAACGTGAAGAGATAGGCAACACATCCTACGATGAGTACCTTGACAAGTCGCTTTTTGAAATCTTTGCCAAGAAGATGAGTGAATAAAAGCAAGTTTACAGCAATTGTGGTGTAGAGAAAAATGATTCCAGTCCCCGCATGAATTTGTACAGCCATGAGCAAACCAGCAACAATACTCCAGACGAGAAAATCCTCTTTTAATGCGCGGAGAACACAGAGTATTACTAATGGAAGCAATGGATACGCATACGCATACGGAACCCAGCCCCAATGAAAAACAGAAACGAGAATATAGCCGTTAAACATGTAAACGAACGCAGCAATGCATGCGGCTTCTTTGTTTTTTATGAGATGATTCGCGAGCAGAAACATTGTGATGCCCGAGAGAATTAACCCGATGATAAGACTGATTTTCAATGCAGCAAGCGGTGTGAGGATGAGGAGCAACGGACCCAGCAGGTAGTTGAAGCCCAGAGCATTCGCTTTTCCATAGTAGGGCATGCCAGAAAAGCCGTAGGGATTCCATAATGGCAAAAAATTACCGTATTCTGTGATGGATTCCTTTAATAATTCTGCATGAGAAAGATAAAACAGCACCAAATCTCCTGAGAATTGATCTCCGGGCAGGAACACATATTGATGTAAAAACACTATCGCGATTACGGCAAGCGCAACGCAGTACCAAATCCCTTTACGATCGGAAAAACCCACGATAAACCACGCGTAGAGTGTGTATTTAAATGTTATTGTTCTCTTTCTACACTCTCTTTTTCCAATCTACCAATTTCTTTTGATGAAAATTCTTCCGGGTAGTCCTTCCTTATCTGCTCTGTGACTCGCTTTCGTAATCGGTATGTGTTTGCATTCTTTGCGTACGCAACCCATCCTTCTAAATAATCATACAGGATATCATAGGAAGCAGTTCCTTGCTGATCTTCTTCTGTGAGTTCTCGTATTTTTCTCCTCATTTTTTGCATGTTTGATTTTTTGAGAAGTTTATGGTTGTAGAAAATCCTTAATCCCAGAAAAGTGATTGAGGATCCTAAACGAACTATTTTTGCTTTATCTGGGTGAAGGTGTAGCAGGAGTTGTATCTTGAGGAACTTCTCAATCTCCTGTTTCCAAGTTTCAAGCTGTTGCTTGGAAGTGTGAAGGATGACAAAATCATCGACGTATCGAATGTAGTATTTTGCTCTTAGTTCGTGTTTTACGAACTGGTCAAGCTCGTTGAGGTAGACGTTGGCGAAGAATTGTGAGGTGAGGTTGCCGAGCGGCATGCCACGATGGACCCCCCCCCGCTGATTCTATAATGCGTCTGATAAGCCATAGTACTTTTTCATCTTTGATGCGTCTTCCGATAATTGAAAAAAGGGTTACATGATCAACCGTTTCAAAATACTTTTTGATGTCGGCTTTTAAAATAAAACATGGCCGTGTATTGTTCCTGCTTACTTTTCTCTTGAAGGTGTCAAAGCGCTCAATGGCTTTGAGTGTTCCCTTACCAATTCTGTTTGCATAGGAGTCGTAGATGAAGCTTTCTTCAAAAATGGGCTCAATGATGTTGCAGAGGGCATGATGGATTACTCGGTCGCGAAAGTCTGCTTTGCTGATTGTTCTTGTTTTTGGATCTTGGATGATGAATGTCACTAACGGTTTTGGCGTGTACGCATGGAGAAGAAGCTCGCTCTGGAGCGTTAGAAGATTTGTTTTGAGATTTTTCTCAAATTCAATGACATATTTCTTCTGGGTTTTGTGCTTTCTCGCTTTTTTGTATGCGAGCTTGAGATTGTCGTAGCTGCAAAGTTCTTGCCAGAGGTTACTGTATGTTTTCATTAAAAGGTGTCTTGGGTTCTGGGCTATTCCGAGGAAACGCGCATTGTTGTTGAGGTTGTTGTTGCCATTGAGGTTGCTATTGTTGGCGTTGTTGCCAAGGAACAACAGACGTTTCCTATAGCTCTCTTGCCGTCTGTTGCACTGCCACTTCACATGATGTGTCGTGGCTGTATTTTATGACGGTGTTTGCCGCCGTAGCAAAAGAGCATGTAGTCCAGAAGCCGCTGGCGCGGCGACCAAGACAATAAAATAAGAAAAATAAGAATATAAAAATCTATTGATATAGGGCAGAGACTCTGCGCCTCATTTCGTCCTGGTTCACGTGAGCGACAAAGTCTCCAGTGGCTTTGAGGACTGCATCAAGGCTAGGGCCTGTTTTTTGCGACGCGCCGCCTGCGGCGGCGATACGACCACGTACCCCGAGGAAACGCGCACTGCTGTTGAGGTCGTCGCTGCCATCGAGGCCGCTAAGGTTGGCGAGGCCGCCAAGGAACAACAGACGAGCTACTGGTTCATCACCTAAGTCATTTCGGTGATAGACTCTGATGTGTTTTCCAATCATGCGTTCATACGCTGCCAAGTACGCTTCTGCGCGTTCTTGCCCCCCTAAGAAAGGAATTACTTGCGGATGCTGCAACGCATTCTCCACAGCAATCAGACCAGAATCTGAGCTTTGAAGGTCAGCATACTCAACAACAAACACATTAGCGTTATCTTCTAAGTCAAGCAATCGCTGAAATTCTTCCTGAGGAAGCCTTCCCGCCCCATTCACGAGACCATTCTTAACCGCTTGAGTAATGTTTTCTGAACGTGAGAAATAATTAGGAACATGCGCATACACGACAACAGGCTTTCCTGCCTTATTTCTTCCCGTCGCTTGAACACTCGGAGCCGTCCACCACACCTGCCAAAGCCGACTCTCAGCAGAAGCAGCAATCCTCGCATCCACAAGCTGCGGCATAAACGCCGCCCCAAAACCAGACTCAACAGATTTCAACGCATCCGCGACAGTATTACCATAAAACTCCTTACCCTCCACATACACAGGAACCACAATCCCCGGAACTTTCGTGTCAACATTCTGAGCCAAAACCATACCACATCCCTCCAAAATCATTCATTAATCACTAGTTAGTAACAACTTATATATAAATGTAACTGAAATTGAGGTCATCAGCCAATTAATAGACCCTGTCATGATGATCAAAATCAATGAAAAGAATATGCTCATTTTGCTTATCCACCTTAAATGTCAGCACAAAGTGCCTGTCAATGTGTACTCTTTTGTACTGTTTTAAGTCATACCGCAGATTCTTATAGCGATCGATACTTATTGAGTCATTTTGAATGATCTCCTTAATCTTTTTATTTATAATTTCAACTTTTTTATGGTCTTTATGCACTAATTTACGAATCTTGATCTTAAGCTCGTCACTCATGTCAAAGGAGAACATTTAGTCAACACCGCAGAGCTCATCAAGTTCTTTCAGGGACATTTTTCGCTTTCCATATTTTTGAATGTGTTTCTCTTCAACTTCAAGAATTTTCTTTATGTAGGCGTCATTTGCTTCTTTTTCTACAACTTCCTGTCCATACTCATCAACAAATCTGTTCAAAGCAGCAGATTTATCCTTCAAGTCAAATTTAGCTTTCACAACATTCAACACTTTATTTGTGTACGTGTTCAACTTTAGTCTGGCAAGTGTCATGAAATTACCTCCATGTGCATCCGATATGCATCTTGAGTGCATACCCTTATATAAATGTTTCTAGAACTATCGTTGTCCAAACAATGCCCAACTAATTCTGTTTACAGGAATTAGCGTTGCTCCTTTAAGCCCAGACCGTTTTATCCACCCTTCAAGGTCTTTCTTCGTATAATACGCGGCAAGCGGTGCGTTGAGCTTGTCAAAAACATTCATCCAATGATGCTTAAATCCAAACCTTGAGAACTGAACGAAATACTCATTATACGGGGCACGTTTCATTACCCGACGCACTCCGGGAATCTTATTGAACGGCCCATAAATGAGCTTTGTTGAAGCATAATAAGGAAGCGTCACGAGATAACTCACGCCATTGAGCACTCTCAGATTCATATGCCTCGTCATCAATTTACGAATAGGCTCAACACCGTACACGATAAACCCATTGTGCTCTTTGCCATACACCCAAATAGAGCATGCGCCGTTTTTTCTGATTTTTTTCAAAACTTCACGAAATCCCTGCTCGGGATCGGGAAGATGATGAATGACTCCAATACAATACGCGTAATCGAATGTGCGCTCACGGAATGGAAGATGATAAATATCCGCCTGTACAATTCCAACATTGCCAATATTTTTTGTAGTATGGTACGCGGTCTCAACAGCATCGCTAAGGTCAATGCCAATGACACGCGCACCGAATTTTGCGGAAAAATACGCATGCCTGCCCGTGCCGCAGCCCGCATCGAAGACAAGCTTACCCCGGAAAAATGAGCGTTGCACAGGCGCAATCCATCGAAGAAACTGATCCTCGCTTTCCCTAATTAAATTCGTGAAGTATGTCCACTGATAGCCCCATACCTCGGCCGTGCGTTTTTTTATTCTTTCCCCCTCGGTAAGCTTGAGCGTTGGAAATTCCTTTTTATAAATACGAAAAAAAGCATCGTGCCGCTTTATGACGGAAGCCATCAATGCATCTGGGAGCATCCTCGGGATTCCCTGAATGATCGGATAGTTGCGCTTGCAAGCCGTGCATGAAAGCTTGCCCGAAAGGATTTCCATTTGTTCTTTCCTTAGCACACGCAACGCGAGAGGTTTTTCGCAATACGGGCACACCATGTAATCAGAAAGCCATGCTTTCATGCTATGCTCCTCAAAGGATTAATTTTTTCCTGATGAATATATGTGTGCAGCCACACCTCAAACGTCAGCAGACTCCACAGCTGGCGCGCATAAAAAATGCTTGAGTTCTTATAGCCCTTCCAGACTTTGTCCAAGTAGTCCGGACTGAAAAACCCTTCACGCTGAAGGGCTTCCTTCGAGAGGATTTGCTTCGTGATTTCCCCAAGCTCCGTGTTGAACCAATGCTGTGTTGGCACAAAAAAACGCTCTTTCTTGCGCAATCGTGTCTGATCCGGGATGATGCCGCGCATTGCCTCCCTCAGGATATATTTATCCTTTAATCCCTTAAGTTTCAGTTCAGGAGGCATTTTTGATCCGAGCTCCACAATGCGGTAATCCAAAAAAGGCACTCTCGCTTCAACGCCAAACGCCATCGTCATCTTGTCCATTTTCATGAGCAAGTCTTCAGGAAGCAAGGTTTCTGACTCTAACTGCAACAGGTTATTTATGAGATGCTTTCCGGAAAAATACTCCTGCGATAACTGTTTTTTTAGCTGCACTTCTTCGCTGAGATACTGATATGCCGTCGTAAACAGCTCATGCTGTTCATCCTCGTCAAATATCGCGACGAGGCAGAGATACTGTGTTGCATAATCATTCGCGGCGATAAACTTCTTAAAACGCTCAATCCCTTTTTTTCCAAGGCCAGAGGCATATTTGAAGATTTTATTCAAAAGGGGTGTAGGAATGACATTAACGATGTGGCTGGATGTCGAGCGGACTACATGCGGAATCTTTCTCGCGTATGTCTGATGCAACATCATCATCTTGTACTGCTCATATCCCGCAAAAATCTCATCCGAGCCTTCTCCAGTCAGAACGACCGTGCAGTGCTTTTTTGTTTCCCTCGCAAGACAATACGTAGGAATCACCGTAGAATCACACATGGGCTCATCAAGATGCCAGACAATCTCGGGCAGCAGCTTGTAACTTGAAGGGTCGACAATCACTTCATGATGCTTCGTGCCAAAGTGCCTGGAAAGGAAACGAGCCCTCGCAAGCTCATCCTGATGATTCTCAATACCAAAACCGACAGAAAACGTCTCAACGGGACGATCAACAACTTCATCCATTAATGCAAGCATCGTCCCCGAGTCCACACCGCCGGAAAGGTATAATCCAAGAGGAACATCGCTCATAAGCCTTTTCTGAACGCTATCCTCAAGCAAAGAGATTAGCTCCTTCTTGTAATACGCTTCGCTCTCCCGCTGAGGATTCATCGTAATCCTCCAATACCTTGTTTTTTGCAGCCTTCCCTCATGCCAGATAAGGAAATGCCCGGGAAGAAGCTTGTAAATTCCCTGAAACAGGGTTTCCTCGGACGTGTTGCAACGGAACGTGAGGTAATCATGCAGCGCAGCGGGATTCGCCCTCCGCGGTATCTCATCATGTTTGAACAACGCCTTGATCTCTGAGGCAAAGAGAATCCTTCCCTTGCTGAATGTGTAGTAGAGCGGCTTAATGCCGAGACGGTCCCTCGCGAGGAACAGCTTTTTCTGCTTCACATCCCAGATCGCAAACGCAAACATACCATTCAATTTCTGGACACATTGCTCCCCATACTCTTCATATGCGTGAACAATCACTTCCGAATCCGTATGCGAGAAAAAACGATGGCCTTTCATCTCAAGGTCATGCTTCAAATGGCGGAAATTATAGATCTCCCCGTTATAGACAAGCCATAGCGTCTTGTCCTCGTTATGTATGGGCTGCTTACCCGCATCTGAAAGATCAATAATGCTCAGGCGCTGATGGCCCAAGCTTACGTGACGATCAGTATATACTCCCGATTGATCAGGGCCACGGTGCGCTAAACACGCGCTCATTTCCTGAATGAGCCTTCTATCTTCCCAGCTTAAACCACAGATTCCACACATCGCTTACAAGATCTCCTTGATGTTATAGGGTTTCTCGTCCGCCTTCGCATAGTATGTACGAACGAGGATTTCTCCAATGAATCCGAGCACAATAAATTGCACTCCAAGGATAACGAGCAATACAGAGAGGAGGAGAAGTGGCCCAACACTCAGCACGGTGCGCTTGAGGATTACATAATAATAGAAGAGATTAAAGAACGCTAGCAGAAACCCCGTAATAATCGTAATAATCCCCATCACGCCAAAGAAATGCAGCGGCCTTGTCGAGTACGTGCCCCAAAACTTGATATAAATGAGATCCAGAAGCCCTTTCGCGATCCTCGTGATCCCGTACTTTGTCTTTCCATGTCTTCTTGGGCGATGATTCACCTTGACCTCAGCAACTTTGAATCCGTTCAGCTCAATAATCGCAGGGATATAGCGATGCATTTCTCCGTAGAGCTGTAACTTTTTCACAGCATCTTTTCGGTACGCTTTCAGCGAGCATCCTGAATCGTGAATACTATCTTTGATGATAATCTTCCGCATCACGTCAGCGATCCTTGACGCGAGTTTCTTCCCTAAGCCATCGCGACGCTTCCAGCGCCAGCCGCACACGCAATCATATCCCTGGTCAAGTTTTGTGAGGAGATTCGGAATGTCAGCAGGATCATTTTGCAAGTCTGCATCAAGCGATACTATAATCTCCCCATTTGCATGGGCGAATCCTGCGTGCATCGCAGCAGTCTGGCCATAATTCCTGCGGAAAAAAATCGCTTTTACGCGTTTGTCTTTAGCGTGCAGCCTCCTCATCTCGCGGGCGCTGCCATCCGAGCTGCCATCATCGACAAGCCAAAGCTCAAAACTCTCCGTGATTGGCTTCATAACCTTAGAAATTTCCTGATACAGCAGCGCGATGTTTTGCTCTTCATTAAAGACGGGGACTACAACGCTGATTTTGACCATACGAGAAGCAAGTTATGGAGAGTATAAAAAGATTAACGTTCTTGAAGGCTCTGAAGGAGTTCGTCGCACGATACGCTCACCGTTCCGGATTTACCAACAACGATTCCAGCCGCATGGTTTGCAAGGTGGATGGCGTCCTGTAAAGATGCACCAACACTCAAAGCAGTGGCAATGGTTGCCACGACAGAATCGCCAGCGCCTGTAACATCATACACTTCCCTCGCTTTTGTGGGGTAATGATGCGCTTCGTCCGCATCGCATAAGGTCATTCCATGTGCCCCTTGTGTAATCAGCAAGCGAGCGTCAAGTAGCATACTCAGCTCCTTTCCCATTTCAATGACCACTTTTTGTCTCGCCTCATCGCTCAGGCGCTCTTGCGAGTACCGCTTGCCCAGCGCAGACGCCATTCCTATAGCCTCATGAATGCTTGGAGTAATGATAGACGCACCCTTGTAATATCCCGCATGCTGTGGTTTTGGATCCACGATCATTGTTTTTCCTCTTATGTGTTCTCGAATGATGCAACTCAGTACATCCTCAGGGAGCGTTCCTTTCGCGTAGTCAGAAATCACAATTACGTCATATTCCTCGTTTGCGCTGCTGACAGCCCCGAGAAGGAGGCGTTTCATTTCGTCTCCAAGCACCCGATGATCCCCATAGTCAACGCGACAAATTGCTTGACTGCTCTTGCCTTCAGAAGCTCCCAATACACGAACCTTAGTTGTTGTGGTATATGCATCTTTAACGGACAGAAACTGCACGTGACGATCTCGAAGTTTCTCCGTGAGAATCTGCCCATGATAGTCCTCACCTATTACCCCAATAAGCGTGCAGGTTGCGCCATATGAGGCGATGTTAGCTGCGACGTTACCCGCGCCTCCAGGGGCATTTGTTTCTTCAACAACATCAATAACCGGCACGGGAGCTTCGGGGCTCAGGCGATTTGCATCCCCCCGAATGTACCGGTCGAGCATAACATCTCCAATAACGAGCACTCGACCTCTGGAAAAGTCACTAACTATGGAACCTAGATTTGTCATGGCGTAAAGGTACAGCAATTTGCTTTAAATGCATACCGCTTGAGAAAGATATATACTAGAGTAGCTAAATTCCTATGCTCGTGTGCAATAACCTTTATATACATCTTTTTCAACAATCGTTAATTTATGAAGCAAAAAGCGCTCCTCATCAATCCGAGCATGTCTGAAGTGTATCAAAACACAAAGCTTAAGCACTCTGTGCCTCACTATCCTCCTACGAATCTTCTGACGGTGGCGGGGGCTCTGAAGCAATCCAACATCCCCGTAGCGCTCCTGGACTTAGATCTTGTGGATCAGAACAGAATATACGAAATTGTTATAGAGAAACTGAAAGAAGTGCAACCTACCGTTGTGGGTGTCACATTCACAAGCGCGCTGTACGGCCATTGCGTGAAGATCTGTGAGACAGTCAAAGCGTATGACCAAAATATACTCGTCATTGCCGGAGGCCCGCATCCTTCCTCAAAACCGGAAGATCTCATCGAAAACACGCCGTATGACATGGCCGTCATTGGAGAGGGAGAGTTCACACTCGCTGAAGTCATGACAAACCCAAAGTCGTCCTGGCATCTTATCAAAGGGGTCGCATACCGTGATGAGCATGGGAAGCTCGTCAAAACGGAAAAAAGGCCGTGGATCCAAAATCTCGATGAGATTCCCGTGCCTCTTTATGAACTTATTAATATCCATGATTATCGGGTTCCGGCAAGCTTCTGCAGAAAGACTCCCGTTATCTCTATTGAGACAAGTAGGGGCTGCGTGTGGGGATGCACGTACTGCACGAAGTCTGTGTTTGGGAGGACGTTTCGCGCGAAATCACCTGAACGCACGGTGAAGGAAATCGAGCAGCTCGTCGCGATGGGATACAAAGAAATCCACATCAATGATGATATGTTCACAACAAACAAAGAGCGCGTGAAGCAGATATGCAGGCTCATGATCGAGAAAAAAATCAATGTCGTGTGGGCATGCCCGAACGGCATTAGGGCGGATCGGGTAGACGAGGAGCTCTTAACGCTCATGAAAAAAGCAGGTTGCTACCGTGTTTCGTTTGGCGCTGAGTCCGGGAATCAGGCCGTGCTCGACAGGATAGAAAAACAACAAACTCCACAACAAGTCATTGACGCGTTCAAACTCTGCAAGAAAGTGGGCATCATAGCATACGGGTTTTTCATGTTTGGGCTCCCCAATGATACCGAAGAAACGATGCAGGAAACAATCGACTTCGCAAAGAAATGCGACCCTGATATTGCGAAATTCGGCATCATGATTCCTCTACCGTCAACTCCCATATATGAAGAATGGAAAGGAACGTATATCACGTCTGAGAATTGGGATGACTACAACTTTCATAAAGGAAAACAGGTGTACAATCATCCAACGCTCTCCTGGGACACGATCAACGCATATTACCGAAAAGCATACAGGAAATTCTACCTTAGGCCAACGTACTTCATCCGAAGAGGATTCCGGAGCCTCACGAACGGCCAGATCATCGATGATGTTCGCCTCGTATTTACGACACCGTGGTTTGGCTAACGATGGCACGCATCCAGATCGAGTTTTTTCGCAACGTGTGCATTGGGAATTTTTCATGTGTGAGCATGGATCCCGAGCATTTTTCGCGCGATGAATCCAAGGCAGCGCTTGAAGGGGCCGTGAAACATGGCGATCATCATGCCCTCGTCAAGAATCTAACCGAGGAAGAAATAGAGCACGCGGTGGAAGCCGCGGCGGCATGCCCCGTTAACGCGATCCGCATCACAAATATGGACACTCACGAGGTTCTATATGACACGGCAGTCAAACAGGCGGGCGCGAAGGAGATCACGGCCCATTACAGTGACGAGAAGGAATTTGTGCTTGATCCCCAAGGGTATTTTCTGATCAAGGTGGATTATGAAAAAAGGCTCCTTGAGATCGCATTCTGCAAGGATCCGAACACGATCTCATATATTGTGCGCGGCAAAAAACCGATTGAGGTGTACCAGACCGTTCTGCGCGAGAAGATTATCACACGGCCAGATCACGCCGCGTATCTCGGAAGAGAGTTGCAAAAAGCACACATTGCGCTAGAACATGGCCTGGAATATGTCCAGGACGATGAATTAGATTTTTCTCGCAAGCATAAGTAACGCCTGAGCGTACACTTCGTCCACACTTATCGCTTTCATGCACATTACATAGTTTTCGTGAGCTTTTCCCCAAAGACATTCAGGCACTTCTCCTTTGTGTACATTTATGCATGGCGAGTATTTACAGCAATCTCCGTGGTATATTGACGCGTTTTTAGCACCAAACGGAGCCCAGCGCACGGGAAGATTCGGACCAAACAAGCCAATTGTTGGAACCCCCAACGCGGCGCCCATATGCATCGCGCCAGAATCATTGCTTATGACGAGATCCGCATTTTTTATGACGGCGAAGACTTCTTTGACGCTCAGCTTTCCCGCGAGATTTGTTGACTTCCGTTTCAACCCCTTTTGGATAGTGTTTACCAACGAAGCTTCTTGGTGCGTTCCCATGAGGATAATGCTGCCGTTTTTTGGAAGGCGATTAATAAGATCTACATACCTCTCAGAAGGCCACATCCTTGACTTACTCGATTCAGCGGCACCGGGGGCGATGACGATTGTTTGTCCTTTAGGCATTCGCCTCCGCATTTTTGATTCAACAGACTTTTCTATTTTTGGGGCAATGAGACCCCCAACCCTTGGCTGCTGTTTGAGCACACGAATAAGATCCATGTGCGTTTCCGTAATATGCTGCCGATCATTGTAAGGGATTGACCGGGAATACAACCTTGATCGGGGCTGATTCGCATAGCCAATTGATGGCGCACTACTCCACGCAATCAGCGTCGAGACATTTAAATACTCCTCAAAATCAATCACAAGATCGTATGCTCTTTGGTTTTTCAGAATAAAGCCAAGAATCGTGAATGGTTCCGTCCGAATAGCATGAATCCTATGAATGAATGATTGCCCCCCATACACGTCTTTCACGCGGTCCGTGCACAGCGCGTCAACCTTCGCCTTTGGAAATGACTTTTTCAGGCGCTCAATGGCGGGCAGTGTCAGCAGCGTTTCACCAATGCCCCACAGCTGAATGCAAAGAATCGCTTTTGGGTTTTTGGGAATCGCAGTTTTTGGTCTTGGCAGTATCCGAACAAGAATGCCGCCAAAGATTCGATCAACCGCCTTGATCAGGGGAACGCTCATCTACGTATGAGGCGGATTGGTGCATAAAAACCTTTACTTTTTCTTCTTCTGCACTTTCTCGAGCGCGAGATTCCGCACAATAGCATCAATCTGGCGCTGGCTCGTCCTCACGAGCGTATACATATAGAATATAATCATTGCTAGGAAGAAAAACCCGAAAATGATGAGCATGTCCATAGTTCTCTGGACGCGGAAGACATACCAGGACATTGCATTCAGGACTTGGGGAAACAGGCTCAGGGCAATTAATGCGATCCATACCATAAGCCAAAACACGGCTTCCTTCATCGTGAACTCTTTTCTCTTGATGTACACATAGGAATAATACAGCATGAACAATCCCACAAATACTCCGATTAACTGAATGCCTTGAATCATCCTCTCAACCTCCACGCGAGCATATTCAACACAATTTTAATACCATCAACAACCGTTGTTCCCTTGTACTTGTCATCATAAATCGTTTTTGTGGATACCTCAGCATAGGTGAGATGGTGCGCACCCACATTCGCTACGATCTCAGACTCCACGCTGTATCCGGAAACGGTCCATTCAATCTTTTCATATACTTCGGCATTAAACGCGCGGTATCCGCACAGGATATCCCGCAGACGAATACCGAACAGGAGGCGTGCCGTATGATTGATTAAAATATTTCCAATCCTGAACACGAGCGGCATATCGCGATTGAACGTGCGATACCCAAACACAATATCATGGCCTTTCAATGCCTCGATAAACTTTGGAATATCTCGTGTATCATGCTGGCCGTCGCTATCAATAAAAACAATCTGATCAGCGCCTTGCGCAAGCGCGTATTCACAGCCCGTTTTCAGCGCGGCGCCCTTTCCCAAGTTAATGACATGATGCAGCACCGTAGCGCCGCTTTCCATAGCGATTTTCGCCATTGCGTCTGTAGACCCATCATCTACAACAACAACGTGCTCAGAGTATTGCTGCGCTCCTTTGATGACAGACGCAATATGCTTTTGCTCGTTCAATCCGGGAATAATAATGAACAGTTTTTTCATGCGAGCACCGAGGAGTTAAACGCCATGTTTTTCTCTGTTCCCTTCCAATCCACTTTCCAAATATAAATATGATTACCAAAGGGGCTTACCTGCTCCGTGAACAGCTTAAAATAGCGCAGCCCGTGACCGCGCAAATAATAGAGCCTTGTAAACATGCCTGCGGCCTGCTCGGGAGAGGCAACAACATACTGCAATCCTTCGCCATTCGGAATCACGATAAGGCTCACTCCTATCGTGTTATTCTGATATGATTTCACAGCGATATCCTCTCCCTTGACATACACGAGCGCGTTGGGATGAAGTACTTTATCAGGCGTTTCCACCCAAGCTTCATTAGTCTGCGTATTCACTAGTACATTCACGGAAACCACCGTGCATTCGAACGTTGCATTATCCACGCGGCTGCACGATGAGATGTCATTCGCATACCCGGGCCAAGGCGCAATCCAGTCGTTTGCGTCTCTCCCTACCCCTAGTGCAGAAATCTCCGCGTAACGTGACTCTGCCTCTTCTGGAGTCATATTAAACTCAGTCTCAAGATACGCTAGGGATTCTTCCTTTGACGGCGTGTTTTTCAGCGTGTTAAATTGCGTCGCTTTATCAAAATCCCACGCCCCGAAATGCCCCCATACCCCCGCCTTCCCAATCATATCCTCGCTTGTAATGAAATAATCCTCGGGAGGGTCACAGTGCGAATACTCAAGCACGGATTCAGCCTGCTCAGCGGTCAATCCATGACCAATCAACACTTTTTTTGCATCATCCCTGTTCAACACGACAATTTCATAAAGCGTTTTAACGGAATGATACGGCTTTTGCATGACCTGGTCAAGCGCGTCAAATGCCTTGTTACTTCCACAATCCATCATGCGCAACAACCCGACGGCAGTTTTTTCATCACTTGTCAACAGGACATTTCCCATCCAATGCGCCATGGGTTCGCCCTGCGACGTTCCATCGAACGTGACTTTTCTATTCCCAATCGCCTTGAACCAGTGCCCAAAATCCCACCAGGAATTAATAATCGCGTCAGGAGAAGCTTCTCGATCGATCTTTGAGAGCGCGTTGTACCATGCGTCATTCATATCCGTCACGGTGCCCACTGCGCGCCTGTTTGCCTCCTGCGCCATTCCTGAAGACCAGAACAAAATGAAGAGAATAAACAGCAGAGATGCAGCGGCAAATGTTTTTTCAATATGATATTCCGCAGTTAATAGCTTCTTCCCCCATCGATATGCAACCCCAAACGTTATGCCCACAGCGATTGCAAATGCTGGCAGAAGCAAGAGCGTCCAGCGGATACCCTTAAAACTGGCGTAAATTGTCGCGATAAACCATATGAGCAACAGCAACGCAAATTTGACGTCATGCTTCCCTTTGGAATCCTTATGGAGGAGCGCTAAACCAATTCCCACAAGCGCGATGACGAACATGAGACTGCCGTCAAACAGGCCGCCCCCGATATCCTGAATGATCTGCTTAAAGTCAGCCTCATTCTGCTCGGCAACGGTCGTGAACACATTAGGCCACACGGTCTTTGTGCCCACATCCTTTATTTCACGGAATGAGACCGGGCTGCGAATAAAACCCTCAAACGTATTGAATGACGTGAACAGTGTGACAAATACCCCTGAAAGGAGGAAGAACAGCACGCTGGCGATCACAATATGGCGGAGATCCTTGTCCTGAACAATCGCTCCGAACGTTTTCTTTTGGAAAAACAGTTCGCGCATAATTTCATATCCGAAGTATAGTGCAACGCTCGCGAGGAGGAACACGAACACATACCACCAGCCACCCCAGGAAAAGGAGTACACTCCAACAAGAAAGGAGGCAATCCCAATAAGAACGAGTGATTTTCTCAGATGGATGGTTTCATACGCTTCCAGAAACACCCACGTGATAACAAGCGGAAACAGTACATTGTACGGATCGGTGTCAGCAAAACCCCCGATCGTCCTTTGAAGATAACTCGGCTGGATGGCAATGATCACAGCTGCAACAAATCCTCCGAGATTACCGGCAATTCTTCTCGTAATAAAAAACGCGGGAATCACGGACAGCGCGCACAGCAGAACAGGAACCCAGAACTCCCAACCCACAAGCGTCATGCCGGGATTTATGAGATGTATGGCGACATACGTGTATGCTATAAAATAGGCATGAAACATGTCTAACGGCATAAACCTGCCTATGGGCGCATACATATACGTGTCATAGGAATATTCTGTGCCGTCAACCGGCGAAATCCTGAGTTCATCACCGGCATGACCATGCTCCAGAACGTTCTGCGCATGGCGATACCAGAAATACGGATCAATCCCAATTAAATACGTGTTGCCGTCATCATCTTTCAGCTGCGCCCTGAAATAATCTGCGACTTCCTGAACGCGCTGCTCAACATCATTATTGTTCTCTCTTATAAACTGATTAAATTGCTCCTGAACAATCTGCTCTTTACGCTGATCCGGAAGGTTGGGGAAATTCGAATTCACCTGGTCTCGAATCCCTGACTGAATCTGAGAATGGATCGTGCCGCGCGCCCAGCTCTCTGTAATCGGAAGGGAGTCCGGCTGCATCCTAAGATACACAGAGAAGCTCATGGCAAGAACCACTAATACTAATGGGATGATGATCCGCTGATATTTCTTCCAGCTCTCCTTGACTGCCGTTAAGGATATCTTTTCATCGTCTTCTGCAGAGAGCTTTTCATGATTTTCTTGAATGGTTTGTTTGTGATGCGGATGCGTTTCATGATGCTCCGTGCTTTCATGCTCCACTTTGTAATCCGGGTGCGAAGGCGCTTTCTTTTTGAAGAACTTCTTTATACCCGAGAAATCAATCCCAATGTCATCCTCATCGTTCTTTTCCATGTCGGAAGAGGAAACGCGGCGATTTATAAAGCTTGTTGATAAAATGAAAACAGGCGAACGGCAAACGATGTTGTTTTTCTGCAGCGTAAGAAGGTCATTCAACCCCGTCTTATTGTCGCGCAGCTTGTTTTTTCATGGAATTACCGTCGACAAAAAGAAAAATCATTCGCTTACGATACCCATTTTTGTCCCAACTTAGTAACTATTAGCGAATAGTAACATCTCGAAAGTTTTATATAGTCGGGAACGATTTCATTTGAACGTATAGGTTCGATCACCTATATTCCAAATCATCATGTGGGGGGTATTTCATGAAAAGATTAGGATTGCTCGTATTGTTCATTTTGTGTCTCATTCCATCAACGTACGCTCTTGATTCATCCTATTTTTTGAGATTAGGGGTCTATGATCAACAGGTCTTTGACACCACGCAGCAATATTCTTTTTTGAATACCACAGTCCTCATAAAAAATCACATCATTCCATATTTCGTTTGGCACACGGTTAACACGTCACAGGATGTGGGCATTAATTTCGACCAAGTTCCTGCGGGACGCGAGCTCGACGCAACGTATCGCGTGGCCGGTTATGCCACTGAGAATTATTATCTTTTCTTTGACACAAACATACAAACCTGCGATCCTAACACGCAAGCAACGTGCGATTTGAATACGGACGGATGGCACACGCTCTGCCAGCAAGGATTCTTGCCAGGTGATCCGGCTTTTAGTATTCCAGATAATTATATCTATTATTGTACGGCGACAAAAACCTCGAATGGCAACACGTTCAACTTCGTCTATGATGACAATCATTATATTTGGGGAAAACACGTAACGTTTGTAGAGGGGCTCTATCCCAATACAGGTTCTTCAACACTCTTCCTCCGCACAGGAACGTATGACAAAGTGCTTCAGGAGACGACAGGAGAATGGGATTTTCTATTCGGAAGCGTGGCCATAGCGCGCCCCGGAGAGACGCAAATACGAATACTCAATGACTCAATTGACGGCGGAGTCAACTTTGAGCACGTCACGCTTAGCGCCGAATATGATGCAACACATACCGCTCTTGGTTTTGGAGCCGAAGAACGCACACTTTACTTTGACGCGGGCATACGGTCATGCAATCCCAATACTGAATCGGAGTGCAACGTCGCCTCAAATGGATGGGCAACGCACTGCGAGCAGGCATATCTTCCTGGTGACTCCTTTTATGACATTCCAGAAAATTATTTTTTTCAATGCAATGCAACTCAAACAGCAACGGGAACAACATTCCCGTTCTTCTATGATGATAACCACCATTTCCATGGCGAACATGTTGGTTACATTCAAGGAGTGTACAGCAATGCATACTTATCCTGCGCAGATCCTGACAACACAACGCGCTTTGCCGTGTTTGACGATTTCACATTCACTCCGGAAGTTCAGGATTCACTCCTTACCGCAAAAACAACTACAGGACTTTATTACATTGATCCATCGCAAACTATTTTCCGGGGAGACCGGTGCATAGAGACGACAAGCGATCCTCACTACGGTGGATTCGAGCAAGGAGAGCTCGGGGATCTTGTGGAGTATTGGTGCCAGCTCGATGGTATCGTGAATCACGTGAATGTTGACTGCTCAGATCAGTTTGGCGATGACTTCGTGTGCAGCAAAGGAGCATGCGTTGAAACGCAGCCCCGAAGCGAGTACCGTGTCCGTGTTGGCGTATTTGATCAACACATATATGATGAAGAAGCACAGTATCAGTTTATCAACGCAACAATCAATATTGGGGCCCAGGAAAAAACAGTAAACACAAATGTTGACGTGGGAGTGAATTTCACAGGAGTTCCTAGTGGAGTTGCTCTCTCCACGGCATATGCTGCGCAGGACTATATTGATGAGGAATATCCCGTATTTTTTGACACTTTCCTGAACAAATGTACATTACAGAACACGGAAACGTGTATATTAGAAGCACAGGATCCAAACCTCGTTAATGCAATTCAGGATTATTTATTGACGCATGTGGGTGATCCGAGCGCATCAGATATTGAGCAGTTTGATCTCAACAATGATGGCCGTATAGACATTGCTGACCTCGTGACCGCGCAAAATCAAAGCAGATGGACAACGTCATGCATGCGCGTCATCCTCCCCTGGCAAGGCGGCAATCCAGCAACGATCACATTTTACAATTGCACCGCAACAAATGGAGTTGCAAGTCACACATTCGTGTACGATGACAATCATCCCATTGAGGGAGAGCATATTACGTATGTCGAAGGCCTTGAGCAAGAAGACAAGGACTTCTTAGGAATCATCGCGGAAGCAGATCCTAGTGAAGGCATCGCTCCGCTTGAAGTAAATTTTACCTGTGAAGCGCAAGGCGGCAATGCTCCCATATCCTATGCTTGGACATTCGGAGATGGCGCAACGAGCTCGTTACAAAATCCATCCCACACGTATATGGCTGTAGGAGATTACACTGCAACGTGCGCGGCAAATGATAGAGATGATGATTCCATAGCAACAACTGTCGATGTGGCTGTCCTCAGCGAAGATCTATCCCCGAGCGCAATCATATCAGCACAGCCGCAATCAGGATTTGCTCCCGTAACAAGCGTTATCCGATGCGAAGGCAATCCGGGAGATGCTCCTGCAACGTACACCATCACATTTGGTGACGGATCTGCTCCCGTTGATAATGACTTTTCATTCTCAACAGCACACACGTATGACGCCGCTGGCGAGTACAATGCCACATGCACGGTCGAAGATTCTGATGGAGATACAGCATTCGACTCACTCATTATTACAGTAGCAGGAGATCATAAGCCAATTGCTGAACTCACCGCGTCTCCCACATCAGGAGATGCTCCACTTAACGTCAGCTTGGAATGCACAGGAAGCAACGGTGACGCGCCTCTTACATTCAGACTTGAATTTGGCGATGCCGCAGCTCCCATCCAAAGCACTCAGCCCATTCAAAAAAACCATGTCTATGAAGCAGGGGAGTTTACGGCAACATGCAAGGTCACGGACAATGACGGGGATATTGCAGAAGACAGCGAGAACATATCTGTGAGCGCGTTTGCTATCTGTGGTGATGGCATAGTTGCGGGGAATGAGCAGTGCGACGATGGCAACACCGAAAATGGTGACGGCTGCAGCTCAATGTGCCTGCTCGAAAGCCCTACGATTCACTTTTCAGCAACACCTACGCAAGGGTTTGCACCTCTCACAGTCACATTCACTTGTTTGGGATCCGGTGGAACGGCTCCTTTAGAGTTCCTGCTTGACTATGGAGATGGTTCACCCGTCGTCATTAGTGACCAAGGCGGAATCATAGGGCATACTTACGCATCAGGAATCTTCACGGCTACATGCACGGTGGAGGACAGCCAGGGACAGAACGATTCCGCAAGCGTGGTGATTAAGGCAATAGAGCCGATTTCATGCGTAGATCATGACAACACACAGCTTAACGCTAACTTCACGAGAGTAGCAGATCGCGACCCGAGTTTGCTCATCGCAAGTTTCACACAGGGGAGAGCATACAACACCACGAACCAGATTATTACACGGTCAGATCGATGCATTGAGGCAAATGATCCACATCTCAGCGAGCCTAACGCCCAGATCGGATACCTTGTTGAATATCGCTGTATTCCATTCGGCCGCGAGTTTGGAGCAGTCACGCATTCGAACGTGAACTGTGCAGACCACTTTGGAGCGGGAAGCTTTTGCTACCGTGGAGCATGTGTCGTTCCTGCAACGCCACCTGTCGAGCCGCCAGAGCCAAAGCCAATCAGCTCGTCACGACGCGGCCTCATCATTGATCAGATTGCATTTGTCAACGCAAAGGGAAAAAGTGGGGAGCGCGCGCAGGCCGGAGAAGCCATTGAGTTCGCACTAACGCTCCGCAATGCGGACAAGTTTGACATTAACAACTTGGTTGTTACCGTCGTTATTGATGAGCTTGATATTCACAGAAAAATTGGGCCTATGGAACTTGAGGATGGCGAGCGCGTGAACCTGCGTACAGTCCTTGACCTTCCCGAATGGGCGGATCCTGGGGAGTATGATGTCCGCATCTATATCACGGATGAGCGACTCCACCGCATCAAACATAGACCACTCATAATCGTCGATTGAATCGCAGTGTTTGTGCAGAAACAAACACCATTTATGTAATCACTCGCGAATAGCAACATAAGCGAAAGTTTTATAAAGCAGCGCGTGATTACATCACGAACGCTCCCAGCAAGCCGCTGAGGAGGAATTCGATTCAAATCGTCTATAGTATAATAGGGGGTAAAGATACCATGAAAATGCGAAATATTGGATTTTTGGCAATCGTGCTCTTCAGCATGGTTGCGTACAGCGCGTTCGCAAGCGCTGCAGTGACGATCGAGGAAGTGAAACTCGATAATGATGTGCTTGACACGTCTGGAACGAATTTCGTTCGGGCTGTTGAGCGCGGCGAATCCTTCGAAGTGAAGGTGACGCTAAGTTCTGATATTGATATGAGCAATGTCGAAATTGAGGCAGAAATTGCCGGTGATGCACGCGACGACGTGATTGGCGACGACACAGATGTCTTCGATATGGTTGCCAACCGCACGTATGTCAAAAAGCTCACGCTTCCCTTGACGGGCCGCATGGAAGAGGATGAATACCTCCTGCGTGTCAGGATTCAAGACAGGCGCAACCCAACGGTTGAGCAGACGTACGCATTAGGCGTTGAATTGCCTGAGCACGAAGTGCGCATTGACGACATTCTCTTCTCACCTTCCGGAAAAGTAAAAGCAGGACGTGCTTTACTGACGACGGTACGCGTCGAAAATGACGGCGACCGCCTTGAGGATGGTGTCAAAATTACAGTCTCCATTCCAGAATTGGATTTGAGCGCTTCAGATTATATTGATGAGCTCGAACCTGAGGGAGAGGACGACGATGAAACGACAAGCGAAGAGCTCTACTTGAGAATCCCAGAGTGTGCTGAGCCGGGACTATACACGGTGCGTGTTGATGTTGAGTTTGATGACAGAGACATGCGCGCGACAGAGGATGCACTGATCGAGATTATCGAAGGCGATGCCTGCGAGCTCGATGCTACCGAACCCTCACCGGGTCCAGGAGCGCAAGGCCCTCAGAGCGTGATCACCGTTGGCAGCCAAAGCCAGGACATCACCGCGGGAACGGGAGGAGCAATCTATCCCATTACGATAACCAACAACGGCAGATCCACAAAAACATACACGATCAGCGTCGCAGCTGCGGATAGCTTTGCGAATGTACGCATCAGCCCAAGCAACGTGGTCGTTGTGAACGGTGGAGAAACGAAGTCCATATTTGTCTATGTGAGCGCGCTCGAAACGACTGCGCCGGGACAGTATGGATTCAGCGTATCAGTCAGCTCAGGTGCCGAGGTGCAGCAGATTCCTCTGACGGCAAATGTCGTGCAGGGATCAGCGGTTGCAGCCGGAAGCCTAAAGCGAGCGCTCGAGATTGGCCTTGTTGTGCTGGTCGTGATCCTCGTGATCCTCGGCCTTATCATTGGCTTCAACAAGCTGAAGTCCGATGAGGACGAGCGCAAGGATGGCTCAGGTGCGCAAACGTACTACTAGATTTTTTTCCTTCTTTTAACCTAGCGAAAGGGAGGAGGAACTCCTGAGGTATCATGAGCCGCAACACACTAAGGTTTGGTATCTTTACCCTAGTTATGCTGTTGTGGCTGCCTCTCGCTTTTGCTAGCATTGATTTTTCTGCCACGAGTGTTGAGCGCATCACGGCATGCCCGTGCACACTTCTCACGAGTGCGATTCAGGTTCAAAATACGGGCACTGAAGTTGAGGTTATCACCGTTGCCATTGGCGGTCCAGCTGCCGCATGGACGACGTACGCCCCAACAGAGCTCTTCCTGATGCCGGGAGCGCAAGAAAAGGTTTTCTTATACATACAGGCGCCTTGCACAGCGCAAGGAGCATACGCCCTGATCATTGACCTCACAGCAAATGATGGGCTTAAAAAGCGCATTGAGCAGCAGATCGTATACGACCGCTGCATGAACGCAGATATCGTTCCCATTATCTCCGAACAATCTGTATGCAGTGGAGAGCTTGCGCAGTATCAGTTTTCGCTTGCCAACACAGGCACGTTTATTGAAGGCTATGAGATCACGCCTCAAGACGTCGTGCAATACAGCTCACTCTATGAAAATCCTGTGTTTCTCGCACCAGGCGATTCAAGAATTGTTGACGTTTTTATTCAATTCCCCGGTGATCGGCTGGGTAACATAACAACGAATATTTTAGTTAAGGCCCTCACGTCCGGAATTACTGTGGAAACTCCAGTTACGCTTACCCTGCGCGACTGCAATCCTTTTACTCTGCAAATGGGTGCTCGTGATCCGCAAACCCTCTTTAACGCAACTCAGGATGCTACGTACACGATCTGCCAGGGAGCGCAGTATACAATACCGTATCAGATTACAAACTTGGGCAGTATCAGCGCAGAATTTACACCTTATCTCATGAATGCTCCCTCATGGGCAGCTATTGATCCAGCACCCCTCGCTCTTGGAGCGGGACAATCAGCAACGGGATATATTGCTGTGGAAGCACCGTTTGATTCCGTGAGTGTTCAGCAACCCACGATTATTGCACAACGGGCAGGGGTTTCCCATAGCGTACCATTTACGTTAGATATTCAAAATTGTTACACGCCAGAAATCGCAGAAAAAAGACCAACGCGCATTCCTATTCCTCGAGCTGAAACGTTTACAAGCATTCCGATTCAAAACACGGGAACTCAGGAAGCAACGTATAGGTTCTCCATCCTCACAAATGAAGCGTGGATAACACTGAATCCTGAACAGGGAATTCTTCAGCCTGGAGAAGAGGCATTCGTTGAACTGAAAACAATCCCAACAGCAGAAACAGCATCCGGAGCGTATCCGATCATTCTTACTGTAACCACACAGGATGACTTAGAGTATTCAAAGCAATTCTCACTTGTGCTTGATGGGGGCTTCGCTTGGGAATATGTTGCATACGCAAGCGCAGGGCTTCTCGTCTTGCTTGTTGTCATACTCATCATGCTCATGCGCAAGAAGTCGGCGCAGGTTACTGTAAAAGAAGCAGTGAAGCGTGAGGTCCCACGAGCTTATGAAAAGCCGAAACGACCAAGCATTATTGGGCGCTGGATGTCAAAGGGTATTGAATTCATAAAAGCACATAAAGCAGCAGTGCTTATTAATGGAGCCCTGGTTATTGTCGCGGCGCTCTTATTTTTCTTCCTGCCGGATGTGCTCGAGCTTCTCGGACTTGGATGGGGCTGGATTGCAGACTATCGATGGTATATTGCAAGCTCCGTTGCGCTCCTCATCATATTCATCATCCTTGCCGTGCATCTTATAAACAGACGCGTCAAAAAAACTATGGTCAGCGAACGGCGCGCGGCTCCCGAAAAGATCGCAGCGCCAAAGAAACCGCGACGTTTCCTATGGAACGCGATCAAAGCGATTATTGTTGTTGCATTCATCACGGTGCTTGTGTACTTCTACGAGTACATCCCCGATGTCGTGAAAACATTCTTCCTCGCGTACTGGATATTCTTGATTTCTGGAATCGCAGTGCTTATCGTATTCATCGTGATCGCTCGCTGGCTCAAACGCAGGCCTCAAACAGAGGAAAAAAAGGTAGTCATTGAGCGCAAAGTGGCTCCGAAAATTATTCCTGAAGACGCCCCTGCCGCTATTCGCGTTCCGAAGAAAAGCCTTATTATTCCCGTGCTCCTCGCGCTCGTTATCATCTTGGGCATTGGGTATGTTGTCTGGCAGAGCGTTGACTGGGATCTTGTCACATCTCCTGAGCATTTGAGTGTATATGGATGGTACTACATTGCTGGCGCAGTGATCGCTCTCATCATGATCATTATATTTGTGCGGTTCGGCATGGAAAACCGCAGAACGCAAGTATGCTCATTAGCACCATACCCTGCAGATACAAGCATTTCATTCCCGCTTAAGCCTGCAACCGGCTTAGGAGAACTCACACTCACACTCAAAAAGCGAAGCACAGGAAAAGTCACGGTTCGCGGCCTTGGACGAAAACCAACATTCCTCAGGGCAGCTTCGTTAGTGTACCAGTATGTGGAGCTTGATCCCAGCGATCTTGATGAAAACGCTTTCACAAATCTCTCTGTCCGATTTAAAGTCAGAAAGACGTGGTTGATTGATCACAATCTGAGCTCTGAAGATATTGTATTCCGGCGCTATGAAGACAATGCGTGGACGGACGTCCCGACGAAGATCGTAGACCAGGATAATACCTTTGTATACTTTGAGGCAAAACTCGTGTACTTCAGCTACTTTGCCATATGCGCACAGGAAGAGGCTGCTGAGCGCGAAGCTCCTGAAGTTGAAGAGCCAACCCAGCGATCATGGATTCCATATCTTGTATTGTTTGCGATTATCGCAGTGCTGCTCGGTCTCAGCTATTATATCAGCATGACTGCAATCCCTCCCTCGCTTGAAGAGGAATATTCATCTGATCCGATCCTGGATGCGATCCCGGGGAATTATCAGTACAATTCTGAGGGTGATGTTGTAAACCGAGACACTGGAGCAGTGCTCTCACGGGAAGAATACGCACGATTGCTTACTGATTCGATTGAGAGTATCACCGCACAAACATCCATACGCAGGGAAGAAATTGCACAGTTTATCACGATCCTGAATCCAGACCAGGAAGTTCCAGAATCAAAGGAAGGCCTTCCTACACAGATTATGACTGAGGATATACAACAAACGCTTGATCTCACAACATATTTCACGGATCCCGACGGCGACGTGCTCATGTTTACGGCAATCGCACCGGAGCACATCACGATTCTCATTCAGGGTGGAATAGCAACATTTGTTCCAGAGAAGGACTGGTATGGCATTGCCACAGCAACATTCATTGCGGATGATGGCAAGGGTGGCATCAATGAAAGCACGGTTACGCTTATCGTTCGGGATGCGCCAGAGCCTTCCGGACTCGCGGCTGTTAAAGAACGCGTTACGAGGGCTGATGGCCAATTACAAAGCGTTGGATCATGGATTAAAAACAACTTCAGGGATTATTGGCTGTACGCGATCATAGGAATCATCGTGCTTGTCATCCTCATCGCATTCATCGTCTACCACAAGAAAATACTTGACTTCTTAGAAGAAGATACGAAGAAAAAGAAATAGAAGCATCATCTTTATAAATTCGGTTTTACTTTTCTACAATCTCAATGGGGCTGTAGTACAACCTGGCTAGTATGCGGGCCTCCAGTACTGGAGGGATGAGCTTGACACAACCTTCCCGGTGAAAGCCTTTGATCTGGGTTCAAATCCCAGCAGCCCCAATCTTTTTCCAAAAGCTTGACCAAAAGGAGGGAGTTGAGCTCTCGCTCAAGCTCCCTGAGGAGTTTACGAAGGTTTCAAATATGTTTTTTAATGAAAATATATCGCTGCTTTAATGGCATCTCTCTAACATGAATTACTTTAATTCCTGCCTGCGTGTATATTTTTCTGATTAAGCCTTTAAGTCTTTGAGAATCTTTCTTGGATAAGGACCTTCCGGTTGCTTTTCTCTGATCGAAATTTGATAACGTATCACATAAAAAAACGGTATCATATACCGTGTTTTTTACCAGAATCGTTAGCATCTTTGGAATTTTTTGGTTTTTGAGTTGGAACATAGCTAGATAGTCGTAGACGCCCCTATCTAAAATCACCCTTTTTTCTTTTATGTGTTTCTCTAACTGCACTTGCTTTTTAAGGATCATAGAATAAAACGCCAGCGGATTATTGTGCCTAAATCTCTTCTGTCCTTGAATTCCAAGCCGCTTATTAAGCGATTTTATGACTTCAAATCCAACATCTGGGATTACTTTATATTTATCTCTCTTGAATAACTTAACAAGGCTTGACTTTCCAGAATAGGAGCCGCCGGAGATAACGATGCGTTTCATATATTAACATAAATAAGAGTGGTTTAATAACTTTTACATCCGCCTGAATCTTATCATGGAGATGCTAATTTTTCCTACCCTTTAAACAACTTCTTTCCCAGCAATTGAACAGCTAACACTCCAACAATAGCTCCAACTAGGATTCCGATCCAAAAACCAAAGATGCCACAGGCTTCATAACCCCGAGAATTGAACATATGACAACAGAAGCAACTACATGTCGAAGCGGGTGGCTGATCACATCTGTTGCCTCCATACTGTACGAAAAATATAAAACTGAGCAATCCAATGCTTACAGCGCCAACTAAGGATGCTATGACTTGCAACATCCATTTATTTCTCATGAGGAGCTTGTGATTGTGCTGTCTTAATAAATGTTCTATTGGTGCAATACCAGGGAAATTCACCTTACGCTCAAGCTTCCTTACGTTTCTGCCGTATTAAAATAAGGTATTTTAAACTCACACGCATTCTCAATGTGCATGGATAGAAGAATGTTTATTGAAACGTTGGCAGCGATGGGTGCTGCTGCGCTTAATATTCCAGTCGTCCACGCACAGAAGAATCCACTAGCAGCTACAGAACAGCAGTTTCTCACCTTCGGAAATTGGAGTGCTATGAATCCCACGAATTACAACCCAAATACAGGCACGTATGCTTCAATAAGCAGCATTGAAGCGGACTTAGACATTCTGGTTGCTGCGGGAATTACGGGAATAAGAACGTATGGAGCAAATAACGGATTACGGGAAATACCCCGGCTTGCAAAAGATAGGGGGCTTTCTGTTATTATGGGTATATGGGATATTGACCGCGATGGAACGGGAAGCGAAGAATGGACAAATGCCGTGAACGCAGCATCCCATGTGGATGGCTACGCCGCCGGAAACGAAGGATTATACATACGCTATACTTTTTATGAACTTACCGATTATATCAATGCTCTCAGGGCGGAAACAGGGAAACCCGTTACAACATCTGAAGTGCTGCCAAGGTATAGCGAGCAGTGGGTTTTGGACACGGGAGACTGGCTGTTTCCCAACATTCATCCTTTCTGGTCGGATACGGCGGCAGCGATCCGAGTCGTACGCGCAAGTATCACAAATCCTTCGCAGGCATACACATGGACACGGGCACGGCATGATGAGATTGTAGCGAGAGCGAACGGCAAACTCGTTATTCTTGGCGAATGCGGGCTGCCTACAGAGGGAGCGTCTGGTTTAAGCGAAGAAGGACAGCGCGATTATTATGCACTCATGAATACATCCGGAATGCATTTCCACTATTTTGAGGCATTTGATCAACTATGGAAAAACTGGCATCCCGTTGAGCCGCATTGGGGATTATGGGATGCTTCACGGAATCCAAAGCTTGCGGCGGGAATCATTGGAGATATTCCCACAGGCATTCTGCTGAGATAGTTCCGAGCAGCGAGTTTTTGTTTTCTGTACTCCTTTTACAGTGGTGGCATGAGATAAGGTTTATAAGCCTATTTGCACTACCAAAAAATATGGCAGAAGAAAGCCTTGTTGATCTGTCAACATTACCGAAGCCAGTGACTATCCTGTATGAGTTAGCCGAAGGAAAAGTTGCAGGCTCCGTGCCTTCAAACACTGCGGTGATGCACGCATTGGCTTACGCGGGGATACATGTTCCCGCCAGATATATAAAAGGCTGGAGTCACGTCGGATTACCCGTTTATGAAGAGCAAAGAATTGAATCGATTAAAGTTCTTCATCCGACTGACAATGGATATGTTGTTGAGATTGCGCTTGCAGGCAGCAACCTAACTACACTTTGTTGTAATACTCCCGTCCACATAGAACTTCCTCACCTTGATAGCGATTCCGAACCTTTCTGCATGAGAATGGGAAAGGCGCGAACGAGCTTGACAGCCCAAGAAAAACTGGAAGGCATCATTGCATTAGAGCTTTCTCTCACTCTTTTTAATAATGGGGTTTCCACCGAAGGCCGGATCTGGTGAACTCCAAAATTTTTCCCAATTCGAAAGCTTTTTACATTATGTTCTTCCTTTGAGGGTTATGGAATCCATTTTGCTCATCATAGCATTCTTGTTCAGCTTTGTTACGATGTTTATAGGCGCTATTAGTGGAGGGGTTGGTCTTGTGATGCGCCCGGTCCTTATTTTTTTGGGTTTTCCTGCAGCTATAGTCATTGGAACATCCCGCGTGAGCAGTTTGGTTGGTGATCTCCCCAGTCTCTATTTATTAAACAAGAAGAAGCGCGTAGACTGGAAGCTGGTTGCTTATTTAATGATTCCAACTTCAATTGGGGGCGTGCTTGCAGGATTCGCAACGCTTTCACTATTTAAAGGCTGGCTTGATCTCTTCCTTGGTATCCTGCTCCTTATTGTTGCAATCATCTTATTCCTCAACAAAACTTTTGGAATGAAAGAACACAAATCCCCATTTTCTCCCGCGTATCGCCACATTTTTGCATTTTTTGGCACACTCATTATTTCTTTTTTTGGGACGCTTACAGGCGGACTCGGTCCACTCTACGCATCGCTTTACATGTGGGTGTATGGAAAAAGCTATATTTCAGCATCCGCTCTTTGGCGCTTCGCATCCTATATTGGAACTTGTTTGGCATCAATTGTTTTTATCGTTGGCGGGGCAGTTGATTGGAAGCTCTTTTTTGCTCTTTCAGTCGGCCTTATGTTAGGATCTTATTTTGGAACGCAGTATGGCCTCAAAAAAGGTGAAGAGTGGATACGGTATATCGTCTTGCTCGTTGTTATTGGATGCGCGGTAAAACTCATTTTCTTCTAATATCTATATTCCACTGCCACAAAGCACAAAAAGACGCCACCCAGTCCACGTTCATGATACCATACATCGCTCAGGCGCAGGCATTCATCGTGCAAGTTCCAGATTCCGACCTTGAATCTTCAATTGATAAGGAGCATTTGTTGAAAGCCATGAGGAAGGCAAATCCCGGACTGAAACCGCAGGGGCTTACCATGCTCTTGCGGGAGGTACCGGTGACAGGAGGAACGAAGGCAAATCCGATGCGAAGGCTGCTCGATGTCCTTAATCACTTATCCGAGAAAGGAAGGCCGGGTCTTGAATATGTTGCGGCAATCGCGCAGGAATATGCACACTCACCCGACGTAGAACAACCTGCTCCAGAACAGGGCCCTGCCCTGAATGACGCTTACCTCGGAGATCCCGAGTATCGCGCAGATCCAGAAAAGAAATTTGAGAAAGGCATGTGGTGCACAACGCTTGACGCGGTGTATTTTCTCGGCATCGGCCTTGTTGGCGTAAAGACATATATTTTACGTGACGAACTCAAGGCGCAGCAGCATAACAAGGACTTTCGAATCCCGTATGAAAGCATGGTCAGTTTCCTCGTTACTGAGCACCAAAAAACGAAAAACGCGCGTGTTAATGTCTACGATGCCTTGCATCGCATGGGGCACAGTAAGCTAGAAATTCAGGCGTTGTTAGCGAAATAAATAAGATCTCCCAATTTCGTCCTCGTTTTTTGAATTGTTCCGGGTTCAAACTCCAAAACGAATTTTGATTTGCATCTCGCACTGCGATATGTGAATGGCAAAAGCTTTTTCTCCAGATCGACGACTCTTTTCTTGCCGTCAAGCCACAGCACATCAATCGGATGAAATACAAAGAACATGTGCAAGTCAGCGTATGCCTGTTTTTTGAAATGAAAGATAAGCGCGTGTTTCATTGAGAACGTGAACATACATCCCAGGCCCTTAGCCCATGCGGAATGGCAGTGCTTAAGGTTTCTTGCCAACACTTTTTTCGAGGTTTTGTTTCGTATCATCATCAACAAAGATCTTGTTTACATTGACTTTGCGTTTTCTTCCAAACAACATCATGACAAAAACAATTATTAAGAGCACAATCACGCCGTCAATAAAAAGCATCATGGGATTCTTGAAGAACGGCTCTTTTACATCTGCAGATGATGGCTGCGGCTGCTGTACGGGCTCGATGGGGGTTTCTTCTATAACCTCCTCAGGCAGTGTTTCCTCCTCTTCCTGACCCAACGGCAACACGGTCACTTTAACAGTCTCATGCTGCTCAACAATCTGACCAGCATCCGTCTTGTATTCGATATCCACTGTAATCGGAAACACGGTTTTTTTTGTGACGACGGGAGCGAGAAGGTTCGTGTTCAAGAGCTCAATATAATTTCCCTTCATTAAGTCACCCTGCTTCTCTGCGTGAACCTGCGTCAGGTCGCTTTTGGCTGTAATCTGAGCATCGTAATAATGATAGCGCTTGCTTGGATTCTTCACATTCAGAAAAAAATTCATGTTCTCCCCTGAATGATAGCTGCTCTTGAGATTTGTGACCACGGTGACATTATCCAAAATAACGGTAAGCAGAATCTGCGTAACCGCGCTTGTAAGCTCGTACTCATAGTAGAAGCTGTTCTCCAACTTAATGTTATACGCACCAATGCGACCTGCCTGTATTGTCGCGTTATATGTAACGGTATCATCAGGGTTAAGCGCCCCTTTCCACGCGAGGGTTGATCCTTGATACTGCAACCCCCGAGACTTGTCCACAACAGTAAATCCAATCGGGATGCTCACGGAACTCGAGCCGGAAAAAACACTGTTCTCATTATTCGTAAGATTCACGGAGATATTAAACTGCTCACCCAATGCAATAATCCTTTTGCTCGTTCCATACGCTACATCAAGAAGCGATTGCTGAACATCAAACGTCTTCTTATCTGTCTCATTGACGGTTGCAACGCCATCGAAGTAGGTAAGCTGGGCAATCGACGTGAATGAACCCGTAAATAAGGGAGTTACAGCATACCTGCACGTCTGTTTTTTCCCAGGAAACAACGCAGTCTTCCAAACGATCGTGTCTCCGCTCAGCGTGCAGTCGCCATGAATGATAGAAATCGTAAAGTTTTTGTACGGGTCCTTAAACACAATATTTGTCGCATGCTCATCTCCCGTATTCTCCAACGTCGCGAGCACATAGCTTTTTTTATCTGTGATGAGGTCATCAGGTTCAAATTCCCTTGCGAGGTCAACCTCGGCAGTTTTTTTATAGATTTTGACTCTCGCCTTGAAATAATCCTTGTCTAATGTGAAATTCTTATAGTCCACTTGTGCCTCAGACACGCAAAACTGCAGAAGCCCGTGATCCTCGCATGTGTTATTGTATACAATTAATCCTCCGGTTGTCTGAGAACTAAAGCTTGAGAGGCCTGCCGCGTTAATCGTGAACAGATACGAGTCATTTGCGACCAAGATAGAGCTGCCATGCGCGGTGACCTCGTCATAATAGACTTTTTCTCCAGCGAATACGGTGAGCGCAGCCAGGATGCAAAGCACGCTGAGGAGCCAGAAGAGCTTCATAGCCTTAAACATCGAAATCAGGGTATATATATTTTACTGCTTAATGGAACTCAAATTCATATGTTTTAAAAAGCCCCCTACAGCTTTTCAATCATGGAATTTATTGTGTATCTCTTCATTGCCCTTATTGGAGGAATGCTCACCGTCATAGCACCATGCTCCCTGCCCATTCTACCCGGATATGCCGCACACCTCACAAATGCACGGCGCGGGCAACTCCTAAGGAACACACTTTTCCTATCACTTGGAATGTCCCTCGTATTTGTGCTCCTGGGAGCGTTTGCGGGGTCCATTGGGGGATTTCTCCTTGTTCATAAACGAACAATCCTCATGATTATGGGATTTCTGCTGATTATTTACGGGGTTTTTGTTGGATTGAGTTTGTTCAAGCCAAAGCACTTCAGCGCGAAAAGCAGTTTTGCTTTTGGATCACTCCTCGGAATCACATGGACTGGATGCATAGGGCCCATCCTTGGGGTAATCCTTGTCCTCGCGGCAGGAACGGGATCACAGATTCAAGGCGCAGTACTCCTCTTTGTTTATGGTATTGGCCTCTTACTCCCTTTTTTCGGGATCTCCTACTGGCTTGATGCGCTGCCAAAAACACATAGTATCTGGAAAATCCTTCTTGGAAGGGTCTTCACGGTCCGTTTATTTCATAGACAACTCTACCTGCACACGACACACGTGGCTGCGGGAGTGTTTTTTATACTCTTAGGAGCATTATTCCTACTCGAGCTTCAATTTCGAGTGAGCATGTTCATTGCCCCTTCGTTCACGGAATGGACGTTCTCAGTTCAAGAATGGCTGCTGACTAGGTGACGACGCGTCCTTTCTAAGAATAAGATAAAAAAAGAAAATAATAAGCTTATTCAGCTATAAAAAAAGAAAATAATAAGCTTATTCAGCTTTTGCCACAATCGATCCAGCCAGGTTATGCGTTAACGTGCTTGATCCTTTCGTGTAGACGCCACGGATGTCCGCTCTAAATCGGCTGTCAATCGTGATTGCTGGAGCGCATGTGAAATCATACGTTACCTGCGCGCCATCCGCAATTGCCAGGGGATCAGCAGGCGCAGTCTTTGCGCAATCATTAGCTGCCTCATACGCACCACTTCTGTCAACATCAATGTAGATGCTGGAGAAATCAATAGAGTCTCCGGCTCCGTTACGGATGATAATGTTGACGGTACCAGCGCCAGCTAAGCCACTTGTGACCTTGAACTCATCACAGGACAGTCCCGGGATTAATGTACAGCTATTGGGCAGGAATCTACTCGGGTTCAACACTCCGAAATAGGCCAATGCACCAATGGCAACCAGGACAACAAGGATGGCCCAGCCGTACGTCATCAAGAACTCCATAGCGGCTTGTGCTTTCCTTCCTTTCATTTACTCACCTCTTTTATATCATAAAAATGTATACTAGTACTGGAATCTTAGCATTGGTGGTATATAAAAGTATCGGAAGCCATGCTTCCGAGTATCGAAACCGCACGGGTTTCGAGTGTCGGAAACTTTTTTTAAGGGAATAGGATTTTCAGCACGAAAGCACCTGATTCTATTGTTATCAATTCATCGAATCCCCTGCATACTATGTACGGAGTTTCACCTGGATCATGCAGGTCCAGATCCTATTTTTCTTCGTACTGTGCAATCAAGGCCTCAGCAGCTTGATCCGTGATGACTACGTTTTTTGCAAATGGCGCCGGCGACGCAGATGATGATGTTGCACTTGGAATTTTCTGAGCACATCTTCGATCAGAACAGAAATAGGACGCGTCAGGCAGTGTTCCACAATCAAAAGTAGTGTGAACACTTGATTTGCCATCATCTGAGCAGGAGTACTCAGTCAGCACTGCGTCATTTTGACACACATCCCTTGTGAGGAGTGGAGTATCCCCCTTCCCTGAAGTCGTGAGAATATATGCACTCGTTTTGTAACTCCCAACAGGATCAATTGAAGTGTCATCCGTGTCCTTGCACAAGCAAGGAGACCTTGGGTCAATATCTTGGTCAAAACCCCAATTGCCAGTGTTGCAATCAAGATATTCTCTCACGATGTAGTCTTCTAGAATCGCTTGGCACCCCTCTACATTGTCCATGATCACATTCTTACAGAGAAATACTCGAACTTGGAGTTGTGTACCTCCTCCCTTAATGAGCAACATGTACACGGACTTGTCGCCGTTAGGTAAATTCCCTTGGTCACCATTCCCGGTATAGACTGGATAGTTCAGGCTGCCAAAATTAATTTTTTTAAGCAATAAATTAGATTTCATCTTAGCAAAGTATGCCTTCAATACATCCTCATTTACCTGATCACTTCCAAATGTTTGCCAAATGTCCTCGATGATATATTCCCCTTTTTTCATAATCCATCCATTTGATTTAAAAATTCCCCCTCCCGAAGATCCAGTGGAAGTACAATACTCAAACCCGTACTGATCGTGGTAATTCTCCCCTCCCGGAGGAAACTCCTTGGTTGATGAGCAACGGGATAAGATATCAGCAGGATATGATGGTGAAAGAGGGCGCTCTTCAACGAAGTGAAATACATTATTTGATTCATCGAGTTCTTGGTATTCATTAAATGGATCAACGATAAAATAAGCATCTCGAATGGGATTCGTGAGGGGCGCATCATCCCAATTATTGTTTGGATTGTATTTGTCGAAATCTGTACTTGTGCCTATGAAGACCCTAATTGGGCTCAGCGTGTTGTAACCGATTAGCATCTCTGGTGGAAATGTGTGACCTTGAATCCCCAAAGACCTAAATTCATAGATCTTATCGCAAGAGGATTGCTGCAGTGACTCCTTTCTGCATACTTTAATAATATTACCAGCAGGAATGATGTTTTTTCCCGTGTCAAAGAGTTTGAGCCAAAACACTTGTTTATTCGGAGAATACACACTTGGTGCCGATAAGACGGAAAGAATACTAAACTCTGGATATTGCTTAACGCATCTTCCAGACTCGCAACCATAGCTATAATCAAACTCCGACTTGCAATAAGCGTTGAAGTGGTTTACGATAAGATTATCCTGGCAAAAATATTCAACGAGAGCACCCACTTGTGCCCCTCTTGATACTTCATCAGGTGAGGTCAACGATGAATCTCCCTCTTGAATGCACCGGTCTCCCCTGGAAATTATCACACCTGGCTGTTGATAATGAACTCCCGTTACTGTTGTCGCGCGTTTAAAGGATTCCTTTGCTAATGGAACAAACGAGGGATCCCAGTACGGATATGTTCTTGAATCATCCGGATCCTCACAATACACATTAGAGCCGGAAGGTCCGGGAAAGAACGCCATACCCGTCTTACCACCCATCCTTGAATAAATCGAACCCTGGCACGCGACGATCAACAGGAGAACAACAGATAAGATAAGAAACAGTACAAGTTTATGATTCCTCATTAGCATATGATTCACGCCGTTTCAAAATATATAAACCTTTCGAGTGATTCTATGAAATCTGATAACTCACGCCCGTCGCATTATACAGCGCCAGATGCCCTTGATCTAGAATGAACTAACTCGGATTTACCTTAACCGCTTACGATAGAATCCTCAAAATCAAGCTCGCTTTTATAGAAAAGATCTTCTGCCTTTCCAGAGTCCCCTCCGAAAGATTTAT
>JAGVYU010000005.1 GCA_018303105.1 Candidatus Woesearchaeota archaeon | reverse complement strand
GTTCGAATGACCGCATACCGATACAACCCTCTTTTTTTCTTGACGTCAAACGCTTCAACTTCGTTAAATGAAGAGCGAACTTCCGCAAGAAGCGTATTCAGATTTGCATTTGAGATTACACACCGCTCAATATCAACGATACTCCACCATTCACCTTTCCTGCGTAATCCAAGACCTCTGGGATGAAATACAAAATCCATGCGATTGCGATAGTGATACGGATTTCCCGTAATGACGCGAACCTCTTGTGTTCCTGTTGCGGATTCAAGCGCTTTTCTCTTTTGGAGTACTTGATCTTCATACGCAATATGCTGCGATGTACATCCCCCACAGGTTCCAAAATACGGGCAAAGCGGATCGACCATGAAATCAAAAAATCAGCCGTGTTTAAAATACATTGCTAGATTTGCTTTTTCTCTTGATGCTGAGATCCAAGGTCCTTTGAGCCGTATGGTTTCTCAACTCCCGTTGGAAAAAAGAATACTTGCCCCCATCCGATGGCATCTCCTGGCCGAATTACTCTTCCACCGTATCCTTTAGGCTGTCTACCAAACACACCCTCGTATCCTGGATCAATCCAACCATCTGTTAATTCAACAAGATTTGTATTGCGTAACCATGTCATGCCTTGCAGGTGATCATATCCTCTCTTACAAAACCGACGCGATGAGAAATTATCCCAGAAACGAATACCTATATGCGGGCTGAGTTTGAATCGTTCAAGGGTTTTCACAACAATCGATTCGTTAGGCTGTATTGTGTATCCATTGCGTATATCAATCGATTCTCTCAATTCATCCTTGAGTGCGTCCCTATCCGAAAACTTGAGCACGCCATCTAATTTTCGGATTCGATATGCCTCATCACTCGCATGCACCTGGACATATCCTTGAAACCACACGAGTTTTGGAGCCACTTCAAAAAAGCCTTTGTCATGCAAAAGCTTGATCTGTAAGTTTTCTTGAACTTCAATCCCCATTTCAAAAGACCTCACTTCGTCTCCCGAAGGCAGCGCGTGACAGCACCCTTCGTGCATGGAAGTAAAAGACAAATCAGCGAAGGGATCAACAAAAAAGAACATCTGCGCAATGCGCTCACCAAACGCAAATTCCCAATGGTTTGGTCCAAAATTACCAGGGTTTATCGGTGTATAAACTGATTTATCTCCCCAGCGTTGCAAGTACGATCGCCCAAGCCCAGAATTCCCCATAAACCCGCCGAGACGACAGAAACTTGAACGCGCCTCAGCTGAATGAAGCATGAATTGTGGTCCTTTAGGTTCTTTGTTGAGACGCTCATGATTAATGAGAACTGTCTCTGTCAACGCTGCCTCAACCCAGGATCCTGCATGAATGACTCTTAAACCAATCCAATTTGGTCTCTCGTGCTGAAAATTATCCAGACGATTGATTTCGTCAACTTCCGCGATCTTTACATCCAGGGTCGCAGGCTGAATCCGCGTTGTATCTGAAGGGTCAATAGTAGGGAGAATTTCAATATATCCTGATTCCAACGCTTTCTTGATGCCCCTATCATTAAGGATGCGGCGTGATGGATAATAGCTACGTACGCGATTATCCAATGGATTGGGAAGGCTCACCATGGGATATTGAAAGTTACAACGTATTTAAAAAGATCATTATACCTGAGTGGGTGATAGTTAAATGCTAAACGCTTAAATACTTGACAATCTCGTTTCATCACATGGCAATCAAAGAGGTAGAGAAGAGAATCATCCAGCCGAGGACAATGCTCGTCGTTCTTATTGTCGTTCTCGTGGTTCTTCTATTGAGTTTCGTGCTCAGCCTTCGCATCAAATTTCTTCTGCATGATGAGCTCCAGATCGACCTCGTCCCACTTGACGCAAGCTTTCACATAACAAACAAGGAAGCCGCGAATGTGACCTTTAAGGTCCAGAATAGGAATTTTGGAGAATGTCAGAGCATATGCGCGATCACGCTCAGGGAGATTGGAACGGGGGAAATACTCTATAACGATACGCGAGGGCTTTCTCACAATGAAGAGATTTTTGAAAGCTTCAGGTTTCCAGCGCCAGGTCATGGATCCGGCCAATTTCTCTTCAGTTTCAATCTCAATTGCAAGAATATCAGAAGTTTCATCTGCCCGAGCACGGAATATCCTCGCTATCACACTGCATTGATTACCGTTAATTATGACCTGACTGAAGAGGAGCGAGCTGCGCAATCGGCAGTCTTGCCTTTGCTGCAAAATTGGTCTGCCAAAATAGGGCGGGCTTCATATCTCCTTAACGAGAGCAGTGTGCTTGTAGCTCGGATTCCCAAAAACAATCTCGACGGCCAAAATTTTATGGTTCAACAGCAATGGCTCGAGGAGGATCTTTCCATAAAACAGCATTTTTTTGATGAAGCGTTTGAAGTATGGAATGCAGAGAATTATACGGCGGCGCTCGAAAAAGTGAATGCGGCTGAATCCATACATCTCCAGGAATATGAGACGCATACGAATTCAACAGTATTCCTTCTGCGTCAAATTAATGATAACCGTGCAATCTTAAGCAATATCTGGCAAAAAACTCCAGGGCTGCTGCAGGCGGCTCGCTGGTATGCAAATCACACAACCGTACAAAATTATCTTCTCCTCCAAGAAGCAAACGCTTCTGCACAGGAAGTGCTCGATGCCCAAACGGTTGCTGGAAACATTCATACGGAGGCACGACTCTTGGAGCTTGCCTCCCATGCAGATGGATCATTAGAATCAAATATCACGTACTTCAACAAGCTTGTGGACACAGGATATTGGCTTCAACGGTTGACCGCAACTCAACTCACGTTTGCTGGCATTCAGGTATCTCCCCTGTCAACATTTGAATGTCCTACATTGGTCACTCAGAGCGCGCTTATTGCTGCTCTGAATCAAAGTTACTTGAATGAAAGTCTTACATTACTCCTCAACGCCTCAAATATCTCAGTCGAGACGAACGCAAGCGGGTTTGCTACAAACTATTGTGGCAATACATCTTCAAGCATGCCAGCAGCGTTAGTATCGCTCAGCAAATCCCCCATTGTCATTCCGGTAAACATTTCCCTCGATGTTCCCGTTGTTGAACTTCCCTTCATGAATATTTCAATTCCTGAACCAATGTGTTGCGCTTTCGGGGAGTGCCAAGTATGCTGCAGCGGTTGCGCCGCGTATCCCGTGCTGTTTTTGCATGGGCATTCCTTTAATGACGCGAATAATCCCGAGTACACGTTAGCATACGTTGCCGAGATTCAACAAGCGCTTCAGGAAAGCGGATATATCGATGCCGGTATTCTGGATGTGACTTCAGATCCTAGCACGCTTGAATTTGGCGAGTGGGGCAAGTCTGGAAAACCGGTAACAGTCCGCGCAAGTTATTATTACATTCGTGATTATAATCTCGGTCCGTATCAATTGCATGTGCAACAATCAGAGCGCATAGAAAATTATGCGTTGCGTCTTCATGAGATCATCGATGTTCTCAAGTATCGCACGGGATCTCCTAAAGTAATTATCGTAGCACATTCTATGGGCGGATTGGTTGCGCGCTCATACATGGATACGTTTGGGTCAAACAGCGTTGACATGCTCATCACAATCAATACTCCGTATCATGGAATTTCTGACAACGTCGCGAAAGCGTGCACATTGCTCGGAGCTTCAAAAGAGTGCGATGATATGACGCAGGGAAGCGTGTTTTTGAATCGGTTGAACGCAAAACCATTGCCCCAGATTCCAATGTACGTGATAAGAAGCGTAGGCTGCACGATGGGGGTGGAAATTGGAGATGGCATTGTGACGAATGAGAGCGCATATCTTGAAGGGGTCGTCAATTATGAGATAGAAGGAAATTGCACGGACGCGTTGAATTCGGATCTGCATTCGAATGTCATGATTCCGAGATTGTATCCTGAGGTGCCAGAGTTGCTGAAGAAGATTTTGCTGGAAGACTCATAACAGATCAGAAAACTAATCGCGAAAATGTGTATTACTTCATCTCTTCCGGCTTCTTGATGCGCGTGCGCACGGGTAAGGGCGGTTTTTTTGCTTCTTGTCCCCACAAAAACCCTATCTTTTGCAGCTCCTGGCCGAAATGCGTAGAAATCTTGTACGTTTTCTTGTACAAGTCATAATCAATCAATCCCATGCTCTTCATGGGTGTAAGAATGCGATCGTAAAACTGCCTTTTATTGTAGCTGATCCTGATCTCCTTGCCTTTGTACACGGGATCATCAATGGCCGTGATTAATTTTCCTTCATGCAACTGCGTAGCGACCCAGCTCATGACAGACTTAGAAACCTCGCCACCATTGCTTTTCATCTCCTGGATGAGCACTTTCGCAACAATCTTTTGCTGCGGAGTAGCGAAGATGATCTCGTAAATATCTTCTGGCAGATGAAACTGATCGAATAGTATAACCATATTCCCCCAATGACTTAATTACATGAGTACTATATAAATGTTACGATTGTATATACTGGTGAGGGAAATCGCTTATAGTGGTAAGCTGCTACGTAAATGCTAATAAAAGCATCCTCGCTCCTACGCTCATGTCCTCAGGAAATTTATGTCGGATAGTGAAAGATGATTTCCTCCGGGAGTACCTTGGACATCTCGCATCCTATTCGCCACGCGTTTTGGCTTGCGCCCCTTGGAGGAAGTCACTAGACGAGCATCCCGATATGGGTGAGTTTGATCTTCGCGTGATTTTGCATCATGCTCCGAGCGAACTCGCGATTTCTGTTCCGCCGCTGTATGAGCATTCCACGGGAAGGTACATGGTCAGAGTTCATAATGTGACGAAACGTTAATATAACCTGCTTGTAATAGGTTATCGCTAAAGGACAATAATCTTTATAAAACCCAGGGTACTCTCACCCTGCTAGGGGTTGTAACACATGCTTGACATTGATATGGCGGAGTACTCAGCTGGACAAACCTTCTTAATCAAGTTTACGGAAACAATGGTCTATAATCCGTGGGACCAGCGTCGGGAAGTGCCCTTGATGCCCATTGAACCTTTTTTGCGGGAGCGCTTTGGCCAGCAGCCTACACCCGCTCAAGCACTCACCGCGGTGAGAGAGGCGTCAATGTTGCCTCTGAATGTGTTTGTTGCAACGTACGTTGGTCAAAGAGGGAATAAAATTAAGCTTCGACCCCTCCAGGGTCTTGGGACCATCAATCCCAGAGAGGGAGAATATTTTCTCGTTCCTAAAGAATGCATTGAAAAGATCACACCCGTACTTACGCTAGAAGCGCTCGTCACTTCACCGCTGTAATACTCCTTTTTTCACTTTCTCAATCTTGCCTTTCGCTTCCAACTCAGGACAAGTCTTATTTTTGCTTCTGACGCAAGGAAATTCACCGGATTTATAAAACCCCCCGCACTTTCACATGCATGAGAATCGCATTCCTTGCAGACTTGCATATGGACTATTTGTGGCATGAAAAACTTTCTGAGCAAAAAGAGCAAAAGATCGCAGAGCTCGCAAAGGAGGTCGATGCGCTCATTCTGTGCGGTGACAATGCTGCTGTTTTCACTAATCTTGAGCATCACAGAAGGCTCTACAGAGCGATAAGAGAACATTTCAACGGTCCTGTCGCGTCTGTTCTCGGCAATCATGACCTTTGGAGCGAGTATTGTTTGCGCACGATCCCTTTGTTAATGCACCATCATCCCCTGCTTATGGCGGAGTTTGACATTATCAATCTTGAAGCGCAGAATCTTGATCTTGACGGCCTCACAATCGCCGGTACATATGGCCATTATGATTATTCATTGGGCCTTCGCCAAGCCGATCTCGGCGAGAGCGACTGGGAAAATGGCGAGGCGGTCGTATATGGCCATCCTGAAAGCTTCCTTGACAAGAAGATGCAGGACTGGGAGGGAAAACATGACAGGGAAGTATGCAAGGAACTGCTAGATGCATTTGAATCACGGCTCGCATCTGCCGCGCAGCCCCTCATCACGATCTCACATACCGTTCCGCGGGCAGATTTGATCCCGCATCCGCAGACTCCTGAACATATTTTTTGCTCAGGATACCGCGGATCATCAGAGATCGGGAGGCTCGTGCATGCCTATACCTCAATGCTTCATGTCTCCGGCCATGCGCACGCGTATGGCCGCGCGAAGGAATATCCAACTACCTTTATTTCAATGGGTGCGGAGATTAACATTTGGACGAGGTTCGTCTTTAACACCCAAAACCGGCATGAATCCGTACATCTTGAAGCGCTGCGCGATGAGGATGAAGACTCCCAAGACGGATAAACCCCCCCTCAATTTTTAAGAACGATAATATTCCCTTTTCCTTTCTTCACTTTCTCAATCATTCCTTTCGCTTCAAGCTCGCTCAATACAAGGCTGATTTTCGCTTCTGAAACTGGGAAGTGCTTTCTAATCTCTTTCTGCGTTGTCCTCCCTTGTTGTTCTTTAAGCAAGGAAAGAATTTGGTCCGCAAGATCCTGGTCAAGCGCAGTTTTCCTTTTGGGTATCCTTCGTGCGCTTATGGCCACGGCGATTATTCCTGCGATTACTGCAATGCCTAAAAGCGCAGGAATCCAATAGCTCGTTGTCTGTGTCTCCTCATCAATCCCCTCAACCATGACATCCTCGTCGAGTATCTCCTCCTCCGGGCTTGTATCAGGCAAAACGATGAGATCCACATAGTAATCCCCTTCATCCTGAATGTGGATCTCTTCTTCAACACGGAGCTCTTCATTGTCAAGGACGTGCGCTCTGAGCGTGTAATTTCCGGGAGGAAGCTCAAAAGAATATGTTCCATCTTTTGAAACGTATGTTTGCTCAGGTACAGTATTCACTGTGATGATCACTTCCGGTATCTGCTCAAGGTCGAGGTCATAAACAACACCATGAATCGTCGCTCCTAGGACTGATGGAATCAGCAGAATAAACAGAACGACCACGGCCCCTTTTTTCATTATTTTGCATTTTTATGGCCACGGTTTAAAAAACTTGCGATGCCCGAAATCCTTGTTAATAAAGCGTCGTAAAGGATTTCGTGAATAATAAAGGGTGCGCGCATAAAGCCAACGAAAGCATCTTTATAAACGATGGAAGAAACAAGAGTACATGCCCGCATGGGCGGAGGAAACCACAATGAGGAAACTGTGGATATTGGCATTGCTTGCCATTATGATTGTGAGTCTATCCGTTATGGCTGACGAAGGCCGTGATGGATCGGACGATGATGACGATGATGATATTGATGACGATTCTAATGACGATTCAAGTGATGATGAAGATGATGACTCCGGAGATGACAGCACCAATTCAAGTGATGATGAGGATGAATCCGGTGATGATAATCCAGGTATGAGCAATCAGCGTGGAAAATCCGTTCGGGAGCTCAAAGAAGTCCGAAAAATAACTGCGGAACGCATAAAAGCGGCGCGCGAGGACTTTAAGGAAGCGCGCAAGCAATACGCGGAAGCCCAGAAGGAGTATCGCGAGCGTCTCAGAACGTATAATGAAACCCGCGCACAACTGAGAAATTGCCGCGACGATGATAGCGATGAGTGTGAGGAGCTTAAGGACAAGGTTGAGGATAATGTAAGAGGATTCCTTGAGAACGGCGCAGCGATGGCAATTGAGCAGCTTATGAAAGTGAAGGCAAGGGTCGAAGCCTCAGAGGAATTGACAGATGAGGAGATTGCACGAATCGTAGCGGAAATTGATGTGGCGATAGCGCGATTGCAGAATGCCTCCACTGCCGCAGAGAATGCAAACTCTACAGAGGATCTCAAGGACGCAGCCAAAGAAATCAGGGATGACGTCAGAAAGATAAATCACCGCGCTAAGATCCATGCGTATCGCTTAGTGCATTTAAGGGTTTTTAACATCATTCAGCGCAGCGAGCACTTAGAGCAGCGCCTTGCGAATGCGATAACAGAGCTTGAAGCGAAGGGCGCAAATGTCGATGAACTCGAGGCAAAACTCGATGCGTTCTCCGCGAATCTTGACGAAGCGAAGGAGTTTTATCGTCAGGCAGATGTCAAGCTTAAGGAAGCGATGAACGCGACAGATCCTGAACAGGCGAAGGAGCTTGTCAAAGATGCCCGGGAATTATTGAAGAAAGCGCATCAGAACGTAAAGGAAGCGCATCAGATCCTCATGGAGATCATCCGCGGCATTAAACAATCAGGCGGCTCAATCCCTCCGACAAACACGACGCAGCCTCCGGGAAATCAGACACCGGGAAACACTACGATACCCGGCAATCAAACCGAGACTCCGGGAAACCAGACAGAAACCCCGGGCAATCAGACTGAAATACCAGGTAACCAAACCGAGATCCCCGGAAACGAGACACAAGGTAACACAACGAACGCGACCAGCAACGTTTAAATAGAAGTGGCATGAGGTGAACACTATGAAAAGAATCATGATTGCCCTGCTGCTTCTTGGCACTATCGTTGCGGCAGGATGCGGACCAAAGGCAGAACCCCTAACAACAGCGCCAGCGCTCGATCAGGCTGCAAATGAGCAGGTTGCAGACGAAGTGGCAGCGGATATTGCTGAAATCGACGCGATCGATCAAGAACTCCAGGACGACGATCTCGACACGGTTGAGCAGGATCTCGAAAACGTTGACTGGTAAGTTTTTTCTTTTTTTTCGTAAACCTTATAAATGACCGTTCATTCTAACTCTCTATCAAGAGATACCTTGGTCACGGCTTGGGTATGCTGGCGACGGATTCTCGCCACTTGTTTAACATGAAGGTGAAACCATGGCACGTATGCATTCAAGGAAGCGCGGGCAGGCAGCCTCAACACGGCCTGCAAAAAGAACAAAGTCATCCTGGGTGAGATATCAGCCAAGAGAGGCTGAACTGTTGATAACAAAGCTGGCAAAGGAGGGGAACTCGCCTTCTAAAATCGGACTCTTAATGAGAGACGCGTATGGAATTCCCGACGTAAAAGCAGTTGTGGGGAAAAGCGTTTCCACAATTCTCAAGCAGCATAACATGCAATCAAAGCTCCCTGAGGATCTGACTGCATTATTGAGGAAAGCGGCGCTCGTCCAGGGGCACATGGAGAGAAACAAGCAGGACATGACTGCGCTGCGAGGCATGCAGCTTACGGAAGCGAAAATCAAGCGGCTTGTGAAGTACTATAAGCGCACTGAAGTGCTTGGTCGCGATTGGAAGTATGACACGGAAAGACTCAAAATGTTCCTCGAGTGAGCATGAGCTACGCGCAATTTAAGGATCTCGTAAAAGAGGCCGTGGATGAATTTCGGAAGATTCCGAAGACAGCCACCGTCCGCGTCGTGAGCCATTTGGATTGTGACGGCATCTGCGCGGTCTCACTCATGATCAAGGCGCTTATGGAGGATCATCGAGTCTACGCGCTGAGCATCATCCAACAGCTCAATCTTGAAGTGCTGCACGAGCTTGCGAAGGAAGAGCATGAGTATGTCATCTTCACGGATCTCGGCAGCGGTGTCGTGGATCAAATCGCAAGAGTGCTGGTGCATAAGAAAGTGTTTGTATTTGATCATCATGAGCTTGCTTCACCAGCAGCATATCCGAATATCGTGCATGTCAATCCGCATCGCGTGGGTATTAATGGAAGCAAAGAAATTTCAGGAGCCGGAGTTACGTACATGTTTGTGAAGGAGTATAACCCGAAGCTCGAGCCCTTGGCGTATTTGGCCATTATCGGCGCGCTTGGTGACATTCAGGATTCTGAGGGGTTTCTGCCGTTAAATCAGGAAATTCTCAAGCTTGCGGAGATTCATGGCACGATGGAAGTGCGCAAGGGCCTTCGGTTTTTCGGAGTCCACACGCGCCCTATTCATAAAGCGCTGGAGTATTGCAATGATCCGTTTATTCCAGGAGTTACCGGGAGTGAGTCCGCGGCGATTCAATTTTTACAGGATCTCAACATCCCCCCCAAACAAGGGAAGGAATGGAGAACATTCAGTGATCTTACTGAAGATGAGCGTAAGCGGCTTGCTTTGCATATTATCATGCGTAGGCATAAAGAGAAGCTGCCGGATGATGTGTTTGGAGACATCTATGTGCTGCCGCAGGAAACAACATATCCTCAGTTTAAGGATGCGAAGGAGTTTTCAACCGTCTTAAATGCGTGTGGGAGACTGCAGAAAGCATCTGTCGGCATTGGCGCATGCCTGAACGATCCCGTGTTCAAAAAAAAGGCCGTGACCGCGCTGCTTCAGTACCGCCGCGAGATTGTTGATGCTCTGAAGTGGTACCGCGAAAATCAAAACACATTTATCAGGGGAGAGAGATACCTGATCATCAATGCGGAGAGCAATGTCCTCCCTACGATGATAGGAACGATGGCTTCCATCTTGGCGAAGTCAGGAGAGCTTCCGGAATACACGTATATCCTTTCGATGGCCCGCTCTGCAAACAAGTCGACAAAAGTTTCACTGCGCATTGCATGCATGCAGGCCCCTGAGCATGTTGATCTCCATGGCCTTATTATGAGAATTGTGAGCCGCGTGGGAGGGGAATCCGGAGGGCATGCGAACGCTGCTGGTGCGATCATCCCAACAGAGTTTGAACAGAAGTTTATTGAACAGGCGAAAGCAGTATTATCTCAGGCTGCGCTTGAGGAACAGATTTCTTAACAAAGTGAGCCAGAAATCTCCGCACTTTTAGTGCGTGAGATGAATGGCTCAGTAAGCTTTTTCTAGCAGAAAAAGAAAAAAAAGCATGAC
>JAGVYU010000024.1 GCA_018303105.1 Candidatus Woesearchaeota archaeon | reverse complement strand
GAAGCGCCTTTTCCTCCCGCAGCCAATACATCGTTTTTTGAAAGGTTCTTTAATCCCTTTATAAAGATCATAGACAGCGAGACTGCAAACCGAGTATATGAACTTTTCTACAACTTTCTTATGTCAATCTTCCCTTTCTCGACACTGATCTGCAGCTCATCCTTCTCCCGGAGTTCAGCGACGTGCGTCACATTTTTTGGAAGCAACAATCTTTCCCCACGCATCTCTGCAGGCACAATCATTCCTGAGATTTTTTGTGTGCTCGCTTTATCGCCTAAAATACCCAGCTCTTCAAGGACGGCAACTTCCTTCTCCTTTTTCTGGCTCGTTTTGCGCAGTCTCGTCTGCTCATAGAGAAACGCAGCGATTTTTGCCGCAATATCCACTCCAGAAATCTTTGTTATACCCTGCAATCCCGGACTGAGATTCACCTCAAGGACTAAGGGGCCATGCGGGCCCTGCACCATGTCAACAGCGCAAATATCAGCACCAACAGCCTGAGCCGTATCCACAGCAATGCGTCTCGACTTCGCGTCAAGCATGATTTTTTCACCCTCAGCGCCCGCATGGATATTGCTCCTCACATCTCCCTCGGCGGCTGACCTTCGGCATGCTGCGACAACCTGATCACCGATAACGAACGCCCTTGTATCAACTCCTCCGGTTTCAATATACTCTTGTATTATTAACGGTTGCTTCAACACATCCATCGCGTCAAGCAATGTAGAAGCGCTTGTGAGGCTTTCCGCGAACATGACCCCTTTGCCCTGTGTTCCTTTCGTGAATTTCATGATAATGGGATATGTGACTTTTTCCAAAATTCCCCGAGTAGAGGCAATGGATGTCGTCACATACGTCTTAGGCATGGGCACGTTTTTCCGCTGCAGAGCGAGATGTGTAAGCAGCTTATCATGCCCTATGGAGAATGTTTCAGGATGAATCGGCATATAGCAGCGATCAAAACATGCTTCCGTGATTGAGCGCAACAATGATTCATACCGATAGCTCCCTTTCGCATAGATACAGTCATACGGCTGGAGGGGAGTTCCGTGATGCAGGACCTCTATCGATTTCTCAGCGATCACCGTCTCAACATGCTTAATGGAAAGCTCGTCCACGACTTCAAAGTACTTCTTCATCGCCTCTATCGTCCACTGTGAGGACACGCTTCCCTGGCAAATTAATGCTGCTTTGATCGTGTTCACCTTTTCTTAGGATCGATCAAAAACGCGCCGCTCTTCAAAACGTCCTGACCGATCAGCACTTTATATTTCATATGCGCGCGGTCCGCGATGGAGAACGTAGCCTTCAATTTCCTGCCGTCCACACGAACATATGCCCTAATAATGGGCCTGAGCGTTTTTCCATGGACAGACTTAATAAGCTTCGTCTCCACAATGGGCCCGAGATGCAGCTCCGCGGCGAGCGCAGCGTCAATACTGCTCTTCGTAGCCCCTGTGTCTATGCGGGCCGCGATGCGCCTGGACTGGCTATTTTGGGAAAAAATGCGAACGTACTCGACAAGACCGATGATTGCGCGCGGCATGGCCCGTGTCAGGGGAATATTGTTTATAAACGTTTCTTAACGCGACAGCGCTTCCTGAAGCAATCGAAGAACCCGCCCCTTTCCAATTGCGTACACAAACGGTACAAGCTTTGGGCCTTGCTCTTTGGATATCAAAATGCGATATGCAGAAGTGAAAAACTCTTTTGTCGGAATATCATTCGCCTTGCAGAAGTCAAACAACGCAGACTCAACCGCGTCCTGAGAGTCCATTGTCGACAATAACCGAATAAACTCCTTAAGGCCTATCCGGATTGTGGGATGGAATTTCAATTGAGGGGACTCTTCGTTCACAACAAAAACCATATCTTCAGGCGCGTATTTCTTTAACCAGAGCGACGTACATTGAGCGCGGGTGCGCACTCGTTCAATGTCATCCGGGCTTTTCACACCCTCATTTTTTTTATAAAACTCAATGACTTTCTCAATGTCCTGCTCAAAGATCTGGATAATCGTGGTCAAGTGGCGGAATCCCGGCTGATACGGCATGTCCTTCGCAATGCTCTCAGGATCAATCGCAGAGAGCTCATAAATCCTCTTCTGCTGCGCGGCATCTTTGTCATTCTTCACTTCTTCCTTCCCATAATACATGCGCTCGCATCGATCAAAATCCTCATAGAGCTTTAGGACATCCATGTCAAACGAGATCGCGAACTCCGCTCCCGGCCTCGTGCCAGCGAACAGCCAGCGCACCATAGCAGGCTCATACACCTCGAGAACTTCCTTAATCGTAATAACCCCTCCCTTCGAGCTTGAGATCTTGCCGCCCTGACCTTTAATCCGGATAAAGTCATACATGATATACAACGGAGCTTCGCACTCATACACGTCCTTCACAATCTCTTTGCCCGTATCATATGAGCCGCCCTGCGTTGAATGGTCTTTCCCACCCGGCTCAAACGCAACCTGCTCATACGCCCAGCGCATGGGCCAATCCACACGCCATTGGAGTTTTGCAACCCCTTTATTTCTGAGGTCAAATGTGTCCTTAAAACCGCAGTCGCATTCGTAAGAAACGTCATAACCGCCCGCATACGTTATTTTTTCAACAGTATCCAAGCCACACTTCTCACAGAATATACGAACAGGCAACCACTCTGGCGCCAATGGCTCCTCACGATACTTGTTCAGGATTTCAACGATCTTCTCCCTATTTTCCAAGGCTTTCTTAATTTCGTCCGCGTACTCGCACGCGCGGTACTTCTGAGACTGATACAAATATTCAGGATTGATGCCGAGAACAGGCATATGCTTTTCAATCTCGACCTCATTATGACGCGCGTAGCTCTCTTCCATGCCATATGGATCAGGAACATCAACAATTGCTTTCCTCAAATGCTCCTTGAGCATCTCTTGATTCGGCATGTCCGGCGGGACTTTTCTAAACACGTCATAATCATCCCAGCTGTAAATGAATCTTACTTTCTTCCCAGAACCCTTCAGCGCGTCACGCAGCGCCCTCGAGATTAAGTCAACCGTAACAATCTCGCGAAAATTTCCAATATGGACAACGCCGCTTGGAGTAATGCCGGCAGCGCATGTGATCGTTTTTTTGTTTTGATGCACCTGTACGATCTTCCTCGCGGTCTGATCCGCCCAGTGCATGGATTCGTCTGACATACGTATATGGAAGAGAACAGCCTATTTAAAGATTGTGTGGGTTTTTTAAATGCAGCCATGCTTTCCATTGGATGCAATTTTGGGATACTATCAAGTCTTGGTTGCTGCCCTGGAGGGAACCGCATAGAATCAGCAGTTCGCTTGAGGATTTTGTATTAGCGTGTCAATCCGCGCGGGACCCCGTAAACATTGAATTCTCAGAGGAGTATGCGGAGGGATTGCTGAAGAAGGGCAAAGCCGTAATCCCCGCGCGTGTAGTACATTTACATTCCTGGGCACGCTGCGGCAGGAACGTCATTCCACTCATCGATTATATCGCGGATTTTTCAGTCCGTATACCTCCTACGCTTGATGATTGGAAAAAGCTTGCGCAACTGGAGCAGGACGCATTGTCAAAAGCACTCGCGTACACCTCCTATTTTAAGGCGGAAGGAATTACCGCATTCATTGTCGGGAGGAGGCCGCAGCAAATAAGTTATAGGCTCGCTGTCTACGAGTTAGGGGACGTCCAAGATCCTGGAGCGTATTTGATGCCGCATAAGAGCTCGCATTGTACTATTGCTGGCGGATTGCGGGCGCCTTGAATGTGTTTAGAAAACTACGGGCCCAGAGGGATTCGAACCCTCGACCTTTCGGTTGCTGCAGGAATTGGCTCCATTAAGAGCCGAACGCTCTACCAGCCTGAGCTATGGGCCCATTGTAGAATGAAAAGAACATCGAGAACGTTTATAAAGTTACTTATTACACCATCTTCAAACTGCCCGTAACCTGATTAATCTTCTCCTCACTATCCGGACCAATGCCGAGACAAGTTATTGTTCCGGGCTCCACAACCGTATGCCCTGCGTCCATTACCATTGCCGTCACGAGCTTAAGGCGCTTTGCAACTCTCTCAATCTCGCGCAATTCTTCAACAGTTTCAACTTTTAACACGACTTTCTTCATTCCTTGCGCGCGCCAGCGCTCCAAAACGCTCCTTGCTGTACGCAGCGCAGCCTCCGTTGACGCGTGCGCGACCTGGGCGGCGAGTTTTCCCTTTGGGAGCTTCAAATCATTGCGAATGACGATGACTTGCTTCATAATGGACCATTGAGAAATTGAGTTTATAAATGTTTACAGCACTAACCGCTCCCCATCAATGGAAATCTTTGGTTTCATGAACACCTGATCGAGATGAATGATCGCGTAAATAGTGCCGCCAAACCAGTAATTTGAACCGATCGCGATATGCGCAGTTCCCAACATTTTCTCGCTGATCAACGTTGACTCGACCAATTTGGCATACGGATTGAGACCAATCCCAAGCTCGCCAATCCTCCGCACTCCCCAAGGATATTTCGCGTGCTGCTCGGCCCATTGCAGGCTCTGCTCGAGCTCCTTCGCCTCCTGGCCGCCCTCAATGCTGAGAATCTCCCCCTCTTTAACCGTTAACGTAATAGGCTCTTTCACAAGCACACTTTTTTGGAGCATTCTCGCGCATCCGTCAATAACAATCTTCCCATTCACGCCCTTTTTTCTCGGGGGAAGGTAAACCTCACCGCAGGGGATATTGCCTCCAGAGCCAGGCTCTGAAAACGCGCCGTCATTCGTCAACGCTTTTTTGAGGCGTACATCCACAATAAAATCAGTGCCTCTCTCCGTCGTGACACGGACTTCTGACGCGACATCGAGGCGCTCCTTGAGGCGCAACGCGTCCTCCCGCAGCTTCATATAATCCACATTTGCCGCCTGAACAATAGAGGAATATTGCTTTGTCTGCAAAAATCCGAGGCTTGGCGTGGACGCGAATCGGTGGCGGTGCTTCTTGACGAACTTTCTAAAACTCTGGCCGAGCACATCCATCGATCCAATACGGCCGGAAAGTGCCCATAGAATAACACTCTGGTCTGGCAGATTTAACAACGCATCCACAAGCTCATCATCAGCTTCCTCGCCACGCTCCTTTGGCTCCTGTGTAAAGAATTTATAGCGCAGTCCCATACGCTTTGCTGCAAGGAGATAGCTTCCGAGCACTAAAGGAGAGACTCTCCTCTGCGGATACCCCGTATCACCGAGGATGACGAGCTCTTCCATTGAGCGCACTTTCAAAGAATCCGAGAGCACTTTCTGGAACACGGGAATCTGCTTCTCCGCCGCATCAAACAGGCTTTCCTGCTTCAGCCACTCGATGAATTGTTGAGAATCCATGCTATCCGAGGAATACTCAGAATTTTTAAAGCTTGTGCATTTGCGATTAATGCGATCCTAACACATTATCCATCCTTCCAACGCCGTTCCCATTCTTCCCAGTATTCTTGAGTTTCGCCAAAGGGGACGGGCGTATTAAATCCACCGAATCTACTATTATATTCGTGCCTCTTTGCAACCTCATCGCCCACCAAAACTTCAATCAGCCTCTCCAAATCTGTCGCTTTATCTTTTCTCTCCAAATAATTCTTTATTAGTCTAGCAGGATTGCAACCCGTGTCGTAATGAGCAGTATACCAAGATCCAGAACCAGCAAGGGCCACATTTGGGATAACACATTCATACACTTTCTTCTCTGGTCCGTAGACTATTTTCCATACAACCGGGTCTTGTACTTCTCTAAATCGCGCAACAGCTACCACGATATCTTGAGGGGACGCATTTCTGAGACAACATCTGTTGAGACGGTTTTCATACGCAGAAACATAGAATTCTATATCACCTTCTTTCCCAACGAGTTGTTCCTTTACCAACGGTTTAAGCATTTTAATATACTCCAAACCTGTTTCCATATCAACCTTCCCTCCAATGGTTAGAATCAGTACTGTCATAGAAAGCGTTGCCACGATCATCACGCGCCTCTTCGTTGTAATTCAGCCTAATTCTGTTCTCTTCTTCCACAAGGTTAATCACGAGCTTGTCTAAATTTATAGAAGGGTTCTCTCTAATCGATTGACCGAATTTTTCAATAACTCTCTTTGCATCGTAACCTATATCATTACTATGATTGGAATAACCAGCCCATTTCCATATCCCGCTTTTAACTCGCTCGTAAACCCGCTTATCAGGGCCATATACTATTTTCCATATGTGATTCTCTCCTTCAGATTCAGGATACTCATAGAACGCAGTACTTATGTCAATTCCCTCTCCACTCGCTTCCAGCCGCTCTCTTAGGAACATTGCTTTTCTTTTAACATCCGCTACAAAATTTTGAGGATTATCGTCACGTTCTATTCCATGATCATAATTTCGAATTATTGTACAAGTCTCATCCGGCCATCGTATGTCTACCATAAGAATATTAGAATAGTCAAACTATTTCAATTTTAGTATTTTAAAGTATATCATAAAGGAAATATTTAAATAGATTAGTTACTAATTGATAGATTATGATGAGAAAATTATCAAAAACAAGCGAAATCGTTAAACTCTCAACAAAAGATATAAGGATAATCAAAGAATTAAACAAAGACAGCAGACAGTCATTCTCCAAAATTGGCAAAAAGGTTGGATTGCCAAAAAATGTAGTCAATTATCGAATAAATAAATTGATTGATAATAGGGTTATCACATTATTTTGTACAACCATAAATAGGGGAAAATTGGCGTATATGTACTGGCGATTATTCTTAAAATTCCAATATTTTTCAGAACACATTGAAAATGAACTTATACTCCATATTTCTAAGTTACACAATATTCACTGGGTTGCTAGCCTTGACGGCTCATTTGACTTTTGCATAATATTTCTGGCAAAAACAATTGGGCAGGTTGATAAACTCTACGATTCATTAATCTGCCCGTTCGATAAATATATCGTTGATAGGGAATTAAGTCTTGCGACTACTGTGCGCTATTTGCCATATAACTATCTTTACGAAACCGTGGCATACGGCGTTGAGGAGATCAAACCAGAGGATGAACCGGAAAAACTGGATAACAAGGATTACCAACTCCTTAACCTAATAAAAGAAAATTCTCGAATACCTATGATCGAATTAGTAGCCGAGATGAAGCTGAGTCCACAGATGATCCGGAGCCGAATGAAAACTCTCATGAAGAAGAAAATCATTATTGGATATAACATAAGAGTGGACCACACAAAATTTCATCTGAACCATTTCCATACGTGCTTACGTTTGACAAATATGACTAAAGAGCGGCGAAAAGACATCATAGCCTTACTCTGCTCAAAAAAATCAACAACGCAAATTATCAAGGGATTTGGCAGGTGGGATCTGGAATTTGAATCAGTCTTTCCATCCCATTTTGAACTCCATGATCTCTTTCGGGAGCTTAAAAACAAATTTTCAGATAACATTACCCTCTATGACTCGGTTTTAATCTACAAAGTGTATCCGATTAATACGGTTACGTATGAATAATGCGCAGGCAAAATGACTTAATCTCGTTCAGGTTTCTGCAGTGCTTATGTTGGATTCTACTCATCTACCCCTACGCCAATATCTCATAGAATGCGTCAAAAAGGGGCTTGTCCGTCGTGATTTGATGGAAGTTCATGTTGAGCTTATAGCAGATATCCCTCATCTGCGCGGCGTGCTTGTCGAGGAGATCCTGGTACTGCGAGCGCAACCGATTGCTGATAAACAACTTCATATTCTCTCCCGTCTCGGAATCATGCAGGATATAATCTCCCTCAACTGCTATCTCCTTCTCCGCTTTGTCCAACACTTGAATGACGCGCACCTCATGCTTGGAAAGAAGCACTAATGCGGATTTGATCTCCTCAGGATCGATGAGGAAGTCAGATATGAGCACGATGAGGCAGCGCTGCCCAATATATTTCTTGTACTGGGTCATCATCGCTGAGAGCTCAGACGGGCCCTCGCTCTTCAACTTGTTGAGATAATCAACCATGGATGCGAGCTGCTGCATGCCCTTCTTCGCCTGGAAACTCTCAAGCTTGTCTGAGAAGCTCGTGAACTTGAACTTGAGGTTGTCCTTTATCGCTAGATACGCAAAACCCACGCCCAACATGCTTGCGAAGTCTTTCTTTGTCACTTTGCCGCCGAAGTCCATGCTTTTGCTCTTGTCCACGATGACATGCACTTCGAGATTGCGCTCTTCCTCATATGTTTTCACAATGAAATTATCCGTGCGCGCGTACACTTTCCAGTCTATCGCGCGAAAATCATCACCGGGCGCGTATATTCTGTAGTCTTTAAACACAATCCCGGCGCCTCCCGCGATCGATCTCCTTGGACCTGCATAATTTGACGTGACGCGCTTACGCACGAGGAGGCTAAACTTCTTCAGCTGGTTGAGATACGTTATGTCAATCATCTTACTTCAGCTTCTTTATGAGCTCCGTTACCGCATCATCCGTCGTCATTCCCTTTCGCTCTGCCTCAAAATTCATGATAATCCTGTGGCGGAGCACGGGATACGCCATCGTAATGATGTCCTCGCTTGAAACGTGGTTTCTCCCCATCATGAGCGCCCGGGCTTTTGAGGTCATAATGAGCGCAAGCGACGCGCGCGGAGACGCTCCGTACTCGATGAGGTTTTTCGAGTTTCGCGTAAGCATGAGGTTTTTCGAGTTTCGCGTAAGCAAAATCAAATTCACGGCCTTTTGCTTGAGGTCATTCGCGATAGGCATCTCAAGCACTTTGTTCTGCAAAAAGAACACGCGCTCCTTATTCAACACTTTTCTAGGCGTTGCGCGTCTTGCATTCCCCGTAAACCTGTCCACAATCTCAAGCTCCTGCTTCTCATTCGGATACTTCACCTTGATTTTGAGCAGGAATCGGTCAAGCTGCGCCTCAGGCAGCGGATATGTTCCTTCCTGCTCGATCGGATTTTGCGTCGCAAGCACGAAGAACGGAAGGTCAAGCTTCTGAATCTGATTGCCCACGCTCACCTGCTTCTCCTGCATGGCTTCGAGCAAGGCTGACTGGGTTTTAGGAGTCGCCCGGTTAATTTCATCCGCAAGCACGATGTTATTGAAAATGGGCCCTTTCTGGAATTTAAACACGCGCTTGCCCCTGTCTTCCTCTATAATACTTGTCCCCGTGATATCTGACGGCATGAGATCTGGAGTTCCTTGGATACGCGCGAACGAGAGGTCCAGAATCTCAGAAATCGTATTAATCGCCAATGTTTTCGCAAGTCCGGGATAACCTTCCAGGAGGGCGTTACCATTGCACAGGATTGCGATGAACACCTGCTGGATCATCTCCTCCTGGCCAATCACTACTTTTGCTACCTCTTTATGCAGCAAATCAAAGACCTCTTTATAGCTTCTCATGCGCGTTCACCTCGAATATTACTCGTTTGTAAGGGATTTAAAATAGTTGTTCACAATCTCCTGCTGCTCCTTGGGAATATTCTCCTCAAACGTCTCGGCACTTGTCGAGCCGACGTCTGTGGGAAATACTTCGTCGAATTCACGCTTTCGCACGTCTTTAACGTCGCGGATATCAATCTCGTATCCTTCACTGGACACCGTGAATTCAAGCTCCTCATTGCCCAGCTTCGCGACGTTCGCCTCTCCAAATAAGTCTCCCTCGACCTCAAGATTGCTTACTCCTCCTGGGCCTCCAGCCAGGTAATCGGGGTTATCTGTATCTTCAGAGCCCATGTCAAGCATTCCGATCGTCGGATTGGCTTGAGGAAGGAATTTTCCTGCGATGCCCGTGAGGCCGACAGAGTGAATGAAAAGGATGAGGAAGCAGAGGATAACGGCAATCGTGACTCGCGCAGCCGTGTTTCGTTCGTTCACAAACGCTGCAGATTCTACGGATCTCATTTGCTTCATAACATCTGTTTTCAATTCCCGAACGATTTCGTTGTCCGCGTCCCAGTGGTCAGCGGCAGTTCTGAGCTTCTCATGCAGCAAGGGAAAGTTTTGTTCGACATCATTCAGCATGTTTCTGCGAATTCTCATCCAGACATGCACGCCGAAAAAGGCTATGGCGGGAAGCAGCGCAGCTATTCTCCAACCGGGATATACGAGGCTGATGAGCAAATACCCCGCAAGGAATATGATGAAGCTCGTAAGAAGTGTGTCAAAAAACTGCAGGTTCATGAGGGTCATCCTCAGTTCAAGCAGCATTTCACGAAATTCATTATGCTTAACAGTCGCCATGGCCCTGACCCGTTGCGGCAGTGTACGCGTCACAGACATTGTCCAAGTCTGATTTCAACGCGCTGTTCACAGTCTTAAGATCGCTATTCTGCTTGTTCAGATCTGTGATCGTAACTTCTTTGCTTGCCAAATCCGATTTTGCAGTAGCGAGTTCTCCCTGGGTATCCGATAAGTCTTTCCGAACCCCGGCAAGATCGTTCGCGAGCTCAGCGTTGACATCACGGATGTCGGAGTATTTTGTGCTAAGAGACTGCTCGCGCTCCTGTTTGAGCTCGAACTCCTCCAGCGTCGCGTTGAGCTGGGCCCTGCGCAACGAAAGCTCCTCCGCTGTCTTGTCATGCTCCTGGCGCAGCTCAAAATACGTCGTGAGCAGGTTTTCATACGTATTCTTGTAATAAATCGTAAATCCTGTGAATGAGGCTATAAGCAGTATAATCATGAACAGCAAAAACAGGTTCACATTCCTACGAAAATAGTTCATGGGTTCACCTTCGCTTCCTCAGCATGGCCGGATTTATAATCATTTCCATGACTTTAACCTTCCCTGTAGTGTTTCGCCTCTCGGAATTTGCGGAACGCGATCTCTCCTAGCAGCAAAACCACCGCCGCGAGGATGAACGGCCAGCGATAAAACTTATAATCTGTAATCAGCCGCTTGGACTCCTGTTTCGCGTTCTCCACAATCCCTTTCGCGTCATCTTTCTTAAACATTTTCCCACCAGTTGTCGTAATGAGCTCCTGAAGCTGCGTGCTCATGCCGACTTGCTCATACTCCAAAGGATAATTTGCAGCAGTGATCGCATCAAAAAAGTAGTAAAACCCTGGTTTTTCCGGTGTGTATGTGGTCGTGTACAAGTCGCGGGCGCCCTGCTCCGTTTTAGCGAATTTATACTGCTTCAGCTCAGGAACGGTGGTTGAGAATACATTGATCTCCACAGGCTCATCCACTCGTCCCGGATCAATTTTCACGGCGAAATCCTTAAGCCTGTCCGGATCGCCAATTGCATAGTTCAATGATCTCGTCAGTATACGGGAATTTTTCTTCTGGAGGAGGCCTGCGCCCCATTTGCTGCCGTCATCTGTGCTCAGCACCACAACCCTTCCCAAGCCGTAGCGCCAGCTGGACAGTACTGGATTATTGAACTCTGTAGTTACAAGCACCCTACCGGACGCTTTCGGAACTACCTGATTAAAACCTGTGATCTTTCCTGAAAGCTCAATGTTCTGCGTGATAAAACTGTTCGCGTTCAAAATCTGGAGCGCATAATCGCTGACTTCCTTCTCTTCGCCTTCACTTTCGCCCATGGCGATCTTTAATTTTTGAGTTTCCGTGGGCTGCAAGAACACACCGCCTCCCGCATCAGCGAGCGCGCTCATAAGCGCGACATTCGTGTTTTCCCCAATGCCAACAGAATAGATTGTGATCCCCTGCTGGCGCATCGCCGTCGCCAACTGCACCGCAATCTCGGGATCAGCAGCATTTCCATCCGATATGAGAATCACAGACTTTGACCCCTGCGCCTTCTGCAGCACGTCATTGGCCTTGCGCAGGCCCTGGCTAATGAGGGTTCCTCCGATGAACTGCAGCTTTGCTATCGTCTGGTTTAGATCTGGTTTGTCATATAATGGCGTGAGATCAGAGATGAGCCGATATTGTGTGTTAAAAGCGACAACGGCAACATTGTCATCTAACTTCAGGTCTTTGAGGATTTCAATCGCCAAAGCCTTTTGAATCGCGAGTTTTTGCGTGCTTGAGCCTCCGCCAAACTCCTCACCCGCGCTTCCTGATATGTCGATGACGAGCACGATATTCGCATTGCCTAGCTTTTCCGTTCCCCCATAGCCTATCTGCACAGGGAGCAGCGTCTGGAACTGGCAATCCCTCTTGTTTTGGCCCTTCGCGCAATGATCGTTATACTCAAACGACTTGTCTCCGCCAATGACGAAGAGGCCATTGCCTGCCTCAAGATACGCGGAGAGTTGATCCACGGAATCCTCAAGCTCCTGCTCGGGGAAATTATTGAGCACAACCGCATGATAACTTTCAAGCGAGCCCGGAAGCGTATATGCGCTGCTCATCTCATAAATCTCATCCAACACATTATACATGGGAGAGCTCTCCTTCGAAACGAACAGCACACTTGGCCTGGGCAGGGCCTTTACCGTCTTGTAATACATGTTATTCTCCTCAAACGTGTCATCCACCCTCAGGATTGCCTGGATTTTATGATAGCCCCGGGAGAAAATTCTGTCAAACGTGTATGTTTTTGAGCTTGATCCTGTAGTCTTAATGAGCTCGCCGCCATCAACGATGACACGCAGCTGGTACTCCACTTTTCCGGCAACTTGCACCGTCGCTGACCATGCATTGTCTGTCTGCTGGATGACTTCCGAAGGGCCCGAAATGACGACGGACGCGTCGCCTTTCTCAGGAGAGAGGTCGAGCGCGTTGATAACGGAATTCCTGTCCCGGGCGAACACTATAGCATCCCCGAGATTCCAGCCTTCTGTCGTAAACCCATCCGTGATGAGCAGGACATTATCATTGCCCTGGATCGTATTGCGAACACCGTTGCCCAACGCCGATCGGTTTCCCTGATCCAGCGTCTTTATGCTAACTGGAAGCTGACCTCCTATTTTTTGCTTGAGCTTCTCCTCCAATCCCTGCTCAAACAGGGAAAAACTCGTGGATTTGTCCACGAGAATCGTAAGGCTCGGATCACCCGGAGTCTCAATCTTCGTGAACTCATACGGGGATGCAAGCGCGACGATGAGGCATGCAGCAATCGCGCTCCTTGTGATAATAAGGACAAGCTTATCCAGCCTCCGGGAGCGGTTAAATGACTTCCGCTGCTCAGCATCCCTGAATCGGACAAAAGTTTTTCCAATAACGAAGATAAAAAAGAATACTAATGGAATAATGAAGAGGAAAACCCAAGGGTAGAGGAAGAGGATGCGCATTACATATCACCCCTCCACTTAATGTACACGATTTCCACAACAAGGAGGATGAGTGCAGCAATAATTAATGGCATCTGCAAGTCCATCTTAGACTTCACGCTCTGCGGCTCCACGATAAACCTGCGCTCCTGCTCTTCGAATGCCTCGATATCCTGGCCAACGTCGCTTTCCTGCTCACTTAACAGATTTAATGCCGTTCCGAGAATTCCCCCTTCATTGTACCCTGTTTTCGTTGCCTGCGGGACATCCTCGATGCGTTTGTTGAAATCATTCACGTTCTCAGTCTCAACGAGGAATGTGACGAGAGAATGCCAGAAGATCGGATACCCGGGAGTGGTTTTAAAATCGCTTTCATCATCAAGCAGGCCATACCATATAATCTTCCCATTATTGAGCTCTGTGAACGTGAGCAAGGGGCTTTCATCATCCGCGGATGCGATGATGAGCGTGCCATTATACGCGGTTCCCGTGAAATGTTTCCCAACCACGCTGAACTCGGAGTCGTGCGTAAACTGGTTGATGATATTGATGTTCACCTTCGTCGATCCCGCGAGCTCTCCCGGGGCCATGGGCAGAAGCTGCGAATAGTCGATCTCCATCATATCCTTCTGCGCAGCAAGGACGAGCGCGGTCTTATTTCCTACCATGGATTGGATGCCGTCAAAATCGCCGGGAAGAAGCTCTTTTTTGTTCACATCGCTGACGATGATGACTTCCGGATTCTTGGATTTCACGGATTCGATCGTGAACGGGGGGCCGAGCGTGGAGACCTCAAGCAATGAGTCCGCGCGCAACGCTTTTTCGAGGTACGTGTCCCTTTTGCTTGTGATAAGAACAACATTCACTTTCTTCTTGTCAGGGCTTGCCGTGTAAAACACGTTGTCCACGGCAAAGTCATCTTCAGGAGTCATGACGATCCTGCTCTTGCCTTCCTGCAAGGGGAACGTCACTTTTTCCGTAGAGGATGCGCCGATGCTCAGCGCTCGCTCGCTTATTGACTGCGTGCCTAGAATCTGCTGCAGGGTCACTTTTGCCGCGGCTGCGCCATAATTGCGAACGAAGAGCTCAATCTTCTCGCGGTCCAGCGTCGCGTCGATAATCCCCACATTCTCCGCGGAGTCGTGCACAGGGATAAAATCCACCTGGTTCCCCTGGCTTGTGAGAATGCGCTTCGCCTTAAAGATATCATCTGCGTTTCCCTTCACGTTGATAAAATCACTGATCACAACAATCCTCGCTTTCCTGCCGTCAAGCACTTGATCGGCCGCGTGCATCGCCGCCTCGAGGTTTGTGGGAGCATCCTCGGCCGCAATCGCCCTGATCGCGGTCTTCGCGTTCGAATCGCTCGCGTCATTCGAAAGCAGGGAGATGGAGTTTCCGGCCGTGATGACCGTCGTAGCGCCCTTCACTTCCTGCATGGCAATGCCCTTTGCCTTCTCAAGCCGGGATTCGTCATTGTCCTGCGCCTGCATACTTGCGGATACATCAACAATAATGACCGTGTTTTTTGTCACGCTGATGTCCGGAGTCGTGAGCAAGGGAGAAGCTACCGCGTATGCGAGCATGCATAGGAGCAAGAGCTGCATAACAAACAAGAGATTGCTAAAGATCCTTTTGAACCACCTGTAGCGCTTATCATGCCCTGCCTCTTTTACGAGGAACATAAGGCTTGGAATTGTTTTTGTGAGAATCTTTGGCTGGCGCAAGTACAGAATTATGAAGGGTATGAGCGCGAGAAACGCGTATATCCCCATGGGATTCAGGAGGCTGAGCGAACCGCCAAAGAGGCTTACCATTTCATGACCTCTTTCTTGGACACTCTGATGAGATGCTTGATTGCCTTTTCCTTGCTGCTCAGGCGCTGTTTCGCCCTGTACACATCTATGATCATATTCTCTTCGTCGTCAAGCGCAACCTGGATTTTGGCCATGTGTGATGAAATGATATAGTTTGGTATCTCTCGATATATATTATCCTATTTAGTTGTATCCTTTATTAGCTGCTTTATAAAGTTTTTGATACAAGATAGCTATTCCCGTTCAGAAAATGACTTATGCTCGAGGTTGACTGCCGCGTCTCATGCGATCCAAATTCATGACAATGAATCGCTCAATCATCTCCTTTTCAGAAGCTCCGAGCAGGAATGGCGCCGTGGAAAGCACATCGTCAAATAATGGTCGCTGGATTTCTCTAGAACCATATGCAATCGTACGAATCCTTTCATCAGGAGGAATGATCACCATGCATTTATCGTGCTCATGGCGCTGCTCGTATTCCATTCCAACTGCCCTATTCCTCCCGTCACGCACCAGATTGAAGAGTACATATCCTTGCTCATTTGATACTTGATGAATGATCTCTTGAGGAAGGTCACCTATAGTGAGCACTTGGGGCATGTGGGTTACTTGCTCATGGATTGATCCTTTTCCAGCATCGCAAAGCATCGCAGTATCAATCCCCTCCAATCCTTCAGCTTTTTGTAATAATGCCCGGGTGCTGGGGCTATGACAGTTTAAATTTACAATGTGGGTATCACCGAATAACAGTGTTGCAATCTCAGCCGAATCTGGCACTCCGCAGCGCTTCATAAAGGCTAATGCGTCCCTGAATGTCATCTCATTCTGCACGCTTAAGCTAAAATATGGGTCCCGCTGCAAATCAGCTCCAACACGCACAAAACGCTGTCGGGTTTTGGGATTGTGTTCACGTCGTTCCAAACACTGGTGGAATTCAATAGAGATCTCGTAGGACATTCGAGGCAGACTCTGGCAATCCATATCACGGCTTTCCTCAATTGAAAACACATACCGCCTGGACACACTGCCTTCGTAAAACAGTCGCTCCTCTCCTCCCATGGAAAACGAAAACAAACGAGTGCATATAAAACCAGTCTCTTGCCTTAATATATCTTCCCCAGCATATAAATATTTATATACTACTAGTATACATAAACGTATATTGGTATATTTTGATATGTATACCGCAAAAGAGGTGTTCCATGACTCAAGATGCTCAATTCGAGACGTTCAAGACAGATGTTGACGAGTGGATTAAGACGATCAACGGCCGCGTAGAGACCCTTCGCGAGCTCTCCGGGCTTATGGAAGAAAACGTCGGCAACACAAACCACAACTACGAGCTCATCAGAGACGCTATAGACAAAATTGACAACCTCCAGCAGGACATCAAGACGATCAAAGTCACGCAGCTGCTCATTATCAGAAAGGTGTTCAATAAGGACTTGGCGAAAGCAGCAAAGAACCAGGACTTCATGGAAAAGATGCTGGCGCAGTGAGTTTTTATTTTTATTATCTTTAGTACCCCGAACCAACACATTTATATTTCTCTGACAATCTGTGCTCTCGTATGAAAATACTTGCATTGCACAGCGACTTTATCAGGTTTGAGGCGAAGAAGAAAGCCATAGAGGCCGCGGAGGAGCTGACAAAGGTAAAGGAAGAGATTAAGGAATGCCTTGTTGTTTTTACATCCGTGGAAAAACAGGATGAACCCGATCCTGAGACTATTACAGACCGGTATGTGAGTGCTATTATAGACATTCTTGGACAGATCAATGAAAAGCGGGTTGTACTCTATCCCTATGTGCATCTGAGCCCAACGCCGAGCAATGCGAAAACCGCAATGGCCGTGCTCCAAGGAGCAGAGAAGAAGCTCAGCGAGAAAGGGTATGAAGTGCACAGATCACCATTTGGATGGTATAAGGCGTTTACGGTAAGCTGTAAGGGGCATCCGCTCTCTGAACTCTCACGGGAATTGCGCCTTGGCCAGGAAGAAGAGAAAAAAGCTGCAAAGCACAAAGATGCTGCCATAACACTTGACAACAGATCGCTATCTGCTCAGGACAAGATGAATCTCACGGGAGCTGTCCTCATTGCCGCAGCGATCAAAGCGCTCCATCCCGAAGCGGGCATGGGTGTTCTCGGAATCCACAATGACCAGGCGTTTGTTGACATCGCAGAAGTTAAGCTCGGAACATCTGAATTTGAGGCGATTGAGAAAAAAACACTCCAGCTCGCCGCAAAGAATGAGCAATTCAAAAACGATGGCGTGCCTCAGGACGCTCATCAGATTGAAATTGCGAAGGAGCTTGGAGAAAACGCTGTTGCATATTCTGCATATGGGTTAACGCTTGTTCCTCTGTTCAAAGACCCGTTCATTGACGCAGTTAAAAAGATCCAGTCTATTAAGATAATTCATACAGGTAGCGCATATTGGAGAAATAACGCAAAGAATGACCAGCTGACAAGAATCTATTGTGTCGCTTTTGACTCTCCGAAAAAATTGCAGGAGTACATGCAAAAACTTGCAGATGCGCAGGCAAGAGACCACACGAAGCTTGGAAGGGAACTGGATTTATACGTTACAAGCGACGCAATCGGCAAAGGGCTGCCCTTGCTCACACCAAAAGGCACAACGATCAAAAGAATTCTTCAGCGCTGGATTGAAGACGAGGAGATCAAGAGGGGATATTCATTTACGGATACACCTGTTCTAACGAAAACAGAACTCTACAAAATATCGGGCCATCTCGCGCACTATAGGGAATCCATGTTCATATTCAAAACGGATGAGGAGGAGCTTGCCTTGAGACCCATGACATGCCCACATCAATTCATGATTTATAAATCGAAAACCCGAAGCTATCGTGATTTGCCCATTCGCTACGCTGAATTCGCCAATTTATTTCGCAATGAAAGCTCTGGAGAGTTGCATGGCATGACGCGCATTCGGCAGTTTTGCCTTGCTGACGCGCATATTATCTGCACAGAAGAGCAGCTTGAGAAAGAATTCGAGGATGTCATCTCGTTGATTCAATATGTCATGAAAACGCTCGGTATCAACGATTATTGGTATTGCTTCTCAAAATGGGATCCAACAAACCGTGAGAAATATGTAGATAATCCGGGCGCATGGGAGTCCACTCAAGCGACAATGAGGAAAATCATAGACAAATTACAACTCACCTACGAGGAGAAAGAGGGCGAGGCAGCATTTTATGGTCCAAAATTAGATATTCAACTGAAGAATGTGTATGGAAAAGAGGATACGTTCTTCACGGTGCAGATCGATTTCTCAAGCACAGATCGTTTTGATATGACTTACGAAGGCCAGGATGGAAAGAAACATAGGCCCATGGTTATCCATAGATCTTCCATTGGGTGTTTTGAACGCACGATGGCGCATTTGATTGAACTGTATGCGGGAAAATTTCCCTTATGGATGAGCCCCGTGCAGGTGAAAGTCGTCAATGTGGCGGACAGAAATATTCCGTTCGCGCAGGGGATTGTGGCAAAACTTATAGAGAAGGGGATAAGGGTTGAATTTGACGACTCGCAGAGCACAATCAGCAGAAAAGTAAGAGATGCGCAGCTGGAGAAAGTGAACTATATCATCACAATCGGAGACAAAGAGGAGGAGAACAATACTCTCGCGGTGCGCTCGCGCGCTGGAGACGTCCGCTTTGGCATTGATATCGAGGCGTTTATCAGCGAGATTCTTGAGGAGATTGCTGCAAAAACGATCAAATGAGGTGTTTTTATGGTAGAAGAGAAGAAAGCTAAAAAAACTGTGAAAAAGAAAGAAAAAATCGCAAAGAAGGCAAAGAAAAGCCTTGGGTTCAAGGAAGCGCTTGCGAAGATCAAGGCAAAGATGTTGAGACGCTATTCTCGGACGCGATGAATGAAGTTGCTCAGCAGCGGAAGAAGAAACGCTACAAGAGCCCGTACAAGAAAGGTGGGCATTATAGGAATTCTGGGATTAAAGGATGACTCGACAATTCACAGAGGCAAATCCACACGAGCATTTATAAGGTAGCATCATTTGTTACATCATTGGGTGGGCATTTCTTGGATTAATAGCTCAGACATGCTCGCACCGTTAATTTCACACAAGGGGATGATGTATTATGGCAAATGATTGTTTACAATGTAGATCCGCAATACCTGAGGATAGGCTCTATTGTGATGCCTGTCTTGAAAAGAATTCGAAGAATACGTGATATTAGATTATGTGCATAAGATGATTACAGCGTAATTGCGATACCTTTCTTAGGTATGATCGCGCGAATCCCAGAATTCTCAAGCTTGCGCGCGAAATGCTCTGCATCATTCACTGATCCCACAACGCTTCCAAAGTGCATGGGAATAGCGATTTTTGGCTTTATCGCGATCGCCGCCTGAGCCGCCTCGTCCGCGGTCATCACATACGTTCCGGAAACGGGCAAGAGAGCGATGTCACACACAATGTTCTTCATTTCCGGAATGAAATCTGTGTCCCCCGCATGGTAGACCTTTTTTCCCTCAATTTCAAGGATATATCCGTTCCACTCATTTTCCATGGGGTGAAATCTCTTATTCAAGTTGTATGCGGGGACAGCCCTCACAAAGATTCCTTTGATGGAATTTACGAATTCGTCTCCGGTAACGAGGGCAACGTGCTCTCCCGTCATCCTTATATCAAACGAAGTGATGATGATCGTCTTTTCAGTTTTGATCTTGGCAATATCCTGCTCTGAAAAGTGATCACCGTGGCTGTGTGTTATAAGAATGACATCTGCTTTAGGCAACGTGTCTGAGATTTGATACGGATCAATGTAGACAATTTTGTCTGATTCTATCAAAAATCCATCATGCCCGAGCCATGTGAGTTGCATATACCTGAGATAATACTTTGATTCATAAAAACTTTTCGGGTTAGAGAGCATCATTTTCTAACAAACATTTATAAAATCCTTTTCTCTCT
>JAGVYU010000072.1 GCA_018303105.1 Candidatus Woesearchaeota archaeon | reverse complement strand
GCGAAGCACGGTTTTCGCATAGGATGCTTAGGTTGGCACAACGGAATTCTGATGAGCCAGCATACGGAAACTGGCGATGAAATTATCGCTCTGGACGGGAAAGTCAAAAAAATACGCACCGAGGGGCTTGCGGAGACCCTATTTCCGTTTTCTCAAGGATTTGTGTATAAAGTAAAACAGGTGACAACAGGATCAGGAGAAACTAAATCAGCAGTCTATTATAACGGTACAGCTCTTTTTAGGGAAGAATCGCATGGTAGGGAAGAATCGCATAGGCTGGCAGTGTGCGGTGATCTTGTGTCAATCACGACAAAAACAGGCCATTATGTTGTGGATCCTCGAACTTCAACGCGTAGGATATGGCCTATCCTATTTGGAGCGCGGAGCGTGCTTGCGCATAATGGAATTTATGAACACGTTGTCATAATGGAATTTATGAACACGTTGTCGTGCATGAAGGTACTCTGGATGTCACCCAGTACGCATCACGAGAAGATTTGTTGGCGGGCAAAATAATGAACTCAATGCACATAGAAGACGAGCGTTTGCACGAAATCGACGAATTATGGGCTCCAAAACCCAACGTCATCGTAGCAGGAAAGGATCCTGATCGTCTTGTCCTTGTTCAAGCACAGGAGGGCAAGGTCCAGGAAATCATTGTGCCTCTGATGAAATGTTCTGGAGGGCTGTACCATGCATTATGAGGTTGTTCGAGGGAGCATTGTTGGAGATCAAAACACATCGCATGATAGACGACGCTCCCATGAACATAAAAAAGGCAATGAGGATTTTTATTTTGTTGATGCACATAACGGGATCTATATCCTCGCAGACGGACTTGGAGGCCATAAGGCGGGAAAAACAGCAGCGGAGCAAGCTACTTTGTATGCGGCGCGTTTGTTGCAGGAATTCAAACTTGATATTGACCTTGGAAGATACACTTCGATCCAAAAAACGCTCGAAGATGTCACGCGCATGTGCAATAAAAGACTCAAAGATCTTGGCGCTGCCCGATTAGAATATGCGGGAATGGCAACAACGCTTGACGTGATGCTTATTCACAATGAGGTGGCGCATATTAGCCATATCGGAGATGCAAGCGTGTATCATTGGAATGGCAGGAAGCTCAAATTGCTCACGGAGGCGCACGAGATTGGTGAGACACGGCAATCAGAAGCGCTAACTAAAGCAGCAAGGATTCTGCATGGCGCGGGAATCACGCATGCTATAGGTCTTGAAGATCAACTCTCGCCACAATATGTTGAGCACATCATGCTCCCGGGGGATTGTGTTTTTATGGCAACGGATGGCGTAGCTGAATTTTTAACGGCGCGGGAAATAGCAGCTTCACTGCAATCGTTCCCGGATGTGCGTACTCCCCTTTGGAATCTCGTAAGAAAGCCACAGGCCGTTGCCCGAGCATATGCTCGTATCCATGGATGCGATGTTCAAGAAGCGCAGCGGGATATCGGAGGATATGACAATGCAACATTCATTTGTGTGAGGAGGATACCATGCCCATAAGCGAACCCCAGGAAGAATCGATACTGGACAGACTGCCTAAGATTATTGCGAAACATCCGGATATAACGGAGTTTCCGGGCAGGGTTATTGGGGGGAGTTACACGACCGGGGTGTGGGTGTATAAGGATGTGCGTGTGAAAGGAATAGGCGAAAAACTCGCAATGAAAGTGCTCATCCCATCGCATGCAGGAGACATCGCAAAGAGAGAACAAGAAGCGAAAAGAGTGTACGGTTTCCATACTCACCCCGAGGTTAAAGGGCACCCCCATGTCCTACGCCTTTATGGGGATTATCTAAGGTTTGAGGGTTCAAGAGATTTAAGTGTTTTTTTTGGAATCCTTATGGAGCAAGCGGAGCGCAATTTTAGCTCGATTCTATTACAAGAATCTCTCAATGAAGAGGAAACTCTGGACATGATTGTGCAGGCAGCAGAAGGTCTTGTTCCTATTCATCTGTATGGTATCCACAGGGACATCAAACCAAGCAATCTTCTGCGCATGCGCGATGGCAGAATCGTTGTGGCCGATTTCGGTCAGGTTTTAGACCAGACCCTACAAAGAGCGCTAGAAACACAGACCGTAAAAACAGCTCCATCCTATCAATCTCCTGAATTGGTCTTTGGGAAAGGACATTTTCCTAACCATGCATTGAATGATGTATTTGCTCTGGGATCGTGCCTCTACGCCGCTCTTGCGAAAACTGACCCTCCGGATATCTATCAGAAGTATATGGAGTGGAGAGACAAGAAGTTCAACGCCGTCGAATACCAACAGTTCATATATCAAACGATATCCTCAATGAACGTCAGCAAAAGGATGAAGCATTATCTCATGCGGCTGATGGGAGCGCTGGAAAGGGGAAAACGCCCATCCTGGATGAATAGAGGATGGGAATATAGATGTCCGACGATAAATGTGTTTATAGATGAAGTTGGCGGTGTTCGTGTAACATCTCCGCCAGATCCGCGCGCATATACTGCATATGAGAAGCAGTATCAGGGTTTGGTATCAGCGCTTGAGCGATCGCAGCGCGTTCGCGGTGGGGAATGGGGCACGATCAAGCTTGAGGATAAGGAAACGCTGTGGAATGCGCTTGATAACCTCAGGGAATTGAAAGAACAGCCGGACGTATACCGCCATCCCAAGGCTCAGACGCTTATGGATGCTGCGAATGCCGCGTGGGATCAAATGGCGGCAGCGGAAGAACAAGTTTTGCGTAAGGTGCATGAGTCATTGAAACAATCCGGCTGTACGCTCGCGCATAAGAGAACATGGATGGATCACCAGTTCATCATGACAGAAACGGGACGTGTTCGCGAAGATGGGACAATTGCGCCGGGAAAAGCGAGATACAGCCTTGATGAAATCCACGGCAATGTTCCCTTTTACCGCCAAGAGGGATGGAAATGAAGCGACTAGAGGATTTGGCAGCGGAGCTAGAGGCAACTGACTTATCCCCTTCGGATATCCAAAGGATTAAGCAAGAGATTGAAGAATTGCGGAATGACCATGTTCATAAGGACGAAGCTGAAGAATTTGTAAGAGCGTGGGAGCCACAGTCATAACGAAAAAAGATATGAGAAAAGACACATTACCAGATGAAATCAATGATCGGTTCATGCCAAGAAGAAAATATTATTCTATCCGGTGGGGAGGGTACGTCGTTGGGGCCATAACCGGAGTTCTCGCCTGCGCAATCGCTCTTGAGGGTGTCAAATTTGAACTTGCCCGAGAGCTCCATGCCTCAGTCGCACAGCTGTCTGTGTTGGAAGATCATGCGACCGTAGTACGTCAGGATATGAATCAATTAACAACTTTGCGGGAGCAATCATCGAGAGAGTTTGTAGCCGTGCAATCATCGCTTGAGACGTATATGAGAGCATATGACCAGATTCAACATGGTGATGAACAACCGCCCCCGGAATTTTTAAACAACGAGCTTGTCATGGCAGCATGGCCGAGCGTGCTCTCACGGGTTGGAAGCAGGGAATGTTACTATGTATACAATACAGATGTATATCGACTGGATATAGCGACGGGAGAGACTCAAATACTGACACTAGACAGGTATGAAGCGAGGCAACCGACAAGCAATGGAGACGTTGTGCTGTATGTTGTGTCATGGCAAAGCAATCCGGGATATACTCCCGGTGTGTATAACAGCCACATCTATTCCATGAATAGGGATGGATCCAATCGTCAGGTACGCGTCGCTATTTCTGTCTTGCGAGCGCCCATCGATGACATTGTATTTAGTAACGAGGCTCATACTAATACCTTGGCTTATTTATACCGGGGAATCTGGCATCAAGTGCAACTGAACGAGGGGCGACAGGATAGAGAATCATTTGTACCCCCTGAGATATCTAATATGAACTACCGTTTCAACGGCAATATACTCAATGGAGTTGAGTTAAGGACACAAGCGGATGGCATCTATGTGGTGGCGCCTGAACTTACGGCTCCTGTACGCGTACTGGAACGGGCCGGAGTGATGGATGTATCATGGTAAAACAACGTCTTGAGGATTTGGCAGATGAACTTCGCACGGTTGACGATGCAGTGGAAGTAAAACCTCGGAAAGGAGAATACCCTGCCGATGTATTTGCCAGTCCTCGAACACTTGCTATAAAAGGCATCCTTGATATTAGCATTGCCGATCTGGAAAGCAATACTTCATTTCATGTTGGAACCGGGAGGGCGATGTCGTGGAGCATGGATGGACAAAGATTAGCCGTAGCTGACTTGGATGGGGACACAGGAATCTATGTCGTGGGGTCCAATGCTTTTGAGCGAATTTTAGATCCCGCTTCATATAACCATTTTGATGTTGTTGGTATGAAATGGACGCAGGAAGGGATTATCGTAGTTACGCGAAGCAAAACAGGCAAAACAATATACAAGGTATTTTGCGCTCTTGTAGATCAACCTCAAACAAGAGTGGAGGAGATCATCTCCTCTTCAGAAGTGATATCTGATTTCAGCATAAGCCGTGAAGGAATACTTGCTCATCGCGATTTCCATAATGCCACCGTATTTGACTTACGTTCCGGAATCCACGATACACTTAGAGATGTCGTTTATGTTGAATGTACAGACTACGGAAGTACAGTGGCCTATGAACACCCGGGTGAGAGTTGTATTCATTTTATGGATTTCTACAAGGAAACTGAACCAAGTCAATCACTTTCTCCGGTCCTTATTCCTCGACCTTTGATTTTGCCTCTCCCGGAAGATCAGCTTTTTATTGGCCGGGCGATTTCATGCCGCAAAGAAATTCTTCTGCATAATGCAGGTTCACCGCCTGGCGGCGGCCAATTTAAGGATACTGACCAGGTGAGCGGAGCACTTTTTCGGAGAAAACTCGCGGGGTATACAAGGATTAATCTTCAATTTCCTTTTCAAAACAAGCTCTTCAGGCATATGAATGCGGCATGGATTCCGGACGGCTCTGCCTTTATAGCTCAAGTCGTTGTGTGTCCAAAAAATGATGGTGACTATTTTAGCCATTTACTGTTATATCACCCAGATCGCGACAAAATCTTGCAGAGATTGTCCGTTCATAAGTATTTTGAAAGCATGGACATTAAACCCACGTATCGGCTGGCGTAATCGGAGTCACAATGACAGAAAAAAGATTAGAGGATTTGGCAAGGGAATTACGTATCGCGCCTGAAGTAGATGCTCATCCTGCTAAGCATGTGAAAAACGGAGCAAAGAAAGGAATGCGCGTATCACGAAGGGAAGTGCGTGC
>JAGVYU010000004.1 GCA_018303105.1 Candidatus Woesearchaeota archaeon | reverse complement strand
CATCACATCAGACAGCTGCAAAAAAATGAGATCACGTGGAAGGATCTTCTGGATCAGGGAGTCGTTGAATATCTCGATGCCGCCGAGGAGGAAAACTGCCTCGTGGCATTCTCGCAGGAGGAGCTCACGAAGGAGCACACGCACATGGAGATTGCTCCCATCACGATGCTTGGGCTGACTAGCGCGCTCGTGCCGTATGGAAACTACACGCAGCCTGCCCGCCTTGTGATTGGAAGCAAGAACCAGAAACAAGCGCTCGGATTATACGCGGGGAATTATTCCGTGCGCATGGACATGGACGTGAACATCCTCCACTCACCTCAAAAACCAGTTGTCAAAACAATCATCCACGATATTTCTGACTACAACGCGCACCCCTCCGGACAGAATGTCATTGTTGCCGTGCTCAGTTTTAACGGATACAACATGGAAGACGCGATCGTCATTAATAAGGGGAGCATCGACAGGGGATTCGCGCGCAGCACATACTATCGTCCCGAACTCGCGGAGGAGCTCAAATACTCCGGAGGCCTTGTGGACACAATCACGATCCCGGACAAGGAAGTAAAAGGGTACAAAAGCGAAAAGGACTACAGGCTTCTTGAAGGGGACGGCATTATTTTTCCGGAAGCGGTTGTGCAGGAGGGGGATGTCATCATTGGAAAAACCAGCCCCCCACGCTTTTTGAGCAATCTTGACGAGTATAACCTTACCTCCAACATCAGGAGAGAAAGCTCATCTGCGATGGCGCATGGAGAAGCGGGCGTTGTCGATTTTGTGTTGCTCACGGAAAATGAGGAGGGCAACAAGCTTGTGCAAGTTCGCGTGCGAGACCAGCGCATTCCAGAAATCGGAGACAAGTTCACGTCGCGCCACGGCCAAAAAGGAGTTGTGGGCCTCATCGTGCCCGAGGCGGACATGCCGTTCACCACATCAGGAATCATCCCTGATCTGCTCTTCAGCCCGCATGGAATCCCGAGCAGAATGACGATCTCTCATCTCTTAGAGTTGATCAGCGGAAAGACGGGAGCGCTTTCAGGCAGATATGTAGACAGCTCAACATTCGGACCTGAGCCTGAAAAAGAGATCAGGGAGGAATTGCTCCGCATGGGATTCAAGGAGAACGGAACAGAAATAATGTATAATGGAGTTACGGGAGAACAATATCACGCAAGGATCTTTATCGGAAGCATGTACTATCTCAAGCTCAAGCACATGGTCGCAAACCGCATCCAAAGCAGGGCCCGAGGACCCATCCAGCTGCTCACGAGGCAGCCGACTGAGGGAAGAGCAAAGGAAGGAGGCCTGCGGCTTGGAGAGATGGAGAAGGACACGCTCGTCGCGCACGGAACCGCGATGCTCCTCAAGGAGCGCTTCGATTCAGACAAGACAATAGTTCCCGTCTGCGAAAACTGCGGCGTCATCGCCGTTCATGACGAGTATAAAGACCGAAAATTCTGTCCGATATGCGGAGACAATGTAGAAATCAACAATATTGAGATCGCGTATGCATTCAAGCTCATGCTCGATGAGTTCAAGGCGCTAGGCATTTATCCTAAGCTCATCCTGGAGAATAAGTACTGAGGCACCTATGGCGGAAGAACCCACAGAAGAACCGACGGAACCAACGGAAGAGCCAGTCGCCGTTGAGGAAGATCAGGAAGAAGAAGCTGCTCCGCGCACAGAATCCTCATCGGAAACGCAGATTGAGGAGGAAGCAGAACGCATTGAGGGATATGAGCAGTTCACGTACAAGAAAGTCAAGAGCATTGCGTTCGGAGTTCTCTCTCCTAAAATGATCAAGCAAATGGCGTCCGCAAAAATTGTGACGCCTGAGCTATACGATAAGGAAGGATATCCGGTTGACGGAGGCTTGATGGATATTCGCTTAGGAGTCATTGACCCTGGGCTGAAGTGCAAAACCTGCGGCTCCAAGATAAAGGAGTGCATCGGCCATTTTGGCTATATTGAGCTCGCGCGCCCGATCATGCATTACAAATTCATCGATGTTGTCATCAGCCTGCTGAGAAGCACATGCAGGGAATGCGGACGAATCAAAGTTCCGAAGCAGAAAATCACGTATCATCAAGAGCGTCTCGCGAAGATCGCAGAGGAGTCCGGGCCCGAAGCGCGGCTTGAGAAAATCCATGAGATTGTCTCGTCTTCAAAAGGGCAGAGCAAATGCCCGCACTGCAAGTCGAAGCAGTATAAGATTGATCTCGAGAAGCCAACAACCGTTGTTGAAAATGAAAAACGGCTGAGCCCCATTGAAATCAGGGCTCGACTCGAGAAGATCTCTGATGAAGACTGTGAGCTGTTTGGCCTCAATCCCAGCGTTGTGCGTCCGGAGTGGATGGTGCTGACGATTATGGCAATTCCACCTGTTACGATGAGGCCTTCCATCACGCTTGAATCAGGAGAGCGCAGTGAAGATGATCTCACGCATAAGCTTGGAGACATCGTGCGCATCAACCAGCGCTTGTTTGAAAATATCAACGCCGGAGCTCCTGAGATTATCATAGAGGATCTCTGGGATCTCTTGCAGTACCATATCACCACGTTTTTTGACAATGATGTCGCGCAATTGCCTCCCGCCAGGCACCGCTCGGGACAGCCGCTCAAGACGATCACGGAGCGCATCAAGAGCAAGGAGGGCAGAATACGCCATAACCTCGCGGGAAAGCGAACGAATTTCAGCGCGAGAACTGTCGTATCCCCTGATCCGAACATCTCAATCAATGAAGTAGGAGTGCCTAAGAAGCTCGCGATGCAGCTTACGGTTCCCGAGCGTGTCACGCAGTGGAACATGGCGTATCTCAAAAAGTTCGTTGAGCGTGGCCATACCCAGTATCCTGGGGCTAATTATGTTATCCGACCGGATGGAAAGAAGAAGAAAATCACGGATGAAACCCGAGAAGCTTCCCTTGAGGAGATACAACCCGGGTATACGGTAGAGCGCCATCTCCTTGACGGTGATATCGCAATCTTTAACAGGCAGCCGAGCCTGCACCGCATGAGCATGATGTGCCATCGCGTGCGCGTGCTCCCGTACAGAACCCTGAGACTGAATCCTGTTGTGTGTAATCCGTACAACGCGGATTTCGATGGGGATGAAATGAATCTTCACATCCCTCAAACGGAGGACGCGCGGGCTGAAGCCGAAGTGCTTATGGAAGTCCAGACGCAGCTCATCAGCCCCAGATACGGCCTCAGCGTCATGGGATGCATCCAGGATGCGATCTCTGGCGCATTTATTCTCACGAAAGACCTCACGTTGACATTTGCAGATGCAGTGCAGCTGCTTGCTCAAGTGGGCATAACGGATTTCAGTCGGCTTCCGAAAAAGAAGGAAGTGACGGGAAAGGAAATCTTCAGCGTGCTCATACCTGAGGACTTCAGCTTCCGGGGAAAGTCGAAGAGCGGAGAGACTGTTGTGATTAAAAAGGGAATTCTTGAGGAAGGTGTCTTGGACTCCTCAAATCTGGGTGTCGGCAAAGGACTTCTTTTGAGAAACCTCATCAAAAGATATGGTTCAGCGGTCACTGTTGACATCATGGAAAATTTCTTCCGTCTTGGAACATATACGCTCCAGCACGTTGGATTCTCCGTGCCCATCTCTGATAGTGACCTTCCTGAAATCGCGCGCAACAAGATCGAGGAAACGTTGACGTATGCCGAGCTTGAAGTGAAAAAGCTCATTGACCAGTTCCATCAGCATCAGCTTGAAGTCTATCCGGGAAGAACAATGGAAGAGACGCTCGAGCTCAAAATCCTCACGGTTCTCAACCAGGCACGTAACACGTGCGGTGAAATTGTAAGCACGTATTGCGATAAAAAAACGCATACGCTCATCATGGCGGATTCCGGAGCGCGCGGCAATATCCTCAACCTCGCTCAGATGGCTGCCTGCGTAGGCCAGCAGGCGCTCGGCGGAAAACGCATTGAGCGCGGATATCGGGGAAGAACGTTAAGCGCGTTCCAGAACGGGGATTTAAGCCCCAAGTCGCGCGGGTTTATCAAATACGGATTCAAACACGGACTTGCTCCTCATGAGTTTTTCTTCGGCGCGATGACGGGACGAGACTCACTCATGGACACCGCGCTCAGAACGCCAAAATCCGGATACTTGTATCGAAGGCTCGCGAACGCGATGCAGGATCTCAAAGTGGAGTATGACGGGACAGTGCGGGACGCATCGAAGCGCATCATTCAGTTCCGCTATGGAGAGGATGGAGTGGATGTTTCCCGGTCAGAAAATGGCGTGGTTAATGTTGATGAAATCATTGATTCGGTGAGATAAATGAGCGCATACGACAAATATCGAGCGCAATTGCCCCCTAAACTGCTGGAAGAAATCAAAGAGAAGACGAAAGACATGAAAGCAGAGCGCGTAGAGAAGATTCTTGAGCGCGCATTGCATGAGTATCAGCGGGCGCAGATTGACGCTGGAGAATCTGTGGGGATTGTCTCGGCAGAATCCATTGGAGAGCCGGGAACGCAGATGACCCTGGACACATTCCACTTCGCGGGGGTCGCCGAGATGAACGTTACGCTAGGACTGCCGCGCATTATCGAGATTCTGGATGGCAGAAAGGAGATCGAGACGCCCATGATGGAGATATACCTCGTGTCTCCCCACAACAAGGGAAAGGACATCAAGGAAATCGCGCAATCCGTCAAGGAAACGAAGTTTCAGGATGTCGTCGCAGAGTTCTTTATCAACATCGTGGACGCCTCCGTCGAGGTCAAGCTCGACGAGCAGAAGCTTGAGGGCATTCGCATGACGACCGATAAGGTGTCAAAGGCGCTTCAAAAGGAGCTCAGGGGAGTTACCGTCAAAGAAAAAGGGGATACGATCATCATCAAACCTCGCTCGAAAGGAGACAGCCTAAACGAGGTCTATAATCTCAAGGAAAAAGTGAAGGGCGTGTACATTCAGGGCGTCAAAGGCATTAAGCAAGTGCTCCCCGTGAAAAGGGATGATGAGTATGTCATCATCACGGCTGGATCTAACCTGAAGGAAGTGCTGCAGCTGGATTTCGTTGATGAGGCAAGAACGATGACGAATGATGTCTTTGAGATCCGCAATGTCCTCGGCATCGAGGCAGCCCGCCAGTCCATTATCAATGAAGTTTTCAAAGTGATCGAGAATCAGGGCCTTAATGTGGATGTGAGGCATATCATGCTCGTCGCTGACACGATGTGCTCGAGCGGGGACATCAAGGGCATCACGCGATACGGCGTCGTGAGTGACAAAGCGTCCGTGCTTGCGCGCGCGAGCTTTGAAACACCCATCAAGCATATCATCGCGGCAGCGCTCATTGGAGAGGTTGATGAACTGAATTCCGTCATTGAAAACGTCATGCTGAACCAGCCCGTACCTGTGGGAACTGGGCTGCCCGCATTGATTACAACATTCAAGAAGTGAGAGTATGGCAGAACAAAGCGCATTGGCAGAAGTCAAGAAATACGTTGAAACGAAGCACGCAATTCTCGGGACGCAGCGCACGCTGAAAGCGCTCAAGAAAGGCACGTTGAAAAAAATCTTTCTCAGCAAGAACTGTCCGGATTCCGTGCGCAAGGACATCGACTACTACGCTACAATGGGAAACGTGGACGTCAGCACGCTGGAGCAGCCTAACGACGAGCTTGGCAATCTGCTGAAAAAACCATTCTCAATATCCGTTATTGGCATCAGCAAGTGAGCATCGTGAAGATTAAATACGACACGTCGTTGATGAAACTCTTTCCGTATTTTGAGTCGGTCACTAGAGTCCAGGTGCGCGATTGCGTGGATCAGGGAGAGCGCCTCATCTTCTTTGTGGACGCTCATGAGCTCGGCAAAGCCGTTGGCAAACATGCAGTAAATGTCAAGCACCTTGAGTTCAAGCTGAAGAAAAAAATCAAGGTCATAGGCTACAGCGAAGACAAAATCACGCTCCTCAAGAATATCGTGTTCCCCCTCACGATCGCAGACGTGCAGGAGGACGGGGATACGCTCATCCTCACGAGCCCGGATCATCAAACCCGGGGTATGCTGATTGGCAGGGGCGGCCAAAACCTGAGGTCGCTCGAACAGCTCATGCAGCGGTTTTTTCCAGTGAAGGAGATAAAGGTCTTGTAGACTTCTGATGTGCAGTGTTCAACACCCTTGATTCGGAATGCGAGAGCAATAGCGCGATATTCTCAGGGGGCTTGAGCAGTGGCTCACTCATCGATATCGTGGGGCTTCGCGAAGCGAATGCCCCACTGGAACAAACGATCAACCCTTTTTAGGGTTGGGGGAAAGCTTTAAAAAGGCACCTGAACCTCTTTGAAGGATATGGGGAAAAAAACCAGAGGCCTTGCGGCTGCGAAGAAGCTTATCAAGCGCAGGAAGCAGAGCAGATGGCAGCATCGCGAGTTTATCAAGCGGGCGCTGAATCTCAAAGAGCGGTCAGACCCCCTAGAAGGGGCTTCGCAGGCGAAAGCGATCGTGCTTGAGAAGATCCAGCTTGAGGCGAAGCAGCCGAACTCCGCTATGCGGAAGTGCGTGCGCTGCCAGCTTGTGAAGAATGGCAGGAAAGTCACGGCGTTCGTTCCGGGAGACGGGGCGAACAAGATGCTTGATGAGCATGACGAAGTCTTTATCGAATGCATTGGCGGCAGGATGGGACGATCCAAGGGGGATATTCCCGGAGTGCGCTGGCAAGTCATCAAAGTGAATGATCAAAGCCTTAATGCGCTGCTGTCTGGAAAGATTGAGAAGGCGAGACGATGAGCGACGTAAAAGTGTTTAACCGCTGGGATGTGGACGGCATCACGGTAGACGACGCTGGGCTCGCTGATTATGTCAACTTGGAGCCGAGAATTGTGCCCCGGACGGGAAGCCGGTTTGCAGGCAACAGATTCCACAAGTCGAAGACATTCATTGTCGAGCGGTTCATGAACAAGATCATGGTTGTAGGCCATCGCAGCAAGAAGCATTTCAAATCAAGCGGTCACTGCACGGGAAAAGCTGCAACTGCGTATCGTATCCTTGAAAAAACATTCACGATTATTGAGCAACGCACGAAGCAGAATCCGATTAAAGTGCTTGTCCAGGCGATTGTGAACGCTGCACCTCGAGAGGAGATCATTACGATTGAATATGGAGGAGCGCGCTATCCAAAATCCGTTGAGTGTGCGCCTCAGCGCCGCATAGACATCGCGCTCAGGTACTTCGCGCAGGGAAGTTATCAGAAGTCATTCAACAGCAAAAAACCGATTGAGCAGTGCCTCGCTGACGAGATCTTGAACGCGTATCAGCGAATTCCTCAGAGCCTCGCGATTTCAAAGAAGCTTGAAGTTGAGCGCCAAGCGGATGCCAGCAGATAAGCTTCTCAGGCTAAAAACACTTCTTCACATATATTCAGCACAACATCCCGAGCAGAACGCAGAGGAGGTATCCCGGGAGTTGTTCTTTAAGACGCGGCTATGTTACCGTGGCGTATCGTACGAATTCGCATGCGTTGAATTCTATTTTGATGATGACCCCTATTGCCATCGCCACCGCGAACAGTATGCTTTCGGGAAATGGTATTTTCACAAGGTCAAAACGAAAGCCCGGGACGCATCTGCACTTATGATGGTACGACGCTTGGGCGTTGATATCACGTTTGGCGACGGTGTTCGCGCGGGTGGCATTCTTATCCGGGCACTGCGCTGCGAGGATGGAACGATTATTAACGGGCCTGCACGTGTCCTTAATCATCTGTTTTCAGGAAGTTGGAACGCTCGAACGATTGTGAAAACAATTCATGGCACTGAGGAAGAAGATGCTCCGATATGGAAAAGTCAGTTGCGCATAATCCCTCACTCCGGACCCTATGGAAATGTTCACAAGGATGCGCGCGTTGGGCTCCGGGCACGTGATGAGCAAAGTGCCCAATGGGCGAAGAAACCGCTGAGATTCTCTATTCTTCCCTTGAAATAAGGCGGTTGAGCGTTTCCGTGTATCGCTCCATAACCGGATCATTGTCAAATACCCAGTGGCTGCCTTCCGTTGATAGATTCATTATTACTGGAGTCCCTTGAGCATCGCCTTGCAGCATTGGCCTTCCCCTGAGGAAGCCATCGGAATACACATTTGTGACGGATTCAACATTACGGGGAACCGCAGGCGGGTGGCCGACGCCCAGACGATCCGCGATCCGCATCTGCGCAAAATCTAGGAAGCACAAATGCACGGGAATATCCTGCAGTTCATACGCGAGGCTGAGGGCATTTCTACATCCCTCGCTGTGGCCTATGATGAGGATCGCATGCCCTTGATTGTAGAGCTGTCTCAGCTCCTGAGCCTTATGTCCGTCATACCACATGCCTCCATCCACGTGGACAGCGTTGAGCCTTTGAGCGACATACGGAAGAATATCATCCATGAGATTGCTCGAAAGACCGCTGTAGCCCACAATCACAGGGCCGTGCGCATCGGGTTGCGAAGATTCGTATCGGGCGCAGCCGGCAACGAGACCGAATCCCATGAGTAGTGCGTGCATTCGCATTGCCATCGGTAACCGTCATCAGTTTTTAAAGATTGTTGTAACCCTATTTTCCCTTCCTGTAAAATCCGAACCGTGTCAGTTTCTTTTTTGGCGCTCCGGGAAAGTGTTCTGTCGCGTATCGCACGTCCTCTATCGTATAAAACGCTCGGGGATTGTAATGATTGATAATCGCTACAACATGGTTGATGTCCTGCCTGTTCACGACAGTCCAAATAATTCTCACGTCGCCATGCGACCCCTCCGCGGGAATACTCGTCACAACTACACCCGCGTCCTTCAAAGTGTTGATGAGCTGCTGAACTTTGTGCTTTGCAATGAGGCGTATGATGACTTTTCCCATGGACAGCTTCTCCTCGATGACCATGCCCACATATGTTCCTGTCGCGAATCCCCCAGCGTACGCGATATAGCCGATAGGATTTGTGAGATGGTTGAATATTTGCTGCACCGCCGCAAGCCAAATCAGCACCTCAAAGAACCCGATAACAGGAGCGATAGATTTGAACCCACGAGCGATGAAGATGACACGGATCGTGCCCATGCTGACATCAAGCACACGTGCGACAAAGATGAGCAATGGCAAAACGCCCCACGCCCAGAGATCGCTGTTCATGAACGCTGTGAAGTCCATAGCTTTGCAGAAAAGAATTCTTGTTTATAAATGTGGAGGTATACGTTTATATAGAGGATAAACGAAGAAGCTTGTATGACGAGACCCCATGAGAAAATCTTCGAAATAGTCTTCAAAGAGGATGAGCTCACGTGGCAGGGCCTCATTTATGAGCTTGTGCGCTCGCATCACATGGATCCCTGGGATATTGATGTGAGCCTGCTCACGAAGGAATATATTAAAATGCTCAAGAAGCTCAAGGGGTTTGAGTTTCGCGTTTCAGGCAAAGTGCTGCTTGCCGCAGCCATTCTCCTCAAGATTAAATCAAACCGGCTCGTCGGAGAAGATTTAGATCAATTTGACGCGCTCCTCGCATCGTCTGACCAAGAGGAGCAAGTGGATGGATTATTTGACGAGCAGGTCGATCCTGAAAAACAGCTCTTTCAGGAGAACAAGCCATTCCTTTTGCCCCGAACTCCACAGCCGCGCAAGCGCAAGGTGAGCGTCTATGACCTTGTGAAGGCGCTGGAGCAGGCGCTTGAAGTGAAACACCGCAGGGTGCTGAGAAATATGCCTGAGCTCAAGCTGGAAATACCGAAAAAAAGCAGGGATATCACGCAGCTCATAAAAAATCTGTATCTCCGGATTAGGCAGTTCTTCTCAACAAGCAAATCCGAGCTCACGTTCAGCCAGCTTGCACCGCCGGAAAGCTCAAAAGAGGACAAAGTGTACACGTTTATACCTTTGCTGCATCTCGCGCATCAATCTAAGATCATGCTTGAGCAGGAGCAGGCGTTCGGAGAGATTGCAATAAAGCTCCGCACGGAAAAGGAGATGCTGGAAGAAATCGCGCAGTAGAATCACAATCCTTTTAAACCCACTTCGATTTTATTCTCCCATGACGAGCCAACGTGAAAAACTCATTGAACTCCAGATGATGCACCAGCAGATGAAGCAGATCCAGAAGCATCTTGAGCTCATGGAAGAGGGTTTGGGAGAGCTGATTTCCGCGCAGGAGAGCCTCAAGGAGATCGGCACTCTGAAGGAGGGAACGCAGATTCTTCTGCCGCTTACGAACGGGGTTTTTACAAAAGCACAGCTCGCGGATCAGAACATGTTTCTCGTAAATGTTGGTGCGGGCGTCGTCGTGGGGAAGACGCTTGAGCAAGTGCAAAAATTGCTCGAAGATCAGGCAGAGGAAATGGCGAAGCAGCAGCATGAGCTCGCGGAGACGCTTGAGAATCTGAGCACAAAAGCGAGTGAGCTCCAGGAAGAGCTCAGGTGATCCAATGTTCGGATTTCTGAAGAAGGGAATTAAGGACGCGCTCAGCAAGATCACAACCGTTTTTTCTGGGGAGAAGAAAGAAGAGGAGCCGTCCGAGGAAAAAGCTCCTGCCGCGGAGAAGCCCGTTTCTGAAGCGAAAATCATCGTAAAACCCCAAGCTCCTGAAAAAATCGTCCCTAAGATAGCAGAGAGCCCTCCGCCAGTGGAGAAGCCTGCGCGGAAGGAACATCCACCGCATGCAAAGAAGCGAGAACCTGAAGCTCCCATACACGAGCCTCAAAAAAAGATCGCAGAGCCACTGATCGAAGAAGTCAAGGCGATCCGCGAGGAACAGCGCATGGAAGCCCGTGAGGAAGCACGGCACGCGGATCTCGCGCAGGAAAAAGCAAAACTCCACAAGGAAACGATTCACGAAATCATTGAGGAGATTCCAGAGGTGAAGGCACAGCCCGTCGTTGAGACAAAAGTCGAGAAGAAAGGATTTTTCAAACGGCTCACGGAGACGATCACGACGACGAAGATCGGGAACGACCAGTTCGAGAAGTTCTTCTGGGATCTTGAGCTCGCGCTGCTTGAGAACAATGTTGCGGTAGAAGTCATTGAGAAAATAAAGGAAGACCTACGAAAGACGCTCGTGGACAGGCCCATCAGCAGATCAGAGGTGCAGGGCATCGTGCTTAAAAGCCTTCGTACCTCTATTCATGAGGTGCTCAGCGTCCAACCATTCAACATTTTTGACCGCATAAAAACAAAGAAGCCGTATGTAATCTGTTTTGTCGGGATTAATGGTTCGGGAAAAACGACGACGATCGCGAAAATGGCGTACTTATTCCAGGAGCACGGATTACATGTTGTTATTGCCGCCGCAGACACATTTCGCGCGGCTGCTATTGACCAACTCCAGGAGCATGGAGATCGTTTAGGTGTCAAAGTGATCAAACATGATTACGGAAGCGATCCAGCAAACATGATTACGGAAGCGATCCAGCAGCCGTTGCGTTTGACGCGATCCAGCACGCGAAGGCGAAGAATGTAGATCTTGTGCTCATCGATACCGCTGGAAGAATGCACAGCAACACGAATTTGATTGATGAGATGAAAAAGATCATTCGCGTTGCCAAGCCGGACTTGAAGCTTTTTATCGGCGAAAGCATCACGGGAAATGACTGCGTTGAGCAGGCGAAGGAGTTCAATTCAGCAATTGAGATTGATGGAATTATCTTATCAAAGGCAGACATTGACGAGAAAGGAGGAGCTGCGGTTTCTGTTAGCTACACGACGAAAAAGCCAATCCTGTATCTTGGCGTTGGGCAGGAGTACAAAGACCTTCAATCGTTTGACAGCAGGATTATTCTTGAGAACTTAGGGCTGTAG
>JAGVYU010000030.1 GCA_018303105.1 Candidatus Woesearchaeota archaeon | reverse complement strand
CGTTTTCGCCAAAAAACGGTATTAATATACTTTTCTCTATAATAGTGGTGGTATATAAAGATTGTTGTTCTGGAGTATATAGGTTTAAAACCTTTAATCGCCCTTTTGTCGACGATAAATCGACGATTACTAAGGATTGTGTGGGAAAGAATTAGGGGATACAAGATGACAATATGGGTCCATCACAATAACATTTATTAATAGCACCCGGAATGCATTATGCATATGGCAACGCTTGATACTCTCTTAGCATCTCCAAATGTGGATCGAAGCGCTCATATCCTGACATTAAGCCATCTTGTCATATGCGCCCAGTCTCCTTTTGTCCAGATATTTCCCATGGCTTCTGCGGCGGCGAAGGGTTTTTGCGATGCCGCACAAATTCCACTTGAAACAGCTGGTACTGCACTGCTCGTTGCGCCTACAGCCATCGCTGGCTCGTTCGGAATGGCGGCCGGAGTACTCTCATCCGATCTGACTGCTCTTCAGCTGGATATCGATTCACGCAAGTACAGAAAGAGTAGTGTCGCATTTGGAGGAGGTCTCTACGCAGCTACAGCTGCTGTATGCACAGTTCTTGGATACGGAGTTGGATACGGCGCGTATACCCTCATAAATACACTAGGAAGATAAGTTATTTGTTCTAAAGGTTTCCAGAATGTTTTTAAGGAGCACAAGATTATAGTAAAAAATGGCACTTGCACTTATAGGCATCGGCCTCGCGGACGAGAAAGATATCAGCGTCAAAGGCCTTGAAGCAGTCAAGAAGGCGCATACGGTGTACTTGGAGCATTATACGTCTATATTGCAGGTTCCGGTTTCGAAGCTGGAAGCGTTCTATGGTAGGAAGATTATTCTTGCAGATCGCGATATGGTTGAAAAACGCGCTGATGAGACTATCCTTAAGGATGCGTCGCAGCATGATACAGCATTCCTTATTGTTGGCGACGTTTTTTCAGCGACAACGCATGTTGACCTGTATCAGCGGGCGCTGGGTAAGGGAATTGATGTTAAAGTTGTTCACAATGCTTCCATCCTTACCGCGGTTGGTATAACGGGACTAGAGCTGTATAAATTCGGGAAAACAACGTCCATACCATTCCATCACAAAGACGTGCAATCACCCGTTGATATCATCATGAAGAACATGAAAGCGGATATGCACACGCTGGTGTTGCTGGACTTGGATCTGAAGGATTCACGATTTCTCACGATCAATCAAGCGTGTCTCTATTTGATCGAAAAAGGATTGCCTGCAAATACGCGCGCGGTTGGATGCGCGGCGCTTGGTTCTGAAAAGCAACAGATCCATGCGGGAACGCTTGCTGAGGTCAAGGATGGATTGTTCACTTCATTTCCTCAATGTTTGATTATTCCGGCTAAGAAACTGCATTTCATGGAAGAGGAGATGTTGAAAAGATATATCGTTTGCTGAATGTTCGTGATGTCTCAGATATACACATTCTTTTAACGCCCAGCGCACTTTGACATCGCATGAATGACTTAGAGCGCATTATTGAAGCGTACGCACAGCATCGAGCGGAGGAGACTATTGAACTATATTCTGACCCGCAGATGACTGAGTATCTCAAGAGGATTCAAGGTGTATCCAGAAAAGCTGCGCTGACTGCAATGGATGCTGATGGCGTTGATGAAGAGATGCGTAAGAGAATGGTAGCGATCTATGATGGTTCTGAATCGAGATGGGATCTTTCAGGCTCCTCATTTCAATTGAGGGTGAAATCAAACTGGATGCTCAGCCTTAAGGAAACAAGGCGACCGAATGATGAGGCGAGGATTCAGGCCATTATAGCACTTGCGGAGCGAAAAGGTATTGATTACGCACTTACTTTGGAAGGAGACCACGAAGCTACGAGGGAAGTGTTCACCACACGAGAGAGCTTCCTGAATGCCTATGAGAACATGGGTGCTTACGTCCAAAGCGCCATATTTGATGTGGACACTAATTGCGTAAAAGGAATGGCAAGTCCAGACGCGATTCTCGGATACTTAAGCATTGGAGTCCGCGCCTCATTGCAGCTCATCATGGAATTTGACAGCGAGCGAAAGTGCATAACAAAACGGGCGATGGAGCAAATCGCCGATCGGATATATGGACCCGGCACATCCGTAAATCCTTCGCAATAGCGAGAATTGCCATTAAATTGTTCCCGAAATTCTTCCGATTGTTCTTAAATAAAACATAAAAAGAATGCGCAGGACCGATACCCCTGTGCCCTACTTGGGCGTTCAAATCATGTAACAAGCACATGCTTTATGGGTGAAAATCCCAGCGCCGGCGAGCAAAAACATTCTTAAAGCGGTAAAGACTTGCATTGTACATGGATGTCCAGGAACAGATCCTTGAAGCGCTTGTGCAGCGCGATGTGGAACAGTATCTCCAGGATTCAACTGATCCTCGAGGGCAAAAAATATTTCGAGAAATGATGCTCCATGCACAGAACGCTATCATCGCGGCAATGGAGCAGGATGGCGAGCCTCAGAATGCTATTGATGCAGCAGTGCATGAGTTTACAGCCGGGTTGCAGCTCATGAATCCGAGGGTCGCCAATGTAGATGTGTACCGAGTATTAGCCAGAAAAAAGTATGTGCCAAAGCAAACCCTGGAGGATGCCCTACGCAGGATAGAAAACACGCTTGATCTCAACACCGTTGAGGATCCACATGAGGCGGCACTTATGGATAGCCTCCGTGCGGGCGTATCACACACAGGTTCGAGGGTGTTAGCAGAGTTGGTATCGATTGCGGGGGCTAATGGTTTACCATATGCCCTCACACCGGAAGCGCAGTATGAGGCTATAAAAAAAATATTCCCAACGCGCGAGGCGTATCTCTTTGAAAAGCGAAGTCAGCTTCAGCGGTTTCTTGCAATGTTTAATACCATGAGCAGATTACTCGCTAAATCACCTAGTGCAGATCATCAGCTTTCTTCCATCGCATGTGCGGCTATATCAGATATGTTCAAAGGCTTTGGCGAAATGTATGAACTCGTCCACATGGAGAGAGCAGAAGCTAAAGCGGACAAGATATATGGTCCTGGGGTTGTTGAAGATTCACCATGACGTCTCAAAATAAACTTCTTTCTCAGAAACAATTATATAGGAGCATATCATTTCCATTTTCATGACAAGAGTTGATTGTCTTTGGCGTTAACATTTTCTTAGATAGTTTCATCTTTAAAATTAGTCAAGGGCATTGGTGAGGTAGGCCTTCTACGTTAAAACATTCAGTGAACTAGAAATAATCATGTCGCGCGGACATTAAACGCGGAGGAATCACCATGCTAGTTGAAAAACCAAATCAAGAGGATATACATGTGAGATGTGCGCCTTCACTTTGGCGCAACTGAGATAGCGATTATTGGAACAGGCATCGCGGGCAGTGTCGTGAGTTATGAGCTCAGAAAACACGGCGTTGATCACTTCATATGCACGGATCAGAAGAATGAAATACGCAACACGTCCGCAAAGAGTTACGGCCATTGCAGGCTCTGCGCTCCCGAGGCGCTTGACGAAATTGTTCGAAGATCGGTTTCTCAGCTTGGAGAAAACGAGGAGAAGATGCGATTTGTGTATTCGCACACGAATCGCGTCACTGAGTTGCTTGACGAACTGGAAATCCCACACGAGCCAAGAGCGTTTGGAGTCATCCCGTCAACGCTGAAACGCGGTGGTGCAACTTTCCTGAGTAAGTTACAGCAAGGCATGAAAGCCCATACGGACACGGAACTGCTTAGAATTGAACGATTAGAATCGGGCTTCAAACTCTACTTCAATATCGGAGAGATACAGGCGCGGCATGTTGTGCTTGCGACGGGAGGATTCGCTGGCAAATACCCGAATACGGACACTGTTACCTACAAACACTACAGGATTTTTGACATTGTCCGGGAGTTAGGAGGATTGGTCGTCAATGAAGAATGCATGTTCGTCCATCCGTTCGGATATGATGGAGGAACTAAAATCCTTATCGGCGCAGTGTCTAAAATGGGGGAGTTTGTTGACGATGCCGGAGATTACGTCTTTAGAGAACAGCAACGCCAGCTCATCAAGCAGGACAGGTATCATGAGATCTTTGACCAGCTGCTTGAGCAAGCAAAGGAGGTTCGTGACAGGGGAGGGACTGTGAGGTTTGTCGCGCCTGATTGTAATCCGGAAGTTCATGCGATCGATTCCGGAAACATTAATGAGGTCATAACTCCCTGCGTGCACTACACAAGCGGAGGCATTCTCACGGACGCATTAGGAAGGGTTGTGAATGTTCCAGGAGCATATGCTCTTGGAGAGTGTCAGGCGAATGGCAGCCGTAAAAACGGACGTTTTCCCGGATATCCGTTCACGGCCGCGATTATCCAGGGAAAAGAAGTTGCACGTGAGCTTGCCAATTTGTCCTGGAGGTGAAACAACAATGTTTATAAACAATGCAGCGCCTTTTGGCGTTGCAGCCCCGTAGTGTAGCGGTACGTGAATCTCGGATTCATGCGCGAACAATCATTCAGCCCTTTGGATCTTTATGTGAAGAAAGGCTGAGACCTCGGTTCGAATCCGAGCGGGGCTATTAAAATTACATAGGCTCGATTCGAACATCTTCGGAACTGCGGTTCCTAGAGTTTGGGACCGCCCAAACAATCCGAGCGGGGCTATTTGATTTTACTCTGAAGCAGTTTACAGCGATAATCAATGTACTAATGCATCAATTTTTCAGCCTCTTTCTTTTTCAGGCAAAATATGCCTTCTTAAACTCTTTCAAATAATGCTTCTTCTCTTCTTCAGTAATCTTATCCACAAAGAGGTCCACTCCACCAATAAAGGATTCTGCGATAGAAATGAGTTCTGTAACATCATTGTTTCTGACCACAAAATCTGTATAGTACTGCTTGTCTATCCTTTCAGTTTTTGCAGAGGATATCGATTTGTTGTCAATTCCAAACAGTTCTTTAAGAAGAATGATTGTCGCAGCATGATTTTCGCATTTTATCCCAAATAAGATAGAACAATGAGGTTGTTTTGTGATACATTGCGTAATATGCCATGGGCATTGCTTCCTCAGGCAGATTTTGCGAGAGGAGTATGTTTGCGGCTTTGAGCGCATTTTTCGACTTTTCATTGTAAGACTCAGCTACGACTTTACTCGGTTCCGCTAGCTTAATTTTTTCTTCTCTGATCAGTTTTTCTATAAAATTAATTTTTCTCATTGTGTGAGTTGACAAAACCTCTCAACATTTTGCACAATGATATGATTTCTTTTTATTTCTTTCCCTAAGGGAGAATCCTTATCAAAATTACCAAGTTTTATGCTCAGTTTGGGGGATATTTTTTGCAGTTTCTCTTTTTGTGTTGGTTGACTTGTTTCGATATATATATCGATATCGCTTGTGCTTGAATATGTATTTTTGGCATGGCTACCAAACAGGACTATCAATTCTCCTTTTGTTTCTGTATGGAGCTCTTTAATTAGCCTTCTCATCAAGGGTTGTTCGATTAATTTAAGTAGTTTATATTTTTCCGAAAAATAGACATAAATGTTAGCTTCTGGAGTTTCCTTTAGGAAATATGTACTGTTTTTTCCATCTTTTTTGAAATCAACAACATTTTCTTCTTGCAGGGCGTTGAGTGTCCGCATGACCGTTGAGGGGACCATCTTCAATTTTAGGGCAATATCTCTTATATGACTTTGGTCTTTACGTAAAATTTCTATAATTTCAAAATCGTTTCTTTTTTGCAACATATGTTGCATTACTGCAACAGCAGTATATAAATGTTTTGTTTTTTACAAATCTATAACGAGATGCCCGGAATCAGATTCGAACGTCTTCGAAGCTTCGCTTCTCGAGTTCAGGACCGCCTGAACAATCCGAGCGGGGCTATTTATCTTCCTTAGAGTTTGAACAAAGGGGGAGATAGACCCAAATAAAGTGCAAATCTTTGGCTTACTTGTTAATGATTTTTCTTGCTTCATCCACCGTGACGTATTTTTTTGAGGATATGCTCAATATACGGATTAACTCGTCGGCCAACTCCATCACATCTTCCTCATTCCTGCATGTGATGATATTGCCGTCTACCACAACCGGCTCATCCACAAGAATGCCCTTGTGCTCTTTGATCTGCTTCAGGCTCCATTTGTTCTTGTTTTCAAAAACGGTCACCTTTCGACCTTCAAGAAGGCCGGCTCTGGGAAGAAGCAGTGCTGAGTTCATACACAGGAGCACGATGTACTTTTTCAGCGCATAAGCGGATCTGATCAGCTCAATAACACAGTCATATTCTGCAAGACTCGCTACGTTTTCACCGCCAACGACGATGATCGCATCAAATTCTTCTGGAGTCAGACTTGCAATCGAACGTGCAGCATTGAGTGGTATTCCCGTTTTGCTGAGTACTTTCCCGGTTGAATAGCTCGCTATCGCGCATGGAATTGAATTTTTTTCCAGAACGGTTTTGAGCGTCATTAATTCGACATCACTGCATCCGATCTGTGGTACGAGGAAGACTGCTTTGGGCATATATCCTGGAATCTATTACCAACATAAAAACCTCACGTTTTTAAAGCGAGAGGCACTTGCAATGTTGATGAAATCAGCTGCTGATTACTTGCGTGGAGTTTATTCTGCCGTGAAGCCTAACCATGTGGTTGAGATTGGCGCGGATCCTCCTATGCGGCTTATAGCCCAGACGAGCGCGGGTATCCAGAGATTTTCTGTTGTCGATTTCAAAGATGCTAATGACTATCGCGGTGGCTGGTTTGATATGCACAATGGCATGGGCATAGCTGTAGAGCGTGTTGATGGAGACGCACGATTTCTTGACAGGCTCATCCAAAGCGCTGATATCGTGTATGCACACCAAGTATTATTCAGCGCAGAAGGGGGGGCTGATATTGACAGAATAATTGCATACGGGCGCGGAGAGCTCCAGCTATCGGATGAGGCAATCAATCAACTTCGAAAGGGTTTTCAGGATTCCGAGAAAGCTGCACTTCAGGCATCCATGAGACTAGCTCCGAGAGTCGTCTGGTTTACGAATGGCAACGATGCGGAAATTGCAGATTTTGCTCGCAATGAATTGCAGGTGGCACAAACCAAAGTAACCAGCATGGTTGGGGAAGACCCTGAGGACATTCTCAAAGTGTATGATTTCTGCAGGAAATAATTCACAGAGATTATTTTTTAACTCATGCCATCGCACATTCTACAAGGGTTCGTGTTTTTGTCATCTTCTTGCCCAAATGCGCACAGTCATTAATGCCTTGCACAAACCATTCATTATTTCGGTAGGACACATGCGAGATGGATGTGTTTCCCAAAACCAAGCGGTAGAAATGGTCTGGATCGAAATTCAGGAGTCTCCTTAATACTGATCGGATCGCATGGCCATGCGTAAAGATTGCGACAGTTCCGTCGAGATCAAGAACTTCCCGCTCAAGAAAGCCCATCATGCGCTTCTCAACATCCTCAATGGACTCCCCGCCAGGAGTCTTGAAACGATATTGATCGTTTCGTATTTGCTCTAAAACAGATGGGGCATAGACCTCCGCAATCGGACGCCCTTCAGCACATCCCCTGCTCAGTTCAAGCAAATCATCACGATAATTAATCCACTGTGCAGGGTAAATGTTGCGATCACATACTATCTGAGCGGTTTGCTTCGCTCGTTCTGCGGTTGATGCAAACACAAAATCGAACAATACTCCTTCATCATAGAATCGGTCTTTCAGTCGCTCCGCTTGTTGCGCTCCACGTTCGGTGAGCGGGCTTTCGTTTTTCCTCCCGCCGACAATCTTCTGGACAGTATTATTCACGTTCGCTTCGCATTCCGCGTGCCTTATAAGGTAGATTTCAGGCATGTTTCTCTCTCCGCTTCTTTGATTTTTGCTGCAAGGTTTTCCGAGTTAGCGGCGTATATGCGCTTCGTCATCTCACGCTGGCCTTCGTACACAATCGGGGTGCCGTCCACATATTCGACAATGACTCCTGCCGCACTGAGAATAGCGTGGGGAGCACAAACATCCCACGTGTTTGCCGCTTTCGGCTGGATATACGCGTCTGCAATATTCTCAGCAACTTTGAGCATGCGAATGCCTTCGCCACCTGAGAAAAGCAATTTCATGGATCCAAGTCTCTTAATGAGATCCAGCAATCCTTGCGATGGAAGCCGATCACGAGTCACCAGCGTCCACCGCTCGGATTGGGTTACCTTGCATTGTAACTGGTCAAATGAGGCCGAGTTTGAGAGAGCATGCCTGAACGCGCCCGCATCTTTGCATGCTGAGTACATTATGTTGCCAATGGGCTTATACACAACTCCGAGAATGGGCGCCTGCTCAATGCACAACCCGATGTGGACGGCAAATTGGTCTGTCTGCCAAAGAAACCCTTTCGTGCCATCGAGCGGATCAACATACCATGTGCGCCCACCCTGAATGTCCTCGGACTCCTCAGAAACAACTCCATCATGGGGAAAAGCGCTTTGAAGCCCATTGAGGATAATCTCTGTTGATATCAGGTCTGCCTCTGTGACGGGGCTATTATCCGCCTTGACACGTGTAATCACTTGCCTACGATAGCGTTTGCAGATTTCTTGGCCTGCGAGGTATGCCAGCTGCGTTGCCTCCTGGTGTTCATTTTCAAGGCTCATAATCTGTAGAATACCATGCTAACATTTATATATTATTATTAATTCTCAATTATTAATGAGGGCGCTGCAGGCATTGGGGCTGAGTAAGTATGAGCGAGCCGTATATCTTGCGCTCGTCCAACTCGGAAAAACCACAGCGCAGGCGCTCAGCGACGCATCCAAAGTGCCCATCACCGCCGTGTACCCCAATCTTAAAACCCTTGCGCAGAAAGGGCTTGTGCAAAAACTCTCGGGAGATCCGAGCTATTTTGAGGCGCTAGATGCAAGAATTGCGCTGCGCACGCTTGCCGACCGTGAAAGCGAGAACCTTATGAACGCAAGTGACGAAGCGGCTGAACGGCTCGAACAGCTTGAGAGAAGGGAGCGCCAGGAGCCGCAGGACATTGTCGAACTCTCCTATGGCTTTCACGCCTCACACCAGCTTTTGGGGGAGCTCTGCGCACGTTCGCAGAAGTCTCTTCATATTGTGGGCTGGAAATTCCAAACATCTAAGAGCAAATACGAAGTTCTCGGATTCCTCAAACGCGCGATTAATAACGGCGCTCAGGTGAGACTCATCCTCACAGACATACGGCCACGGCTTAAACAAGCGGTGCGGAACTTCAAGAATGCGGGGGTTGACATCCGGTTTTATCCGCTTCACAACTTCTCCATTATTGTCCGCGATAAGCAGGAGTGCAAGATCACATTGAAGAATCCCGGGCTTGAGAACAAGCTTAATCTTCACATCACGGATGCGGATTTATGCGCTGCGCTGGATGATTATTTTATGGGATTATGGAAGAAATCTAAGCGTTCATTCTAAACTACTTTAATTTTTTTCGGGTCAAAATCGGGAGTCGGATACTCAAGGTTTAGCGCTCCGAGCGTTTGGACCATTACGGTCGCAACGACAAGGTTTCGGTACCATTTATGATCCGCGGGAACGACGTGCCAGGGAGCATATTTCGTTGATGTTGCGCCTATAGCTTCTGAATACGCTTCCTGATATGCGTCCCAGAGTTTTCTCTCCTCAACATCTTTGGGATCAAATTTCCATCGTTTATTAGGATCAGCCAAACGCGCCTCTAATCGTTCTTGTTGTTCGTCTTTACTGATATGTAAAAAGAATTTCCGTATGATTGTGCCTTCCTCAACGAGCATTCGTTCAAATTCCCGTATATGGCGATATCTGTTATTCCAGATATCAGGAGGAACATAGTTATGCACGCGAACGACCCCAATATCCTCATAGTGGGATCGATTAAACACTCCGATCATGCCTTTTTCTGGACACTTTGCATGCACTCTCCAAAGATAATCATGCCTTGTTTCTGCTCCGGCTGGGACTTTGAAGCTATCCACATGGCAGCCCTGAGCGTTTAAAGGACCGAACACATCTTTTATTACGCCATCTTTTCCGGAAGTATCCATGCCTTGAAGAACGACGAGTAGCGCTCTGCTTCCATCCGCATAAAATACATTTTGAAGCTCAACAAGACGCTCAGTAAGCGCCTCGAGCTGTTCCTTGCCTTCGGGCTTTGTCATGTCCTCGGTTTCATCTGTAGACAGCTCTCTAAGATCAATATTCCGCGCGGGCTTAATGAGATGTTTGGAAGGGTCCATGTGCAATTTGAAAGTGATCGTGCATTTAAAAAAGTGAGCGTTTCGGTCTCGGTAGGTATATAAACTAGTTTGATGAACCCCCTAAATGTGGATATGAAGAGATACGCCCCGATTGTTGTTCGCATCGGCATTGCGCTCGTATTCCTCTGGTTCGGCTCCAACCAAATCATGGCTCCTGGAGAATGGTTTGGCTATCTTCCCGGTTTTGTTCCGGAGCAGAGCATGGCTCTATTTGTAACCGTTAATGGAATAGCCGAGATCATCCTAGGGCTTCTCCTCGTAATGGGCTTGTTTACACGTATTGTCGCTCTGTTACTCGCGCTTCATCTCCTCGGCATTATTTTCTTTGTTGGCTATAATGAGATTGGAGTTCGTGATTTTGGATTAATGCTGGCCGCGGTATCAATCGCGCTCCACGGCCCTGATGCATGGTGCTTGGATACGCGTTTTTCCCGAAAGGCATAAATACTTACTTTCTTTGCCGTCCCTTATGGCTGTGTCTAACAAGATAAAGCTCATGCTCTTTGCGTTGGGGGAGTATTATAAGGAGACGAATAAAAAACTGCAGAAAGAAACAGCTCCGAATCTCGCGATGGTGAGCTCAAAAGCTGACTTCATCAGAGTCGTGCAAAAAGCGGGCATCACGTCAAAAAAATCACGGTCGATATACAAGAACCTCGAACAGCTCGAGAAGAAAAAGCTGATATACTACAATCCTTCTAAAGAGTTACTGTTTACTCCGAAAGGGCATAAACTCCTCAAACACATTGAGAAAGATATCCATCCGTATCTTGCTGTGCTCGATACTATAAGGCAGCAACACATGGCAAAGTACATGAAAAAGCCGCAGACGATGTTTGTTGAATAAAGCGCTCGTTATCTCAATATAATTCCGGATGCTCCCCTATATGGAGTAGACTCAAAATCGAGCATATACCTGAGCTGCGTTAGGTTTGGGGGAATGCCACGGTTAAGAATGAGCGGGGTTATGCCCACATTGTCTGAATAGGGATTTTGACTTTGTGATTGGTCATACCAGCCGCCAAAAATCATGGGGATTCCTGATTGCGGAGGAATCGATGTTATTCTGACGGTGATGTTTGGCTTGTACGCTGGCTCGACTCCTGGAACATCGACGTTGTTGAAATTCCCGATCATTTCTATCAGGAGGTCATCCGTGATATCTTGGGGAAAGTGGTTGCCGTATATTGGAATCCATGATCCATCGGGGTGTGGCGGATTATGCAGATAGTAATTCGCTCGCTGCATGTCACCCGTATTTCCTGTTGTGCCATCTCGCAACGGCACATTAATGAGATAATTGCTCGCAATCCTGAAGAGATTAAGCTCTTGATCGAGAGGATTGTCCAAATTGATTTCATATGTTCCGTTTCCCGTTATCCTATGAGGGGGGATATCGTATTGAATATGTAATGATGATGCCCAATGGCCAATTTCCGTATCACTTCCCATTGAAACACCGCCCGAGGACTCCACAAGTATGCCTGAAGAATCTGCAGTCACCGTCGGCAGGTCAGTATGTTTCAACGTCGCGCCCGGCGTAAAAGGCATGAGATAAAACGAAGAGCCCCACGCGTTATCATTCGGCATCGCATCAGGATGCGGCCTGAAATCATTAATTCGTCCATATTCATCTTCCATGACCAATGACATGAAATGCAAGCCATCACATAAAAAGCGGTATTGGTCCGGATTTGGCACTCTTTCCACTGCATACACTGGAGAGGCGAGTGTTTGGGCCATCGGAGTGCGCTCCATGAGCACAAGCGCGGCCAAACCACCTACTAAACCAAGGAATTGCCTTCTTGATTGCATACGCCTGCGTAGGTGTTGTAGTTTAAAATTATTTGTGTTCATGAGAACCTAATGATAGTCATGTTTTCAAGAAAGCAAGCTTTAAAAAGAGACTCGCACAAACACAAATACACAGCCCGGTAGTGTAGCGGCACACGCGAAACATATGTTTTGCTGCGCGAACAATCATCTCAGGCTCTGGTCCTGAGGACCCAGGTTCGAATCCTGGCCGGGCTAT
>JAGVYU010000029.1 GCA_018303105.1 Candidatus Woesearchaeota archaeon | reverse complement strand
CCTAGAACAATTGAAAATTTAAACGCTGCGGCGGCCTCTCAACTGCGGGTCTTCGCTAATCGCTCAGCCCACGCAGTATTCCCGGCCGCAAACATAAAAAAATGATTATTTACCTATCGCAACTATGGGAACGCACGCACCCGCACTACACGTGCAGGATGCTGCCCGATATTTCTCTTTGCAACCTGACGCAGGGTATCCTGACTTGGGATCATCGTTGCAATCGACTATGGGTGACGCCATGCTGCCGTCACTTCTGCAGTACCTCTCCTGAAGAAGTGTCACGCCCACTGCGGATTTTCCAGACGCGCGATAGCACCAATCCTCTCGTACGAGGTTATTTTTGTCTGTGGTCCTTGAGAAAACAAAGTAATTCTGGCCACCGTCGCTTTCCGTGCATTTCTGCTCCGCTTTGGGGAGGTTGAAGTTGATTAAAATCTCATCAAACCTGCCTGCGGAGTAGGGGATATATTTATAATTGAGATACGGAAGCTTTGACTTGGAATCAACAACAGGGAGTACTGCACATTCGTAGTAGAGCGTTTTTTCTGCAAGGGTTGTGATGTATCTCTCCTTGCACGTTGTTGTGGGTGGTGATCCCTTCTCATTGATTGGAATGAGCTCACAGACTTCCCCTTCTTTCTCAGAGAGGCATTTCCGCAGCTGGGGATCGATAAAAAGGATTGCTTTTTGAGTGTGGTAGCCCGGCGCGCTTGCAGTCACTTCATTGTATATGCCATACCCAACGCGAAGCGCATTGATATTATACCCGTCCCATACCCTGGATGCCAAACTCGTGCCAACCTTTACGGAAGCGCCATCCAAAAACTTGTAGTCTTGATTCGATGGCAAGCCACTGACTCCTGCGCGCAGATTAAAGGAGATCACGCTGGGTCCCTCAAAAACAAGAGTGCTCTCAGTAGCATCATCCCTTGCACGACCAACAGCACAATCAGAATCCGCGATATCCTTCGTGCCATCGCCATCATTGTCGATGCCATCCATGCATTGTGGAATTCCCTGAGACTCATATCCCCCATATGAAGAGGTGTCCCCCTTGGTGAATACCCAGATGGACTTCTGCTCGACACCATCTGAAATCACAATCTCGGATCTTCCACCCCACGCATTGGGCACTGGAACTCCATCGCTGCCCGGGAATTTCGTTTTTTCGCAAGCGAGCACCTGTAATCCGTCTCCATTGTTCATGAGCTTGCAGGTCAGCAGGGCTGTATTTCCCTGTCTGACAATCTTATAATCCGGACCAATAAGGATGGGACGCTCATCTCCCCCTTTTCCATATGCTATCAATTTTGTAGGCTGGGGAATTGAGGCCGCAAGAGGAAGCTCGGGTGGAATACATGCGCCTTTGCTACAGCCATACTCACACGGAAATTCTTCCTTAAACGGCCGATTATTCTGGCACCAAAGCTCGAGGATTGCTTTTTCCGCAAGGCACTTCTCCTCCATATTGCCCTCCAGCGGATTGCCCTTTTCATCGATGCCCTTGATAGCTCCAAATTGGTATTTGTTTTTTCCATCAATATTCTCGCACCAGGGAGAGGGGAGATCTACAGAGCCCCTAGCTGCATACCCTGTCTTCGATGTGCCATCGCTTCTTGTATACACATTAAGGAAGCCCACAGCAATGAGAATCACAAGCACGATCATATAAATGTGCATTGCTGTTGGCATTTTGATTTCGTCTACCTTAACATGAATCGTCATATTTTTTTTCATAACGGATTTTTTCATCGGCTCACCTCGAGAATATGGATATATGCCTGCATAGTACAAACCCTGTAATTATAGCTATTTAAATGTTGCCCTGCGCAGAGGTATTTAAACGCAGAAAACCGGAGCAACCGGGGCTTTCCAAAATGAAATAAGGGGTTGCGACCCCTTATAATCCCCTTCCGCCTCGTTCCTCGTCAAGCCCTCACTTTGTTCGGTCTTGCCGTATCTCACTCGGCGGCTAACTCTGCCAGTGTTTTCTGACGGTCATCAATCACGACAATGTTGTGATGCTTTTGTTGGCCGAGGATGTATTCTTCGGAAGCAGCATAATCCTTCCTTCCAGTTGATTCGTGATGCTCATATCCACTCCAGAACTCTCCCCGAGGATAGCGCTTGCGAAAGCCAGGATGCTTCTCGAACATACGACGAGCAGAGCGTGATTTAAGCATGCCCTCAACCTCCGCAATCGAATATTTCTTCGGAACATTACAAAGAAAATGAACATGCGTGCCACCAAAGCCGAAAGTGCCGAACTCAAAACCGAGGCTTTCGAGTTCTTTAAATGCCCCAGTGCAAGTGTCGATATGCGACTGCTTCAGAAAGCAGTTGTATCGACACTTGGTCACGAACATCATCGTGACCCAATTATTTCTAGTGTCCGAACCGATATGTTTAAAGCTTCCGCTAGTTATGTTTGTCATGTTTTGTCTCCATAGCCTCGAGGCCCTAGAACAATTGAAAATTTAAACGCTGCGGCGGCCTCTCAACTGCGGGTCTTCGCTAATCGCTCAGCCCACGCAGTATTCCCGGCCGCAAACATAAAATTTACCAACTCGGGGGGACTTATCGCTCAAAGAGGGATGATCTCCGTAGGATTCCAGAACTTTAAAAGCAGAGGCAGGGACTCGAACCCTGGAATAAACGCTCTGCAGGCGTTCCCCTTAGCCGCTTGGGTACCTCTGCGTGAAGTCTTTGGAGTCTTTCATGTTTTATAAAGGTTTGGGGCGATTTTCACTGCTCTTTTCACACAATTCTTTTATATGGAAGTCACGCACACACTGGCATGCTGCTGAGAGAACTGCTGAAAGGAATACGCATTGAAGAGATTCATGGCTCTGCTCTCGTTGATGTTCAACAGCTCAGCCTTGATTCCCGAACATGCACGCAGCACAGCTTATTCTGCGCAATCATAGGAACGGCTCAGGATGGTCATGCGTTCATTCATGCCGCGATTATGAATGGGGCTATTGCGGTTGTTTGCGAACGTCTGCCTAAGGACCTCTCCGATGGAGTTACGTATGTGAAAGTGAGAAGCTCGGCTCAAGCGATGGGCGAGATCGCATCCGGGTTTTATGATCATCCCTCGCGGCAGCTTACGGTCATTGGAGTTACGGGAACGAACGGCAAGACGACTGTAGCAACATTGCTCTTTGAACTGCTTATCCACCTCAGATATCGCGCAGGGCTCATATCAACTGTAGAAAACAGAATCAACGAAACTTCCATTCCATCAACACACACAACGCCGGATGTCATTGAACTCAATAGTCTTATGCGCCGCATGGTTGATGAGGGATGTACGTATTGCTGCATGGAAGCGAGCTCACACGCCATAACACAACACCGCATATCGGGGATTCAATTCGCCATGGGCATCTTCACAAACATCACGCACGATCATCTTGATTATCATGGCACGTTTGAAAAGTATATCAAAGCGAAAAAGGCTTTTTTTGACGGTCTGGCCAAGAACACTATTACGCTTGTCAACGCGGATGATCCATACGCTGACAGGGTGATTGAAGGGAGTACAGTAACAAAGAGGAGTTTTGGGCTTAGAACCAAAGCAGATTTCAGTTGTAATATTCTGAGCAACGGTTTTTCGGGGCTAGAGCTTAATATTGATGGGAGGATAATCCATACAAAACTTATTGGAGCGTTTAATGCTTCAAATATCGTTGCGGTATACGCTGCTGCTATCCTCATGGGTCTTGATAAGGAGGTGGTGTTGAGGAAAATGCCCGAGCTCGAACCTCCTCGGGGAAGAATGCAGTGCACACAACTGAATAATGGAGTTATTGGCGTCATTGATTACGCGCATACGCCTGATGCGCTCAGCAATGTATTACAGACGTTGCGCGCTATAAAAGAGCCGGAGCAGCGCATTATCACGGTCGTGGGATGCGGGGGAGATCGAGATAAGGAAAAAAGGCCAAAGATGGGAAAGATTGCCGTTGAGCAGAGTGACGTCACAATTTTTACTTCAGATAATCCGAGAAGCGAGGATCCACAGGAGATTATACGACAGATGACGGACGGGATTACAACAACTGACAGAATTTTTTCAATAGTCGACAGGAAAGAGGCTATTCACAAAGCGTGCGCGCTTGCTCGCCACGGAGATATCATACTTGTTGCAGGCAAAGGGCATGAGCCATATCAGGAGATTAAGGGGAAGAGGATTGGGTTTGATGATGCTCAAGTACTGCGTCACTTTCTAGCCTAGATGTAGTGCCTAACTATTAACCATTAAATTTATATAAAGATTAGTCACTTCACTTCTATGTTTATCCGCAGCAAACGGGTCAAAGGAAGGGTGTATTACCAACTCGTCGAAAATAAGAGGGTACGGGGAAAACTCGTACAGCGTGTACTCAAGCACCTAGGGAATGAACACGACGCACAGGAATATTGCAGAAAACACCGTTTGCCTTTTACAAAGAAAGCAACCAGAGCAACGGATTCCGCCTTCTTTTCCCCGCGTCAATCCTCAGAATTCATCACTGCGGTTCGCGGAAGGAATGAGATTCCGCTCAAGTTTGAATATTTACGTGAAGGCGCCAGGCGCTGGGATGCACTCGTTCGATCAAAGGGATATAGCCTCGGTTTTACGGAATCTGAAATGCTCACCAAACATGCTCAAGATATCATTAATACATTCACAAGCAGGTTTAACGTCATAGATATCGGATGTGGAAACGGAGAAAAAGCCCAAATCATCCTTAAAGGGATCTCTGGGTTTCGTCCAAAATATGCAGCGCTCGATATCAGTCCTGAAATGCTCGGACTCGCAGAAAATAATATTACAAAGGAGCTGAAAACACTTAATGCAGAGTTTCATACCGTGGATTTTGAAGAGGGAAATTTCGCAAACATTACGCAGCATCTGCGGGAGAAGAATTACCCAAATAACCTCTTTCTTTTCCTTGGTAATACCGTGGGAAATGTGCCTGATAAGAGCAGGATCCTGAGCAATATCCGTGAGAGCATGACTGTTAAAGACTTTTTGCTCATTGGAATCGAGATGTTTGATCTTTCACGGATTCAGGATGTCCTCGCACACTACCATGGCAACAAAGTATGGAGGAATATCATATTCACAACTTTAGAGCACTGTGGATTACATCAGGATGACGGAGCATTTGAAGTTACGTTCAACAAGAACAAAAGCCAAGTGGAAGCACGATTTATACTCAAAACGGCGAAAGAACTCAAATACGGAGAGCGCACGATACGGTTTCGTAAAGGAGAAAAAATTCTGCTCATGATCTCATATAAGTCAACTCCGAAGAATATACAAATACTTCTGGCAGAAACTGGATTCATGATTCACCGGCTGTTTCTCAATGAGCGCGAGGATTATGCGCTGATTCTCTGCAAACCTATGAGATGGTAAAACGGACCTGGTGGGATTTGAACCCACGATCTAAAAAGCAAGTGGGAAGATTAGTCTTCACACTTTCAGCTTAGAAGGCTGTCGCCGTATCCAAGCTTGGCCACAGGTCCATGTCTTGTAGTACACTTCCGGGCGTATAAGTCCTGCAAGGATATACTTACGCTCCAGCAGCGTTGTATTCGGTGGAACCATACCGTACGTTTTAAAGATTTCGTATTTGCTCATATGTTTTTTGTTTGAAAACCCAATAGAGTTCATCCAATGAAGAAGATTCTCGTGCCCACGTATATAGATAGAATGCTTAACATCCCATTTATGGATACGCATATCAAAATTTCTTTCGACATGAGAAGTGTAATGTATTCCTAAACTTGCCAATAAGTCACATAAATCTGCCACAAGTTGAGGGGATTTGAAACTTGCTTGAATTACAGGATAAGAATGAAGTGTCTTTTTTCTCCATTTGAATGTTAAACTAAAGTCCGTGTCTGCGATGCCACGTAGAAATGCTGACTTGACTTCAATAGATGCTCTGAGAATTATTTTGGGCACACGTGCATTATCATTTTTGTTACCTATAGGCATATCCAAGGCACGAAAATAGGTTAAGATGGCTTTTGAGTTAATCCTCGATTTAACGGTATTCTTCGGTTCGTCAAAGGAAATATGCAACTTGGTGCAAAAGAGATGACGAAATAAGCGAGCAAAATAGGGAAAGTACTCTTTGTCTTCATTCATATCCCCAGATATTTCTAAACCATACAATGGACGCACATTAGGCTTAATATAAATCCCTAAATGCCCATCTCCCATTAGAATTCCCATAAATTCTGCCAGCTCTGTAGTTAGGAATTTAGGCGGGGTTATTCCTCTTTTAATGTCGCTCCTGCTGTAGCATACACCCCCGAAAATCCTTGGGTCTATTGGCTGCGGAGTTATCTTCATTCATATCACCTCACTTTGATTTCTTTACGTCGCTTTAAGAAATCAATGAGTTAGGACGATGAGCAATACTCCGTAATTGATTTCGGCACAGCCAAAAATCATAATTTGGAAGTTTTGCGCGTCCTTTTCGTCAAAAGAGAGTTTATATTCTTTACGCCAACATGTCCAGTGGAGTTAAGAAAACATCACTTCATTCGTTGGGTTCTTCCGCTGAATGCCAGAAGTTCTTCACCACGGGCAACGTAGAACGCAAAAACGCCTTCAGGCTTAAACACTATAGCGACGGGCTCATGCGCTCCATATGTGGGACACATGCCCACATCAATGTTGAATATTCTTCCTTCATAGTTCGCAATATCTTTTTGCGGGGTGTGCCCGATGACGATGTAATCTACTCCGAGTGCGTTTGCTATCTGGACCGCATTTCTTCCATTGCTCTCCGGAATTTCCCGATCCCAGAATACGCTGTGATCTCCCATAAGAGGGTGATTGAGATATTTTCTTCTGGGACCTCCGGCTTCCATTGTGGCTACTTCCATATGCTTTACAAAGTGCGTCATGTATTGTTCAAGCAGCTCCTTATCTCTTAGGTCTCTGGGAATACCCCCATGGACGAAGAGTATCTTATCCCTTCCCAAATGGACTACTGAGAAAGGCTTCAGCGATCGCATCCAGCGGCCGATATCTCCCTCTCGGGACATACGATGGACATACACATCGAATGCTGTGCGGGGCACACAAGAAAACTCCTCGATGAAGCTCATGCCTCCATTATACCCATGCACGCTTTCCCTTCGATATCGCTGAAGAGGATTGTGCTCACCCGCGGCTTCCTTCGCGTCATCAAGGCAGCTTAATGCCATAAGCTCATGATTGCCAAATAATTGGTCAATGTTTTCAGGATTTGCCGCAGCAAGCTTCATACAAGCATCAAGAACTTTAAGGTTTGACTTTCCACGGTCAATATAATCGCCAAGCTGAACAAGGTGCACCCCCGGACGGAGTTTTAATGCTTCAGGATCTGAGAAAATTCTATATTCGTTTTGCAATCCTTTGAGAAGCGCGTCTAACGCTGGATAATGGCCATGAATATCCGCTATTCCAATAACCAGTTCAAAAGCCCCCATGCACGAGCAAAGTGCTTTTGCGTTTAAAAAAGTATGGATTGGGAAAAATTACGGTAAGAACTTCTTAATATTTGCAATCTTATCAGGCAAGTACTTTTCAATCACATAGTTAAGTCCCCACTTTGCCAATGCTTGTTGCTCGGCCCTCACTTTCATATCAATCATTTGTTTAAGTGCACTTTGCCACTCTTTATGGTACTTAACAAAAGGATCATTTTTGAGACCATCCTTGGCTCTTTTAATGTCTACTTCTTTGAGAGGGTGCGTTGGCAACTTGTAATCAATGATGTCCTGCGGTGTTACGCCTAAGAACTTTGCCTGCGGGACACAGAAATACTGGTTGATATGCGCAGCGTTCCCTGAACCAACCTTGAGCGTGCGATAGATATTCAAGTAACCATAACAGTCACCGTCGGTAAATACATACACCGGCAATTTTTTCTCGTCGCTGAGCCTTCTGATGAATCTTCTACACGCCCTCGTTGGAACTCCTCCCAAGCTAATAAGTATGCAGTTTGCTTTTTTCCAATAATTGTGCTTTACTAAACGCTGAAACATACCTGCGGTTTCTATTGCCAAGATAAATTTTGCGTCCGTTTCAAACTTGAGCTCTTCCACAGAGCTTGGCGTTGAATACGCGCCAGATCCAAATTTTGTGCAATCAATTCTGATCTCTTTTCCTGTATCTCTGTCTTTATCGATGACGATGAGTTTTCCGGCTATTTCTCCGCCTTTTTCTTCAGGGATGAAACCAATCTGCTCGCGATTGACCATGATCATGGCTTCAATATCATCCATGACAGTATCAGATTCTGGCTGCTCCAGGAATCTTGCTTCGCCCCAGTTCTTGCTGACATAATACGCTTCTCTCTTTGTCGCGATGTCATCAGTTTCCACGAGTTCCTTCGATAACGCCATCATCTTGAGCGTTTGAGCAAATGTTTTGATAGTGGAAACGGTAAGCGTACGTTCTTTGAATTTTCCCGTGAGCTCGAAATAGCCTTCCTTAGGATCATACTTCACATTATTGAGGCTGCGCAAGGGCATTTTTAACTGCGGCTGCTTCTGCTTGTGGATTTTTTCCTTCACATCCTCTGCGACTTCCTTGATCTTCTTCACGACATCAGTCATAGTCATCCTCTAAAGTTTTTTGGTCGGGCTTACCGATTTTCGCGAGTTCCTCATCATACTCCACATTTTTTGACTCATCAAACTCAAGATCCTCAACCTGGCCGCGGGTTTTTTCCAAGAGTTTTTCAAGTTCTTCCCGGATTTTTTTCTCTTCGACTTCCTTGATCTTGAGTATCTCTCTTAAAGCTTCTCCGACAATCGGGATATATTTTTCAATATAGCCCCGCTTCTTGAGCTCAATGCCCACACGTTTTTTCTTATGGATGTAACTTCCGAGCTTTCTGCCCACTTCCTGCAATGCGAGCTTCATCTCTTTCAATATCTCGGGATAATGCGCGATTGCCTCTTTGCTCTCAGATGTGAATGGGACCCACACGGAAGCAACGTGAATGACTACTGTGCATGGGCCAAGGGGTAATGCATTCTTGCTTTGGCTAATCCCATAGGATCTCCATGTGGTATTCATGACGGCCTTCGTAACCGCACATGCGCTCTGCTGATATAATAATGGAACACGGTTCGCGAATCTCATTAATCGGATAGATTCCTCAGCGGGCTGATTTCCTCCATACGCGATACCCGCTTCAATAACGAACGGATTTCCCCTGTAGACATCAGGAGTTCTCGTTACGGTCGCGTAAAACTCTGCGTTGATTTCTTTTCTCAACCCTTTTTCAAGCTGCTCCTCGCCTATCGGAGTAAGGCAATCCGTGGGAGGGGACATGAGCTTTGTCTTCTTAATGCCGTCCATGAGCTGCTGTGTCATCTCGCGGGACATGTCGATCGGCTTGGTTTTAGGGAGGAGCGCTGCGTTTTCGCAAATCTGCTTTGCCGTTCCTGATCCCACTCTCGAGAATTCTGCTGTGAGAAAACTCTGCAGCGTTGTTGACTGCGTGTATTTAAGCATCGTCATGAGCATACCGATCTCTACTCCGTATGGATGCGGCTGGATTTCTTTCGGGAGCTCAAACGGTTTTTCAGACGTTCTTGGAAGGACAACCTGCTCAGCTTTAGGATTGGTGTAAATTAATGTCAGGTGTGGATTCACAATCGCGGTTTCCTTGATGTATTCGTCAACGCTTTGAGCACCCTGCATATAACTCGCTTCCACATCAAGCTCGACTTTCGTTCCCTGCTCCTTATTCCATTCCACTTCATCATCCTTCACGATCTCCGGTTTATTATTATGTGTATCAATGTGGAGTTCGTAATAGTGAGCAGGATGGTTTTTGCCAATTCTTGACGTGATCTTCGCAGGTTTTCCCGTTGTGAGCTGGGCGTATAACACGGCTGCTGAGATGCCAATGCCCTGCTGACCTCTTGACTGTCTCAACCTGTGAAATTTGCTTCCATACAGGAGCTTCGCGAAGATTTTTGGAATCTGGTTTTTCACAATACCAGGGCCGTTATCCTCAACAATGACCTTGAAACGGTCATTCTCCATGTCAATGATCTGCACGGAGATCTCGGGAAGGATTTTAGCCTCTTCACAAGCGTCCAAGCTGTTGTCCACCGCTTCTTTGATCGCTGTAAGAAGGGATTTACGCTTGTTATCAAAGCCAAGCAGATGCCTGTTTTTCTCAAAAAACTGGCTAATGCTAATTTCCCGCTGGTTTTTTGCCAGTGCAACTGCGATTGGCTCGTCAGAATCCTTCGCCATTGAGTTTTATGGGAAGTTACATACTTTAAAAAGATTGCTGTTTGGCTCAAAAAACATATATATGCTGGACTCGCACAATGTTTAAAACGTGCAGGAGGATTCTCACAAGTATGTCAAGTATTAACTGGGATGTTGGATGTGCAAAAAGAGCAGCTGCGCGGCAGGAGCTTGCGGATGTACCGAGCGGTGAACTCACAGATACACTGATACGTCTCTTACGGGAGAATAAACACCACGCTATTACAGGATGGGATTTTGTAGTTCGAGATGTGCGTGATGAGCTTTTTTATATGGCGGCTGCAGGCGACGAATTGCGTGAACGTCATGGGGATCAATATGTCTTAGACATTCTTGGAAAAAGAACTCCGCAAGGTTTGAGAGAGAAATTGCGGCATTATCTGACAGGCAACTATCCTCGTGCGAGCAGCGTTCCTCACGTTATTCTTGGATTTATTTGAATCATTTCAGAATACTTTCAGTGTCAAGAGTATCCATCGGCCGCATTTTCCTTAATCTGCGCTGCTTTTCTAACCATCTATACACGTTCGCGTGCGGGCTGCCTTTGAGCAAGGAATCTACTGCGCGCCTTGCCAACGCCGCTGATTGAGCTTCGCCAATAATGCCAATGGTTTTTCCAAAGACAGAGATGTGAGAATCTGTTAACTCCTCGACGATTCTACGGGCTTTGCCTTCCTTGCCTATGACTCTGCCTTTGAGCCGTAATGAGCTTCCTTTCGACTTCACGAAGTCCTTGAGTTCTATGATCTCAAATGTGTAATCCTGCTTTAAGAGAAGCATTGCAAGATCAGGATTAAAGCCTCGGCCTACTGCCTTGATGACTTCCTTAGCCGCATATAATCCAAGGCCGTCATCGCCTTTAATGAAGACATCGCCTTCTTCAGAATCAACATCAATCTTCGTGCCTGTAGCTTGCTGGATGTCTCGTTTCACACGGCCTTTTGGGCCTATGAGTATAGCAACGCGCTCTTTCGGGATTTTCAGTTCGTAATTAAATTCGGCCATATGAGTATGAATTGACGTTCATTTTTTAAGCGTATCTATTACCGCGTCCAGCTCTGCTTGCACACCGAGTTTTTTGAAGTGGATACAGACATTTTTGATGTCGCGCAGCAAATACTCCTTCGCATTAGGATTGTCGAATGGAGTGCACTGCGAAAAATCAATGAATACGGGTTTTTCGTTGTCGTTCAGGATGTTGAACGCGCTTAAATCAGCGTGGACGAGCTTTGCCTTGTATAATTTCTTTAGATTTATGATGACTTTTTCAAAAAATGCTTGGGGGTCTTCGGGCCTGAGATCTTTGAGTTTTGGCGCAGGCTCATCATCGCCAATGAATTCCTCGAGGAGTATATTGTCCTTGAACGTGAGCGGGGTGGGAACTGAAACACCTGCTTCCCGGGCCTTGAGAAGATTCCTGTATTCTCGCTGCGTCCATGCGAAAATAATTTCTCTTCTTACTTTTTTTAATTTTAGGAATCGGGGATCATATTTGATGTAATCATACATTCTGTTGAAATCGCAGGACTCAAGGCGATAGATTTTAACAATGACTTTGGAGCCGTCTTCCTTCCTTGCCTGAAAGACGTTGCTTTCTTTGCCCAGCGTGATCTGCCCAATCACACCTTTGAAATAGCCTTCCGTCATGAGCTTGTAGATATTTCTGTTCGTGAACTCATCGAAGACATTATGCATTGTCTTCTGGTCTTGCTTGTATGAGATGCGCTTTTGGGCGGCCATACGTTTTTGAATACGTTGAGGGGTTATAAATGTTGATGGTTTATTAATAGCATGTAAGCGACGATAGAAATGTATATAAACTGCACTTCAATTTAGAGTTTTATGACTGGAGCAACTGCTGAAGCGACTGCAGCGGATATTCCTGTGGTGCGGGTTCTTAATCAAAATGAGAATCCCTCACGATTAGAAAGGTTTCTTAGAAGAGTACTCTCTGCCGGTGCAATCCCTGAAGAAATGTATTTGAGGCGCGTTGCGCAGAGTGTCGGAACTGCTGGAAACAAAATTATTCTCGCTGGATATGATCCACGATTTATGGAACAACCTTATGCACAGCAGGCATTTGCGCGAGCTATTGAACGGGGGGCTTACGTTGACGCGATTCTCCCCGAGATTCCAACGAGTCTTGACGGTTATGTAAATAATGATCATGTACATCTATGTAAATTTCCAGTACAAATGCCATGCGGCTTCATGGTTCTGAATGAGTTGGATGTTTTTTTATGGAATTACAATATCGGATCTATGTATACGCCAGAACGGGATAGTGTGCCTTGGAGACAAGCACGTTATGGTGATGTTATGGGCCTCGTTGTTATTCGTGCTATTCAAAAATTTCAAACACTCGACGAGCAACTGAGGGCAAAATTTTTTCCAGTTTCTTGATACTTGTTTAATCATCCAGTACAGAATGCATTAATGTAGAATTCAGAAGTTGTGGATTCATGATGGAAGCAGAGTCTGGAGATGCATACAGTTGTGTTGGCACTTCCGGATAATACCCAAGGTTTGGCCTGTTCTCATGATAGACATGCCAGCATCTTTCACTGAAGCAGCCAACGCAGCAGCGCTTAAGCCAAGAGCACCGATCCATCTCAACTTTTTCCACACTAATTAATTGGTTCTCTGTTCAAGAGTCTGATCAGGTTCCATGCAAGGGGGCAAAGAGAACAAGTATAAGCTTTTATCTACTCTCAAGTAACAAAGATATACTAAGAATCACAATCTTTATAAATAAGGACACATTTCTTAGCACTGCACAAATGGGTCCTCGTTTGAGCTGAAACCAATGGTTTTTGCTGGGAAAACGCGACACTCTTGTGTGTTCAGCCCGTCACGAGAGTACTCAACGGAGCCTACGGTAAAACCAAGCGATGAGTTTGGGAGTTAGTGCAACGGGCAACAATCATAATCACGAATCAAAGAAGGGGCTGAAGAAGTATACCAATTCGCTTCATGTTCATTCATTAACTTCCAAAGACCTTAAGAAGCATTGAATGGCTGGTATAGGGTAAAAGGAAAGCGATACATTCTTCTTTGGCTGAGAACACTATGGCATTTCATTCACTATCGTTATGTAAGTGTTGGATTTCTGTAGATGTTCTTGGAGACCTTTCTACTAGTAATTAGAAACCACAGTGGGGGAAAACCATGGCAAAAATTAGCCCAGTATCGGCAAAATACATCGTTCACGCAAGCATCCAAATCGACGGCGTCGTAGACAGACCTGACGTCATAGGAGCCATCTTCGGCCAGACGGAAGGGCTTCTTGGAGCAGATCTCGAGCTTCGCGAATTACAGCGCTCGGGACGCATTGGAAGAATTGAAGTTGACTGTGACACACGAAGCGGCAAGACGCAAGGCTCAATTATCATCAGCTCCTCTCTTGACAAAGCGGAAACCGCTATTGTTGCAGCAGCGCTTGAGATCATTCAAAGGATAGGACCCTGTAACGCTAAAATCAAAGTCGAAAAAATCGAAGACGTTCGAGTTTCCAAACGAAGCGCTGTTATTGAGCGCGCGAAGGAACTGCTCAAAAGCCTCATGGACAGCACGATGCCTGACTCACAGGAATTAACGGATGAAGTTGCTTACTCTGTACGCGTGATGGAAATCACAGAATACGGAAAAGACAGGCTCCCCGCTGGACCTGCTATTGATGACAGCGAGGAAGTCATTGTTGTTGAAGGCAGAGCAGATGTTCTCAATTTACTCAAGCACGGATTCAAGAATTGCATCGCGATGAATGGAACCTCTGTGCCGCAAACGATCATAGAATTGAGCCGCAAGAAAACGCTTACCGTGTTTGTTGATGGCGATCGGGGCGGGGATTTAATTGTCAAAGAACTGCTTATGGTAGCGGATATCGACTTCGTTACGAAAGCGCCTGATGGAAAGGAAGTTGAGGAAATAACGAAGAAGGAGATCCACAAGGCAATACGCGCAAAAGTCGCGGCTGAACAAGTCAAGATGGACATAGGCAAAGAGCCAGTGAATGCTTTACGGAACAAGCCAACATTCCAAAGGCCATTGCCACAAGGATTTCGTGACCAACGAGGTCCTCCACGACCACCGATGCAGCCTCGCAGCGCAATGAGCCCTCAGGAGAAGGAAAAGTTCAAGAGCATCATAGAAGATCTTATTGGAACACGCGGAGCATGCATCTTAGACCAGAAGCTTGAGGTTCTTGGCAAAGTGCCAACATCTGAACTGCAGACGACAATCAAGAGCTTAGGGGCTGGAGTGTATGCTGTAGCGTTTGATGGTGAGATTGACCGAGAGCTTATTGATGTCGCTGAACGCACAAACATACGATTCTTGATCGGGATGGACGCCAAATCCAAAGGCACGGGAAGAACAACTGTGCTGACGGTATTCACATCTCACCACATAGGTGATCTCCCATGCCCAATTTGACATTAGCCATACCGGAAGACTTGCACATCAAGATGAAAGACCATTCTGAGATTAGATGGAGTGAAGTTGTCAGAAAATCGATCTCTGAAAAAATAGATACTTTAGAAATGATGGATAGATTGACAAAGAAAAGCAAGCTCACACAAAAAGATGTTGACCAGATCGCGGATAAAATCGATGGCGCCGTTGCAAAGAGATTAGGGCTTAAATGATTGTTGTAATAGATTCAAATGTATTGATTTCCGCGTTGATTAAAGATTCGATTACGCGGAAGATTCTTGCTCAATCGGGGTGGGTTTTTTATTATCCTGAACTTGCATTTCAAGAAGTGAGAAAATACAAAGAGCTCATTCTTCAGAAGTCAGACATGAATGAAAAAGAATATGATATCCTACTGAATCTCCTTCTGAAACAGATCAGCTTAATTCCCGAAGAACGGTTTTCACATAGCCTGAAAGGGGCAAATACGCAGCTTGGCAAGATTGATCCTGATGATGTTGTATTCTTGGCGCTAGCGATGAGCATTGAGCAGTCCGTAATCTGGTCCAATGATGCTCATTTTCAGAAACAAGATAGGGTGAAAACTTTGACGACAGAGGAAATGGTGAAATTGCATAAAATAAGAACTTAAAAGAAAAAAATTATATTCGCGCACAAATACCATTCGAGCAAGTGTATACGGTCCAATAGGAAGGATCATTCAAATGAGTATTAATTTCCCCGATGGGTTTGCAGTCTCCAATATTTAGCTGGATTCCTTTCACTTCATTGTTCTGCTCATTATATTCGCTGACCACTTCTTGTGAAGCCCCGGAATGAAGTCTCCAATCTGTTTTTAGGTTAAAATAGGCTGTATCTCCAACAGTTGGGACGGGAGTTACAAGGGGAACCAAAACAGCAGCTCCTTCCTGCAATCCACCCATCCCTCCAAAATCAGCTTGTCCGTGACCAAAATATGTAGTGATATGGGTTGGCGTGTCCCCTACCATCCCTCCATTGAAAACACCTATTGCATACTGACTGCTTATTCTTTTCAAGCCAAAGTTTTTAACCCAGACTACTGGCCAAAGTTTTGCAGGACTCTCTAATGATGTCCCATCGTAGACGTGCAGATTTGCACAGCCCACTTTAGTAATTTGCAAGTCGACACCCTCACAAAGCGAAGAGCACCATTGATCCCCGTATCTGCCCACATCACATTGTTCCCCGGGTTCAACTATTCCGTTTCCGCACACAGGGGCAGAACGCGCGAGCATAGTCAGCTCCGGATCATAATAGGTTGAACCATCCTCCCCAACATAGAGAACAAGGGCTTCCCAGTCTAAAAGTGTGGTATATCTCATAAAAATTTCGTTTGGAAAATATACATTAATTTTCTTTTCAGTGGACCCTTGAAGTACTGTTAATTCAAAGGTTAGCTGTTGAACGGGGAATGATGGCAGTTTCTGAAACCCAATTGCTAAGCCAGTGTCAGATGATGATGGATAATTTTTATAGTGATAGCTGCCTGGTAATTGCATAGATCCGTAATCTCTCGGACTCATAGAGTTAATGGCTGCCCCCGGAGCGTGAATGGCAGCGGTTGCTACAAACACTGGCATTCCCTCAGGAGTTGCCGAAATCAATCTCATATTCTTAACATCTCTTACGAGCAAAGGGGTAGCAGGCGCTGTCCTAGGGTATGTCACGGTTGACGTACACTCCCCTGCCTGACATTTTCCAATTGTCAAGGTAGCCATTCCGGTGGCGAGATTCACAGCATCCAGGCAGTACGTCCACTCATAACTTGAGACCATGCACTGTCCAGTTTGAAGAGTAATTCTTCTTCCGGGAATGAAAATACTGGCTCCCGTGCTCCAAACACGCTCAATGCTAATATCAGGAACGCGTCCGTCAAAGAAGATGTGTTTAATGTTTGTGGAAGAAAGACTATACGTGACTGAATTGCTGCATCCATACGGGCACAGTTTTTCATTAACAGTGCATTCTCCCTCATACGCCACTAAATGGCAGTGCAATAACAAGCTTCTGAGGACGCTGATGCTTCTGGATAGAACGCCATTCCCGCAGTCTTTGAATAAATCGAACCTTGGCATGCGACAAGCAAGAAAAGAATGGTTGTGAACAAACTGAATAGAATAATGGACTTTCTCATGAGAACACCTCTTCAAGGATCATTTATGTCTAACTCTAAGAGAATGAATATAAAAAGTTAACTAAAAAAAACAACTAACAGCCGCTGCCTAACTTCAACTGATCAATCGACTGAACACCTTTGAGCATATTGCCGTTGACAATCCATGTTGGGTAGCCTTCGATTCCTAAGGCTTCACATTCAGCGGTTTGTGATTGATCCTGTGCGGTGCTGCATACAACAGTTTTAATCGTTGCAATGTCATCACCTAAAATGGCTTTCTGCTCCGGACACGTCTTGCACCATGTTGAGACATATACTGTAGCATTCTTCTCAACAAGGCACGCGATGAGCGATGCGGTGTCAACCGTCGCTATGGCTGGCGGCGCTGCTACAGTCTCGTTCCCGAAGATACTGATTTCTGATCTGCTCCGCAGCACATCCAAGAAGGTATCTACAGTATCTTTGTGCTCTTGAAATGCCTTAGTTCTGTCTTCATCACTTGTAAGCTCAGAATACTTAACCTTGCCGGGCTGCGTATGATCATATACCTTAATGACGTGGAAGCCAAACTGGCTCTCAACAGGATCAGAGATCTCGCCAACCTCAAGCGCAAAGGCTGCGTTCGCAAACGGCTCAACCATCGCGTCTTTCGTAAAATACCCGAGGTCGCCTTTATTGAGCTTAGCGGAAGGATCTAAAGAGTACTGCAATGCGAGCTCGCCGAAGTCGGCTCCTAATTCAAGCTCGTCTTTAACGGCATTCGCCGCGGATTCATTCGCAAGTAGGATATGCGATGCTTTCACGCGCTCAGGGAGCTCGATCTCGACATCTTTCAAAACCGTAGAATTGAAAAAAGCGTTCACAATCATCGTCTGCCTGAAGAACTCCTGGACATCCTCAACCGTGAGACCATCTTTGCTAAGCCGCTCATCGAATTGGGCGCGATCCAGTCCGGAATCAACAATCCACTGCTCTACGGCAGCAGCTGCTTCCTCCTGAGACTTGTCAACGCCGGCCTTCTTCGCCTCCTGCAGGAGCAATCGCTGAGGAACCAGGCTCCTGTTGAGAAACATGTCACGAGAAATTTGCGACCTGAACGCTTCAGGCACGGAGAGCTTGTACATCTTTTCAAGATCCTGGATTGATATTGATTCGCCGTTGATTGTCGCAGCCATACTACTCTGCTGCTTAGGCACGAGCCTGTCCAGATTAATAATCAAAATGATCAGTGCCAGCACAATGATCAAGGATATCCAGAGGAAAATCCTTGACGACTTCTTCTTTTTAGCGGGTGTTTTATGTGATGTTTTAGTTTCCATAGGTTCATCCTTCAGTTCTTTTATTGAGATTGGCTGCGGCGGCTCGATGTCGTATTTTATGTGAATGCTTGGCTTTTGGGCCTTCTTTTTCACTTTTGGATTCATATATGCCACCGACTATATTTTGCAGTAGAGAGATCGCTTCTCTTCTTGCTCTGAAATGGTTCCTTTTTAATAAATCTTACGCTTTTATCTACTCTGCAGTTGATATAACAAAGACAGCATATACTTTCCAGGAGTGCTATAATCCATCGATTTAGATGTATGTCAAGGCAAAGGTTTAAAACCCGCACAATTTTGAATAAACCTTACTATAGGTAAGCGCGTATGATTGCACCATGACTTTTGACATCATTATAGGCAGGACTCAGGAAGATAAAGACAAGTTTGGGAGCCAGGGCACCGTGTTCATAGGAAAACAATACATCCAGATGTCGGAGTCCACAACGCTGTCAAATCCCCTCTATTTGGACGTTATCCGCAGTCATGTTGTATTTATCTGCGGTAAACGGGGATCCGGAAAAAGTTACACTATGGGAAGCATCGCGGAGGGCATGATTATGTTGCCTGAGCATATCGCGTCAAACCTTGCGTGCATCATGTTTGACACGATGGGTGTGTACTGGACAATGAAGTATCCGAATCACAAAGATGAGGGGCTTCTTCATGCATGGGGACTAGAGGGAAAAGGGCTTCCTATCCTGCTTTACACACCCACAGGATATTATGCCACGTACAAAGACAAAGGAGTGCCTACTGACTTCCCGTTTTCAATAAATCCAGCGGAGCTTGCGCCGAGCGACTGGTGCAAAACATTCACGATAGATCCCAATTCGAATGTGGGCAGCTTTATCATCCGGATTGTGCATGAGCTTCAGGAAAAACAGCCAAAATACGTGGTGCAAGACATCATTGCCGCGATCAAACAAGACACGAGAGCGGAGCACAGCGTACAGGATGCAGCGATGAACCGCTTCCTGAATGCTTTGACATGGGGATTGTTTTCCTCGGAGGGAACACTAATTAAGGATCTCATCAATCCCGGGCACATAACGGTTTTAGATATTTCCGCATATGCGTCACTTCCGGGCGCTGAAGGAGTACGCGCTCTGGTCATTGGGCTCGTGAGCCAAAAGCTGTTCAATGAACGCATGATTGCCAGAGCATCCGAAGAATATGAGGCTGTGCATGAGGCCGTGCATTACTTCATTACGGAAGGCCCTGAGAAAAAAGAAATGCCACTCGTCTGGCTTATGGTAGATGAGGCACATGAATTCCTTCCGAATGACGTCATCACAACGGCTACTGGGCCATTAGTAACGATTTTACGCGAGGGAAGACAGCCCGGGATTTCGCTCATCCTCGCAACGCAGCAACCCGGGAAAATTCATACTGATGTCATGACGCAGAGCGACATAGTGATCGCGCATCGGCTCACCGCGAAGGTTGATGTAGATGCGCTAGGACTGCTCATGCAGAGTTACATGCGCTCTGGGCTTGATAGGCAGATAGACGCGCTTCCCCGAACACGAGGAGCCGCGATTGTGTTTGATGATATTAATGAACGACTTTACCCGATGCAAATGAGGCCTAGAATGACGTGGCATGGCGGAGACGCTCCTTCCGCGCTCAGAGAGAAGAAGAGTTTGATTGATGATATCTAGATTCGGAAACCTACCGGTTTTACTACCATAAAGCATAAAAAGATAAGAGTCCTGTGTGCGAGATATGGCGTTCATCAAATCCTTTCCAAAAACTTCAAATAAATCTCCTTATCCACGTTGGGAGGAAGTCAAACTCGATCCTGAGGAAGAACAGGAAGCTGAATTCCGTGCCCGGATGAGGAATATTGAGATTATGAAGCAATGCATGGAAGACGCGATGCGTATATTCAACGAGAAAAACTTAAAACGGTATCAGACGGATCTCATTTCGGTGAGCATTGCGTTGTTTGAGAAGCGCGCCTCGCATGAGATATTCTGGAAGGAAAGCAAGGCAAAGGAGAAGTTTGACCTTAACGCTTAGGCTTTTTTCTGTTCGGATGCTTCTTAGACTCAAGCATAAGAATGTCATCAACATCCGCATACGTCATCGCGATTAAGCTGGCGATAAACATGATGCCAAATACCAAACAGAACGCGAATCCCCAGGACAGCGCTATGAACGACCCAGTTAATGGAGCTGCTTTAAACGTCATGGGATCACCTCTTTTAATGACATGAAGAACAACCCTATATAAAGATTACTTTGGTTTGACTCATGCGCACTGGACATATACGGACGTAAACTATTAGGTGCTGGAAAGAGTTTATAGTTGCATGGGCGATAATTCCGAATTTATTTTAACCACTCACCTCAGAGCCGGAGATGGTGATTTTGTTGCAACAGAAGCAAAAACTATTCGGATCGGTGATCTATTAGTATTAAATATTAAGGAACAGGAGTACATTCGGAGAGTAAACAGAGATTATCAGATTTCTCTGCCTCAAATAAGTTATTCCAACAAGAATCCGGGAGATGCTGTCGCTCTTTGTGTAAAAATGATAGTCTCCCAAAAGACTGGCTCCCATAGACCTCGGTTTTCTTATACGAATAAGGCTATAGATATTGGAGCGTTTGTTCCTTCGCAAACTCACTTTTCAAGCCCCGTATTCATAATCCCTAGAGATAATCAGAAGATAACTATTTGGTATCCGGCGCGGGGGTGTGCACAACCAATAACTCTCAATAGATATGCCCAACCGAATGATCTTGGTGAGCTTATGGGTTTTTATTATGGAGATGGTAGTACAGGCTGTGGCATTCGGAGTTTTCGCCTTACTAACGAGGAACCATCAATTTTAAAACACTGTTTGAAGATATGCTGCTCTTTAGGTTTGCAGATAGGACAATTTAAAGCTCAGATTATTTGCAGCACTCCAGATACTCTGGAGGAGGATAAGAAAAAAGAGTGTGTTGACCATTGGTGTTCGCATCTTCAACTGCATGACCATCAAATTGTTTCCGTCACCAAGTCCCAGAGTAAGTATGAAACAAAGGGATTCGGATCGTTAAGGTTGATTATTGACAATGCTACCCTAACAGAGGTTATGCTCGGTGTTCTTCAGGGAACCCTGAAACGAGTCCTGAATCCGACACGAAAAGAGGATATCGAACTTCTCAAAGGGTTTGTAAGGGGTTTGCTTGCAGCAGAGGGTTCGGTAATGCGCAATCACCACAACTCTTTGATTGGGATAAGCATTTCCTATGATCCGCATTCTGAGGAGTTATTGGTATATCAGAGACTTTTGTCAAATTTAGGCATTAAATGCTGTGGTGTTCATAGCAATCAGCTGATCGTTAGAAAATTCGAAAACATGAAGAAGTTCTACTCCCTTCGCGGCTTTGGTCTTCATGCCCGAAGAAACCAATTGTTCATGGAAGGACTTTGCGCACATAGGTACTTCAGAGCGCTTGACCTCGAATGAACGCTTCAACCTCACGTTCCGCCTTCCTGCGCTGCTCCTGATGCTTCTTGAGAAACGCTGTAATCTTATCAATCAGTATTTGCTTGAGCTCTCCGGTGAGCAGTTTTCCTGAACGATATTCCTTAGAGATATTCGCCAATTTTTCATCATCGGGCTCAAGACCATATCTGATATTCGCCAATTTTTCATCATCGGGCTCAAGACCATATCTGAGCATCTGGAAGGAAACGTCCACATCGGGATTTCCTCCTTTCTTTCTGTGTTCCTCGACGGTTGATTGACCGCCGGAGAATGCATATTTCTTGATTTTTAATGCTGCCTCCTCTGGGCTGTCTGTAAGAGCAATGTATGATGTTGGATCTGAAGAAGACATTTTACCTCCTTTGAGACCCGGTAAGAACATATGATATGTTGCACCTATCGGCATGAGCTTAAACGCTTTGATCCGCTGCGCAACATCACGCGCAAGACGTATATGGGGGTCCTGGTCAGAGCCCACAGGAATTACTGTCGGAAGCGGTTTTCCCTCGAATTCTGGCAGCTGCGGATGCAGCATATCAGATCCCTGAAGCAATGAAGAAATCATCTTTCCGGGGGTGATTTCACCATACACTGCCCGGAATTCATTAAATGTTGCGTGAGCAGCCAGCATCATAGCGAGACTGTAATATGCGTTTGCCTTTTTGCTGTCTGGCGAGCGTTTTGATTGGAAGTAGAAATCGCACTTCTTAAGATCAAGTCCAAGCGCAACATAATTAGTTAAATATTCATTTATTGCAGTCTCCCACAGCTTGCCCATATTTGTATCGCGAGAGGTGTATGCTTCAATGTCTGCAACAGCGATATACACCCTTGCCCCCAAGTGTTGATAGAAGATCATCTGATCCGCAACCATTTTATGACCAAAATGAAACTTTCCTGAAGGCATGAGCCCGGTCATCATTACAAAAGGTTTCTTTTTCTGCACGGCATCAAGAATATGGTTAAAATCACGATGAGCGTAAATAATCTTTCTCCGAAACAACAACTGCTCATGGAAAGCTGGTGGAAGCTCTCCTAATGGCTGAAGACCAAACTCCTTGATCAGCTTGTCATAATCAATCGTGCCTTTGACTTCCCAGGGCGTTACAACTGCCATACGCTTTCCAAATGGAAAACGCTATTTAAACATTTCCTTTATGATTTTCAAAGCGGCTTCCTTCTCGTCCTTGAGTCAGCCTGCTGCGCAAGGAGCGCTTTTTGCTCAGGAGTGAGCCGCTCGATCAAGGCGTTAAGGAACGCATTCACATGACGCTCCTTCTGGAGGAGCACCTCAAAAATCGTGATTTTTTGCTCGTGAATGCCCTCGACACGAGACCGCTCAATGGTTATTTTTTCCTTTTCAATATCGAGACCCAGGAAACGGACGAGCGCATCTTGTATGGGCGCTTCCTGCTCGTACTCCTTGACAAAAACAGACAGTTTTACGGTGTGCGCGCGTTTCATGCGTTCTATGCTATTAATATATGCGGTGCTATTTATGCTTTACCCAAAGGTTTATAATTCATGCTCATGCGGCATGCCCATGAAACATACGTTATCCGTTACTGTCGTGCTCATCCTCATTTTTTTGTTTACGCAATTGTTTGGCTTGTACACGGTGTATCGCTATGTTGATGTGGGCATTCAGGATGGACAGCTTACGCTTATCCATGAGGACACAGCTCTTGGAGAGCAGCCCCGGCTTGAAAACAAGGACTGGAGTTTTATCCCGCTGCTCTTGCTTATACTTATTGGAACTGCGCTCATCTTCGCGCTTATCCGGTTTCGCTTAGGGGGATATTGGAAGTATGGGTTTGTGCTCAGCGTGTTTTTGGCGCTAGCCGTTGCATTGGGAGTGTACATTCCGTTCTTTTACGCGCTTACCATCGCGGCATTGCTCGCGTACTGGAAAGTATTCAGGCCAAACCCATGGATTCACAATCTTACGGAGGTTTTTATCTATCCCGGAATCACGCTCATCCTGCTACCGTATCTGAATATTTTCTCCGGGATTATCATGCTGCTGCTTATTGCCGTGTATGACGCGATTGCGGTATGGAAAAGCAAGCATATGATCTCCCTTGCGAAGTTCCAGACGAGCCAAAGGGCATTTGCCGGAGTGTTTGTGCCATACACGAAGAGCATGATGCCGCGCAGGAAAGTAGCTGGAGCGCCTAAACAGGGAAAAACGGCAATATTGGGCGGTGGAGATCTTGCCTTCCCGTTGCTCTTTGGCGGAGTTGTGTATGAATCATTGCTGCTGCAGGGGATAACTCCGGGTATCGCGCTACTCCAGTCTGCGATCATCGCCATAACAAGCACGGTCGCACTTACGATTTTGCTGTTTACTGCCGAGAAGGGGAAGTTTTATCCTGCGATGGTGTTTTTGAGCGCGGGATGCTTGATTGGGTATGGGGTATTATTGGTGATTTAGTAAGAATTCTTACATAATAGTAATTCTTAGTTTTGCTATCCGCATAATGCACAGTACTCCATGCAATTCTTCCACGCCACGATATCGGCGGCTGGACGGCCACGCTTCGCATGGCCTACGAACCCCCCCGGATGGGGCGTCCGGCGTGCGGCGAGGGAGGGGATGCTCCATCCGGGAAACCCGAGCAGGGCATTTTGCACAGCAAAATGACCGTCGCACTGCCACAGTCGGCGCCATGTGCACTTTGAATTCTTCTGTACGTTCTTTAGAAAGAAAACTTACATAATAGTATATCTTTGGTTTAAGCAAAAGATTAATACTTACATAATAGTAAGCTTTATAAGGCTTAGCTGTTCAGAGGGCTTCACGTCTTGAAACGCACGCCTTCACAGCAACGCATAGAGGAATTTCTCAGTGTTCAAAGTAAAGCGACGCTTCACGCACTGCTCTCGAGAATAGCCGCGGAGCATGAAATACGGCTCGCAACGCTCAAAACGCTCTCCCAGGAAGAAATCTACTGTGTACCCATAGAATTATTCTCACTGCGCGAGCTCAGCAGCCTGGAAATCATAGTAAAACATCTTCGGGAATCGTACGGGCTGCCCCATAAGCGGATTGCGGGGCTTCTTGAGCGTTCTTTGACGACGATCACAACGACATGGAGCGCGGCTCAGCGCAAATATCCTGAGAAATTTCCTGTAACTGAATCTGTGCTTTCGATTCCCATCCTCATGCTCAAAGATCGCACGTTGAGTGTTCTCGAACATCTTACCACGTATCTTGCCCAGTTTGGACTCACGAATCATCAGATCGCAAAGATCCTTCATCGCGATGACCGCACGATATGGACTGTGCTCCATCGGGCGCGAGGTAAACATGCGTAAAAAGATACTCCACGGAATGAGCATGCTCATTATGCTAGTTTTCCTAGTCATCACGCTCAGCCACATTACGCATGCGGACACGATCTCGAAGAACGGAACGCTCTTTGTATACCGCGTCGAGCCGCATCTTTGGAGGATGACGACAAATAATTCAGGACTTGCGCTCACGGCGGGAACAACTTCAGGAACGCAGCCGCAAGTGATTACGGGGTATGGAAGCTGGATTGACCTCGCCCCCACATTGCTCCAACCCACGATCATTGAAACCCGGGGCTTAATGGACTTCAAGAACATCACGACGGAGATTGTCTACACGGCACTGTCTGTAGTGTTGAACAATAGCTATGGAACCATTGATTACACGTCAACACTCGACCTTGTCCGAAATACGCGGTATGATCTGGACTCGTATGTGAACATCAGCGCGAACTTCGTTGAGGTGAAATCACCATCGCTTGTTGAGTTCAATGGCAGCAGCGCCATCAGCATTAAAGGGATCACGTTCGATGCTGTGCGGATTCTCCAAAATGGGTCAGATTGCACGGCTTGCCAATTATTGAGCTTCAGCAGCGGCGTTGCACGGTTTACGGCTCCAAGCTTCACGTATTACTCTGTGGCTGATGGCGGAGTGCTCCCCGCAATCCGCATCTCAACGAGGGTGATTGTTGAAAACGCGTCGCTGAATATTACAGGTGGAACGTATAACGCAAGCTATCCAAGCAATGTGACAATAGACCTTGGTAATGACGTGTCCCTTGAGTACAATACCACGGGAAATCTTACAAGCACCGTTGTATTCGATAACCGAAGCTTCACAAACAGCCTGAATACGATCCTTGACGCGGGGTGCGCATGCACTGGATGCAATCTCACGAATTCAGGATTAACATGCACGATCAGCATGAATGTGAGCACGCAAAGCCAAGGAGCGATTACATTCTCAGGTCTGAACATCACGCAGGACATAAAAAACGCGACGTTTGATTATGGTGCAACATATACGCTCATAGATCTTGATGATTACTTCTATGACAAAGATGGAAATCCGCTTACGTATAATCATACGGCGATTGAGAACATTACGGTGAGTATGAATAATGGTATTGTAACGCTTCAATCAACATATGTATTCAACAGCACGGAAGCAAATTTCAACCGCACGATTGTGTTCATAGGCAATGATACGACGAATGTCACGTACAGCAATAATGTGACGATTGTAGTAACGCATACGCCGGATCTCTGCAATAACGGAGTGCTGGACACTGGAGAGACGTGCGACGGCAGCTTAGGATGCCCCTCTGGATTGACGTGCAATGCGTGCTCATCATGCACGGGTGGAGGGGGTGGGGATCCCGTCTGTGGAAACAATGTCATCGAGTCAGGAGAAGTCTGCGATGGAAGCCAGGGGTGCGATGCAGGAGAAACGTGCGTATCCTGCTCATCCTGCAATGGGCCTATACCGCCCGTATGCGGAAACGACGTTGTTGAAACAGGAGAAGTCTGCGATGGAACGGCAGGATGTGGAGTAAATGAGGTGTGTAATAACTGCCAAGTCTGTGAGCCTCAGCCGTTCTGCGGCAATAACCTCGTGGAATCGGGAGAAACATGCGATGGAAGCCAGGGATGTGGTGCTGATGAGACGTGCTCAGGTGATTGCGCGCGATGCATTACTCCCCCTATTGAAGAGGAACCTCAGCCGATTCCTGAAGATATCACACATCGCTTCTGCACAAACTCAACAATAAACTTCACGACAACAGCAGTTCCGGTGTGGCAGTATGATCTGAAGAAATTATTCAACATTGGAGCAGAATGGCATACGATCGTGAAGCCGTTCCAGATCACGTGCGGACAAAGCCCATTTGATGTCACATTCAGTATTCCGAATAATTACACAGACGTGCGAATCCTCAGATGCACTTCTGAAGGATGCGTTCCTGCAATGGCAGAGTTTGTCGAGCGCACGTATTGTGGCCTTGTGAACATCTCCGAGACGCACAAGGGCGTGTACCTCAAGCCGGAATCATTCCCGCACATTATCAAAACGAAAAACATTACACTCCGTGAAGCGCAATTCCTCCTCGAATCCGGAAATGTCAGTGTCCGGTTCCATGGTATTGGCTTGGATACTCTCACAGCAACGATAAGCATGAGTGAGGAAGAAGTTCCTGAGCCGGCAAATCCCAACTTGCGTATCGTGAGCACGCCCATGACGATCCGGCTTGGAGAGATACGGTCAAATATTTCCGTCACCGTTACAATTCCCTATGTGGCGCGCTCTGAAATAGATGAAAATGCGCTCGCAGCGTACATACGAAAAGGCGATGAATGGTATTATCTCGAGAGTACAACGGACAAAGAAAAGAAACTCGTTACCGCGAGCATTGACTCGCTCCAGGAGTATTTGCTTGATGGAAAAGTTACAGTCGCAATTATTGGAGGCGTCTGCATTGACTGCATCGAAGCAAACTTGCGCCAAGTCTATACTCCCCCTGAAGGAAGCAGAGATGCTGTTATTTTGATACATGGGCTCGGAAGCAGCCCAGAAACATTCCGTGATCTGATTACTGATATTCAGCTTGCGGGAGAGCCGTATGAGGTGTGGGTGCTTGGATATCCGAGCTCAAAAGCGACTGATGATAACGCGCAGGCACTCATGGAACTCCTGGAAAAACAGCAGGAGGAGTTTGACAATATTTACATTGTCGCTCACAGCCTTGGAGGCTTAATCGCGCAGAAAGCAATCCGCTACAGTTATGACGCGAATGAGCTCGGGCTCGCACACTACGAGTTCACGGGCAAAGTCAGGAAAATGCTCCTGATCGGAGTGCCGAACGAGGGAAGCCCTGCGGCGCAGTATTATCGAAACCTGCTCAATTCGTGGGTGAATGACGAGACAAAAGCAAGCCTCTTCGTGGATCCGCGAGCTCCTGTAATTCAGGAATTGTCCCAAGGAGCGATTACTCCCCAAGTTCCAAGTGTGCGATATTATGTCATTGCAGGAACAAGGCCTTTAGAGTTTGACTTCATCTTTTTCAAGCTCAAGACAGACAGGATATTCAAGCAGGATCTCAAAAATGACGGCTTAGTAACAGTGAAGAGCGCGCAGCGTATTGGAGACACGTATATTGACAATCTCTGCGGAAATTATTGGGAAGTCTACCTCAACCACCCCGAGCTTATTGATGCTCCCCTGGGCAGAAGGATTATAGGCAAAGTGCTTGCGGAAAATATATTTGAGGAGGAATCAAGCATCCTCTCTGGCTTCGAATATCTCAAGTTCACAGTTAATAGATGCACGACAAACGATTATTATATCGTGATTGGAAAACCACTCGTGGAGGGTGCTGCGGAAGATCCAACGCTGTGCACATGCGGGAACGGGGTGTGTGGAGAAGGCGAGGACGCGTACAACTGCCCTGCTGATTGTGGACTGCAGGCGAACTTATGCAGATACAGTTTATTGCCGATCTTGCTGTTCTTACTCTGGTGCATGATTGTTTCCGCATGGTATACGTATAAGCGATATTATAGCGAAAAACAAATCTCGAAACAGTGGATTGTCGTGATTACGATACTCACGGTCATCATCATCGTGCTCACACTGCAGTATCTGCTTATGTGCAAGACGGGACTTTGGATCTTTATACTGATCCTGCTCGCGTTTATCCTCATAACATTCGTTTTAGTGCCCTGGTATATGGAGCGTAGGAAAAAACCAACTTCGCTTGAGGATGAGCTCAGGGAAGAGGAAGCCGCGTTTGCTCGCGCTGTGCAAGCGTATCTTACGTCCATAGAAGAGCACTATGGTGGGCACGGCCTCAAACCTCATGAGCAAGCGCAGCTTGACCGCGTAATTGCGCTATGGCCGGCACTGGCCCAGGATGAATCTCAGGAAACGGAATTGATGCGCGAGATGGCAGAGTATGAGCGCATCCTTGCTGAGGAAAAACAAGCACGTGAAGAGGCTCAGGAGAGCAAGAGGTTCTATAGGCAGGAGTGGCTTCGCTTTAGGTTCTGGAAACTGCCAACATCTGGTGCGCAGGAAGTGAAGAGCAAACCTGCAACGGCAATTTCCGTCATGAGCCTTGCTGACATCATTAGGCTTATGCTTGAAGAGGATAAAACGCTCGTTGAAGCAGAGCAGAGCATGGGACTTTCTGCTCATTCATTCGCTCATGAACTCATGAGGCTGAAGCCTCGCAGGATTAGCTATGGAACGCTTGTCTTAGAGCTCATGCGCATAGAGCGCGGACTATTGCTGCGCGTGAATCACGTGCATGCGCGCGCACAGGAGATTGCGAAATCTCCCATGCAGGAATATCTTGTGCATGGTTCTATGCGGCTGAGCAACCCCTCTGCCTTGACTCCTTCAGAAACGTACGCACATATGGCTCACGCATTAGTACGAATGCATGCGCTTGTGCTCCAACGATTGCGCACGATCCTCATCCGGGAAAACGTCATTCAGCCTAAATATCTGGAGATGATGAAGCGGGAAGCGGCGCTTTATATTCTATACTTTATTGGGAAAGGGAGGGTGTCTTTCTAATTACTGAATGTTAATTTAGTTTTTATATTTTTATTTCCAATATTAGAAAGCTTTAAATAGGCCAGGCACAACGAGTGCCCAGAATGCCCAGTTTGCTTGTCGAGCTCATCGATCCAAAAATGGTAGCGGTTCTGCGCGTGTTCCTTGAGCAAAAAGACAAGCTCTTCCATCTCCAAAAGGTGTCAAGGGTGTCGGGGGTATCTTTGGGAACGACATTTCGGCTAGTGCATCGCATGGCAAGGCTTGAGATACTCGATGTTGAGAAAATCGGCGAGTTCAAGCTATATCGCCTTGGGAGGAGCAAGGAGATCAAAGCGCTCGAGGTGCTCCATGCGTAAGCTCGCGCTTCTCCTCATAGGGATTGCACTAGCCCTTCCCATCATTCTCGCACAAGTGCAGATTCAAACATTTATCTCATTCCAGGGAAAGCTTGCTAATGCTTCTACCGGGGATCCTATGACTCCTGCTTCTTTACGGATTAATGTTACGGAGTACAACAATTTAAGTGCCGTTGTATGGGGGCCTGTGATTTACAACAACGCGACAGACTTCCAAGGCATTTTTGATATTGTTCTCGGAAGGAACTCAACGTTGAATCTTACACCTGGCAAAGACTATCAGATCATTGTGTGCGTGGATCAGGACGCGGTGACATATGCCGCATGTGACTTTGTATATGGAGATGGCACTGCCTCTGGCGGCCTCATTATAGCGAATGCCGGCGGGATTAGGGATGCCTCTCAGCTGTTCTTAATTGACAATAGCACTTCAGTGCAGGAGATTATTAACCAGATTATTACAAATATCTCGAATATTCAAGGAGGTATGAGCCATTTCTTTGTAGATACTGGAGATATTGCCACACAGAATCTTACAACGGCGATTATCCTGAATGTTTCTGATCTGTATGCCAAAACACTTAATGTGACGGGGAATGTGAATGTCACCGGAGCGATTAACGCGTATAATATTTCGAATTTTAATGCGAGGATTATATCGCTTAATAGCTCTACGCTGCTGAAGGCGGTGCAGAATAATACGGATTTTATTCCAAATACCTTGAATATCACGCGAATTGGCATTACGAGTTTGGACGGCGGCTCTGTTAACCTTGTTGCCGATCAGAGGGCAGACCCCTTAAATCAGATGACGCTCTACGCTGAAAGCCAAAGTTATGATTATTCTGTACGGAATATTGGAGTGTATGGAAAGGGGGTTCTTGATTATGCCGCGATTAATGGGAATCAATTAACGATTGGCGTTTTGGGCAATGCAAGTAATAATGTTGAGGCTACAGGCACAGGGTATGGCGTGATGGGAATTGCATATTATCAGGGGGGGGCTCCTTATAGCTTTGGCACTGGCGCTGGCGTGTATGGGACGTCTGATAATCTTTATGGGGTTCAAGGAGTGAGCTCGAGCAATTATGGTGTTATTGGCCAGAGTACGAGTAGTTATTCAGGATACTTCACTTTAGGACGGGGGGTTTTGATAGATCGAAGCTTAAACGTCTCGAACGGATTAACTGTGGATTCTGGGACATTATATGTCAACGCTGGCAAAAATGTTGTGAATATTACGGGAGATCTTGGAGTATCGGGCACGGTTTTTGCACATAACTATTCATCGAATTCTCCGATTACGTTCAGCAACGCTTCGAACGGAGAAAGACTTGCGGTTATTGATTATAATGGAAACCTTCGCGTTATCACCGGAGGATTATGCGTT
>JAGVYU010000023.1 GCA_018303105.1 Candidatus Woesearchaeota archaeon | reverse complement strand
GCCCGGATCGTTGCGGGCGTTGTTTGGTCGATGATCTGCGTGTGTCCGACGTAGCTCATAAGCTCCCACGTAGAAATGCCAAGCAGCTCAGCCGCTCTTCGGAGCGAAATCCCCTGCTCGAACAGCTTTGATCCTTTTTTGATGCGTGCTTGGCGTATGACTTCAACCACATGGGATGCAAGATGGTCATCGAGCTGGTCGATCTGAGCTAGGATGTCCCTCATTTTTTGCTTATAGCGCTCATAATCCTCTTTGCTGAGATACCATTGGGCACGTTCCATAAGCTCACTCACTTGATCATAGCGTTTGCTGCTTCGTTCGTCAACCTGCCGCTCTATGTTTTTTGAGAGCGCGAAGATGATCACGGCAAGCGAGACTACGTCTTCCTCCTGATGCATGCCTGAGTACTGTATTGCGTAATCGCTGAGTCTTCTGAGTTCAAGCACGTCACGGTTGCGCACGGCTATCGCGCTCTTGTTGAGGAGTTCAGAGAGAACATCAACATTTTCTTGGTTCATAGCTGTTTCCGAGCATTGCTGCATTATAAAGGTTTCGCGTTTGTATGTGCTGTAGAAAATAGTGCCTTGCCATGTATTCTGAGCACTTTCGTATCACGAGGGTGGAAGCGGAGGGGGGAAGTCCCTTACGGGGAGGTACCGCTCAAAGCATAATGATGGTTGGTGCGAAGCTGGCAAGGCCGAGCAGACGCGAGATTTTCTACAGCACTGCGTTTTCACCCAAAATGGAAAACTATTTAAATGCTCATCCTCCGCCTAAAAACCACTGGTGACACATGCTGCGGTACATGAAATCATTAATCAACAAGATTGTGCATAAGCTCTTTAAGCGCAAACAGCAAGTCAAGCTTGGTCTCTATGGTCCGCCGAACGGCGGGAAAACTACGCTTGCGAACAAAATCTGCCAGGATTGGCTTGGTGAGGATTTGGGAATCGCGAGCAACATCCCTCATGAGACCCGAGAGATTCAAATTAAGGAGCAAATTACGATCAAGAAGGATCGCAAGGAACTCACATTTAATCTTGTGGACACGCCCGGAATTGCCACGAAGATCGATTATGAGGATTTTATGAAAGCCGGGTTGTCTGAGAGCGAGTCCAAGAAGCGCGCAAAGGAAGCGACGAAGGGGGTTATAGATGCGATCAAATGGCTGGATGAAATGGACGCGGTCGTTGTCGTGCTCGACGGCACAAAAGACCCGTATACGCAAGTGAATATTACGATTGTAGGTAATCTTCAGGCGCGCAACACCCCCGTATTAATCGTGGCGAATAAGTCGGATTTGCGCAGGGCTAATGTCAAGCGTATCCAAAATGCCTTCCCGCAGTATGAGGTGTTAGGAATCTCGGCGAAGACGGGAAAAAACATCGAGAAGCTCTACTCTTCATTGTTTGAGATCGCGGGCTAACATGCTAACACTCCAGTACGTCCCCTATAAGGAAATCGAGCATTTGAGCTCGCTCGGACGAATCAGGAAACTGCTCAACCTGGCCAAAGAGAATAAAATTGTCCTGTTGCAGGGCCGCCTGACGAAGGAGGAAGAAGCCGAGATTATTAAGGCAACGATGGAGGAGATCAACGCTGATTTCAAAGGGATTGAGCTTACGGTGATATCGCCAACGAACGAGAAAGAGGGCATTGGAAAGCTCAAGGAAGGATTAATCAGCATGCTTTTGGGTGATCGGCAGGGCATGACTATAATTGGGCCTGCGACGATTGTGAAAGAAATTAAGCGTGATCCGGACAAAATACAATTGTATATGACCGAGCCGAAATCGAAAAGGAAGAAATCAAGCAAAAAGTATAAATAGGGAGTTCTCTTCATTCTCGCTATGCCCCACCAATGCGTCAGATGCAATAAATTCTATGATGATGGATCCACGGCCTTGCTGAAGGGCTGCGACTGCGGAGCAAAGTTGTTCTTCTATATTAAAAAAGAAAAGCTTGAGGCTAAGCAGCCAGTTGTCAAGCTTGAGAAAGAGCAGCGCGAGCAAATTGAAAACGACGTTATGGACCTTATAGGAGAAGACTTGGATCACCATGATCCTGTCGTCCTGGACCTTGAGTCCATACGGGTCACGAAACCTGGCACGTATGAGATTGATGTTGTTCATTTGTTTAGAGGAGATCCCGTCATCTTTAAGCTGGAGGAGGGGAAGTACATGATTGATCTCCTGCAGAGCTTGAAGTCTTCGAAGAAGGCTAAGTGAATGGATGCAGAACAGTGTGCCCGGCTGCTTGAGAAGATCGCGGCAATGCTCGAAATTCAGGGGAAGCGTTGGGAGCCCGTAGCGTACAGGAGGGCAGCTGCGTCATTAAGAGAAGTTTCTGAGCCTATTGAAGAAATCGCTAAGAAACGCAAGCTTGAGGAAATTCCAGGAATAGGACAGGGTATTGCGAAAAAACTCTATGAGTTCATTGAGACGGGAAAGCTGAACTATGTCGATCAGCTCAAGAAGGAGTTGCCTATGAATGTGGAGGAGCTTATGGCGATTCCGGGGCTCGGCCCGAAAAAAATCAAGCTGTTCTTTGAAGTATTGAAGATCAAGGATAAGGCTTCTCTCAAGCGCGCACTGGTACTGCGTAATATCCGAAGTCTTCCCGGATTTGGCGAAAAAAGTGAAGCCCGGCTGTTGCGGGGGATTCAGGACACGAAGGGAAAGCGGTATCCTCTTGAGGAAATTCTTCCTCTCGCGTCGAAGTTTGAGCAGGATGTGCGAAAGCTTCCGTATGTACGAAAGGTAATTGTTGCGGGAAGCATCCGCCGCCGCGAGAAAACCGTTGGTGACATTGATGTCCTTGTTGACAGCGGAGATCCTAAGCGGGTGATGCAGTATTTCACAAAGTATCCTTTGGTGAGGAAGGTACTAACCGCAGGAGCGAAAAAATCCTCTGTGATATGGAAGAATGGCATTCAGGTGGACATTCGCGTCGTTCCCGATGAAAGTTTTGGCGCAGCGCTCCAGTATTTTACAGGGAATAAGGCGCATAATGTCCGGCTTCGCATGCTTGCGATAAAAAAAGGTTTGAAGCTTAACGAGTATGGTCTGTTTAAGGGAAAGAAGCGAATAGCGGGAGAGTCTGAAGATGGGATTTACAAGGCGCTTGGATTGAAATGCCCGCCTCCAGAAAAACGATTAGCGTGAGGGCTGCGGTATAGGAAAGATATCGTCGTCACAATACGGCACGCCGTTCGGTTGCCAATGGCAGGTTCCCGTTGGACAGCAAATGTTGATCACATTTTCAAAATCGCCCTGTCCAAGGCAGAGTTGCTGTGTGGTCGCGTCGCAAGAGCCTGGATCGTCGCCAGATGGCGGATTGTCTCTGCAGAACTTAGTCCCCCCAGGACCGGTCGTGCATGTTTGATCACTTTCGCAGCAAAAGAAATCATCCCATTGTTCATCAGGTCCATAATTCTCATCGATTTGAAAGCAATATTTCGGACGGCCTGGAGGACAGCGGCCTTCTCCAGGACAGAACGGCTGGTTTTGACTCCCCCAGACATCTATTTCTCCGCAGTCAATAGTCCCTTGAGGACAGCAGATAGAAATATCACCGACGGTACATTTTGCAGTATACGTGGAAGGCTGTCCGGGCTGTGGGCATCGGAATAAAGGTCCGTCAATGCAGTAATTGACGGCAAATCCATCATCCGTTCCTGGGATTCCAATAAATGCGGATTCGCAAGCCTGTTGGGGACCACAGCATGCCGCAGGTGCTCTCGAGTCAAGCGTACAGCAGGTTGCTCCAGGAGGACAGCAATTCATCCCTTCTCCTGTCAATCCCGAATTGCATCGAGGCCATCCTAATTCGGTGCACATATTCCTGCTCGGTTGTACAGCCGTATAGCCGGACTTCGTAAACTCCGATGTTTTGGCAATGATGATAAGCACGAGAACAAGTAGCCCAACGAAAACAAGCATACGTTTATCCATCTAGTGCAATCAATGGTGATTATATATATAGCTTTCCTTAATATCTGATAATTGTAACCACTAACTGATGATAAAAATAATAAACTTTATATATAAGCTCCGTTTAGGGAGAAAACATGAGAGCCTTAAACGCAATTCTCGCGGGAACCGCAATCGGGTTGCTTACTGCGTGCTATCATCCCAGAATTAATGATAATGGTGAGGTAGTTCATCGTGCTGAATATCGCAGAGACCGTGATTTTGTGCATGATGCCGTAGAAAGTGAATTGAGAACGTTGCGCACTCAACCTTTCTCAGCCCTTGAATCAAGAGTAGTTGGCCAAGTGTCATTAGACGCATTTAGGCGAGATCTTCCGTATTTTACCGAGCAGTTTCTGCAGGCTTATCCAACCTACGATCAGACGCGTGAGGAAGATCGCCTCTTGCTGCTTCGAACGATGGAATCTGTAATGAGCCCTTCCGGCCTCAGCGCCATTCACTAATTTGTAACTACTCCAGAATACTATCAAAACACAAAGTTTATATATAAGTGATACTACTAGAGAGTATATACAGGAACTGGTTATCTGGGGGTAATCGGTGAGTTGGGGGGTGGATTTTCTTTTTTCATGAAAAATCCGCCATTAATTAATGCCCGTTAAGGAAAAGAAGGCAAAATAACGATCTATCACCTCTTTTCCCTGGTGAATCCGAGCAATCGGGTTTGCCAGGGTTTTCATGATCACCTCTTTTTCCTGGGCTGGGTTTCCTTCGGGAAATTCAGTCCAGGTTTGTAATCACTATCAGAAAGAATATTATTTCTTGCGCCTTCGCCTCTTTGGCGTTCGCTTCAGCGCTCTCTTCCCGTGCCACGCATACAATCCAAACGCAATCACGATGACTGCTCCTGCTCCGATACCCATTCCAATAAGCATATCCCCAGAAATCTTAGGGATCAGGGAAGGATGCGTTCCATTATTCTCAAAATAAATATCCAGGTTGCTTAATTCAAGCGCGTATTCTGCGTAGAGCAGAGCAGAGTAAATGTCGCTATCCTTCAAGCTTAGTGAATATTCGTAATAACTATAGCCAAGGAGCGGGAACACGCCTTTAGAGTATTGTTTCGCGATCAGCGTTCGTATGAGCGTATGCTTGCGCTCCAGAAGTTTCACCATGTCCTTTTCCTGAACGCCGAGAATACTGAGCACAAGGTCAACTTCTGCTTTGGTCTTTGCCGCTTTAAACAGGCACAGCGCATATTGTTTTTGAGCGAGATCTGCGTACGCTTCATCGAGCGCTCCCTTCTCAACCGCGAGGGATTTTGGAAAAAACAAAGTCACGTATTGATGCCGCTCTTCGACTTCTGCAATCTTATTCAGGCAGCTGCTTTTGAGTTCTTCTTCTTCGAGATTGAACTGCTTTCCAGGCATTCCGAAGAAGTGCGACCATGACTCCGCGCTGTACACACGCTCAAGCGTGTATGCGAGATCTCCGAAGCTGTGATCGCCTTGTTGCGCGAGGCTGAACGTTTTGTTCAGGCTCTCTGTGCTCTCGAGCACGCGCTCCTTCACGATCATGTACGTTTCAAGATCCGTGATCGTTGTTTTTTTTCTCGACTCAAGACCGTCGTCTATTTCCGTAATCTGCTGGCCAAGATCGTTTATCTTTGCGTACATCTTTTTCTTGTCAAACCGCTCGCTTTTCAGCAGTGCCTGCTGCGCCTGCACATTCGCGCCAAAACAGAATGACGCGGCGCTGTAATAGCTATATTCCGCATACGCCGCGGCGCTCTTATTTGTGAAATTGAGGATTTTCGACCGCTCATCTGAATAATTTCCAACGCGGGGGATGTTGGATGTTAATAGCGAAGTGCGATTACACAGCATGTCCGCGAGCCCATGCATGATCTTTTCATATTCAGGATTGACGATCAGCTCAGTATACGCATCGCTTTTTCGTTTCCCCATAAATACATGGTACACATCATCAATAGAACCTACTTCGATAACAGTAACTCCGCGTTCCTCTCCAAATTTGACAAGGTCAATCGTGCTGCAGTTCCCTGAGCAGTCGCTGTCGTTGTCCGGAGTATAATAGCGCTCCCCTTCAGGGATGAGCACCGTTGTTATGTCACCATCAGCCGCCGCCTGGATTTTGTGGTTTATGCCTCCAACAGGCCCGATTAGGCCGCCTGCATTGATTGAGCCAGTGAGACTTATGGAATTATCCAGGGAGATGTCTTCGAGAACAGCGATGGTGAGCATCGTTGCAGCGGCTCCTGCGCTCGGGCCCCCCACAAGGGTTGTGTCCGCCCGAATAGTATATATGAAATCAAACGCGCTGCAGTCTGCGTCAATGTAATCGCACGCTATTTCTTTGGCGAACCTCGTTGAAATCTGTGTGTCGAACTTCGTGAGTGGGAATGTGTCCAGAAACACCCGTCCTGAGCCGTCGCGAATCTCCAACGACATATCCGCGAGGTTGCCTTTCATTCCCTCTTCTGAGACGCTGACTGCAAGGAGCGGAATGTGCTGTTCAGCAGCAAGTGCGCTAGGCAAAACAAGCATGGCAACGAGCATCACCCATATACTCTTCATAAAAAAGCGAACTCCAAGAACTTTATAAGACTTGTGCATCTCTAGTGCGTTGGAAACTTGCATAGTTAAAAAACAATAATTCAGATTCATTCTCAATGGTTCGGAAATAGTTGCTAATTATTCTTGCGGGAGCTCAGCGTCTGGCGTTGTGTCCGCATTCTTTTGCGTATACCTGCATTTCGGATAGCGAGAACATCCAATAAATTGTCCGTAAATACTCTTTCGCAGCGTTAATTTTCCCTCGCCACATTTCGGGCAAGTTTTAGTGTCCATCTCTGATGATTGTTGCTTCGTCAGCTCCATCTTTTTTGACGGGCATGCCTGGTTAATGCAAAGTTCTTGAGGCCTTTTTCCTTTTCGAATTACGAGAATCATTGGATTCTTGCAATGTTCGCAAGCCTTGTCGCTGACTTTTGTGAGTGCGTTGCTCGGCAATGCGAATGTCGTCTTGCACTCAGGATATTGATCACATGCAACAAATCTTCCAAATTTGCCGCGTTTGATCACGAGCGTTCCTTTTTCGCAATTCTGGCATTTTCCCACCGTGCTTTCCTTTGCCCATGTATCCATGAGCGCCGTTGCAAGTTCCTCTCCAATTTCTTTCTCACGGTGCTTGAAGTCAGCGAGCACTGTTGTCAGCACTTGCCGCGCTTCCTCAAGCACTTCCTTCGGTTGCTTCTTATTCTCGCGAATCTCATCCATTTCCGCTTCAAAGTGGCTTGTGAGTTGATCATCTACAATCTTTGGCATGTGTTTTTCCAGCATCTCCTCTGTTTTCATGCCTATCTCTGTCGCCTCAATCGAGCCTCCGCCCGTGACATAATTGCGTTGGAATAACGTGTCCACAATCTGAGCCCGTGTAGCTTTTGTTCCCAATCCGCGCTTTTCCAATTCTTTGATTATCGAAGCAGGTGTAAATCGTTTGGGGGGAGAAGTCTCTTTAGCATGGAGGTCAATGGAAGAAATCGCAACGGAATCTCCCGGTGCAACTTTGGGAAGCGTAACTTCTTCAAGTCGGACATACGGCGCATAGAATACATGCCATCCGGGCTCTACAGTGCGCGTGCCTTTCGCAACGAATCCTTCTTGTTCAACTACAATGCGAACGTTCTGCGTTTCTCGTAGCGCATGAGTTGCAAATGTCGCGAAGAATCGTTTGACGATGAGATCATACACTTTATGTTTCCTTTCTTTAATTCCCCTGGGTTCAACGCCCGTGGGATATATGGCGGGATGCGCCGGATCCGTCTTCTTTCCATTGTTAGGAGTAAGTGTTCCTTTGATGAGCTTCTGCACAAGCGGAGCATATCCCTCTTGTTTTTGCAATGCCTTCATGATCTTTAGATAACCAATTTCGCTCGGCAGGATTTGAGAGCTCGTTCTTGGATAGCTGATCCAACCTCCCGTATAGAGCTCCTGCGCAATTTCAAGCGTCTCTTTCGGCTGGATTCCGAGTGCGCGATACGATTCTGTTTGCAACGTCGTGAGATCAAAAGGTGTGGGGGGAGCTTGCTTTGTCTCATTCCTGTTAACCGCATCAGTTTTGCCTTGCTTTTTCCCTTCAACCTTTTTCATGACCGCATTTGCTTCCCCTTGCTTCCAGAATTTGTCTTTCTCATGCCATGCCTCGAGCACTTCCTTGTGAACGTTTCCCTGCAATGAGATTTGCCAGAACGGCTCGGACTTGAACGCGCGAATTTCTTTTTCGCGATCCACAAGGATTTTTAGAGCGGGACCCTGTACGCGTCCTGCGCTCATGATTCTAAACCGTCCGCTTTTTTTAATGCTGCTCGTGAGCGCCCTGCTAATATTGATGCCATACATCCAATCCAGGAAATGCCGTGTTTCTCCCGCCTGAGCTTGGCCCCAATCGAGTGTTTTTGATTTATGCTCATACGCGTGAACCAAGTCTTCTTTCGTGAGCGTCGAGAATTTCATGCGCTGCGCGTCTTTTTGTTTGCACGCATACCTAACCACGTTAAGACCAATAACCTCACCTTCAATATCATAGTCGCATGCAACCGTAAACGTTTTTGCTTGTTTTGCGATTTTTTTGAGCACACTCAGATATTTCTTTGTGTGCTCCGATCCTTTTTTATCCCCTGATTCAATCCACATGAGGTCAAACACGGGATATTTCCATCCGTTTTTCTCCGTTTCACCCACAGTATACAAATGGCCAACAGCGCATCCCACAATAATGTCCTGCTTGCCGCGTGTGATCTCATAATACGGCACGCCTTTTTCCATTTTTTTGATCGGTTTTCCGTCGGCAAGCGCTTCCGCTATCTTCTTGCTTGCCTGCGGCTTTTCCGTGATGATGAGTTCAACCATCAGAATGAAAAAACGGACTGCCTTTAAAAAGGTAACGAACCAAGCCCCGAATTACGTCCGGCGTCATGTATTTATACTAGTGCATATCTCGACGATGCATGAGCGAATCTGTCTTGATTTTCATCATCCTTTTTTTGTGTGCGATACTTATCCTGCTCATCATGTATGTCGCACATTTGAGGCGAAACATTCAGCTTAAACAGTTCAAGCTCCAAAGCGCGAATGTCAGGCACGGTAAATCATGGGAGCAGTTTGTTCCCTTCATGCCGGAATTCGAAAAAATAGCGAGCAAAGACAACTTCATGTTTCTTGGCAATCCCATCGATGGCATTGCGTTCGATGAGGATGCGATCAAGTTTATTGAGTTCAAGACAGGAACCTCTCGTTTAAGCCCGAAGCAGCAGAGGATAAAGAAGCAAATCGAAGAGAAGAATGTGGAGTGGCATGAGCTCAGGTATTAAGCGTGAGTCTCATAATGATCTGATTCCTCATATTGCTCTCCCATAATCCTTAAGAATTCTGGATAACCGCTACGTCGTATGATCGGCAAGAAGATAGCTATTGTTGGGGTTCATGGCACGGGAAAAACCGCGTTGGTGTATGACGTTGCGGCGACTTTGAAAATGCATCATCATGTTAATGTGGGGGTTACGAGTGAGGGCGCTCGTTCCTGCCCGTATCTGCTCGCCCATGATTTTGTTCCAGAGGCTGAGACGAATATTTTTGCGCGGCAATTAGTGGCAGAGACCGATTCCATCCGATTGTATGACCTTGTTATATGCGATAAAAGCCCGGCAGAGGTTGTGATGTACGCTAACCTCTTCTTTCCCACACCTTCGCCAGCGCACGAGGCTCAATTTGCCGCTATTGAGGCATTCGCCCGCATGCATATGCGCTCATACGATGCCATATTTCGGACGACCACGCTTTTCGACCTCACACTAACCGATGATCCTATGCGCCCAACGGATCCAGATGTCCGTCTCCGCGCCCACAACTCATTAGGAGATCTGCTTGATGATTTTGAGCTCACATACGTTGATCTCCCCGCAAATAATCCTAAAGAATTCATTGTGCAATCTCTCATTAACCGTCATCTCGTTTAGCGGGACGCACTTTCATAACCCTTATAAATGATTGCCCACTCCAAAATATCATGGATTTGCGTCATGCCCTTGCCGAGTGGTTGCTGAATGCTGCTAATCTTCAGTATCGTGCGGGCCTTCATGCTGATGCCATTGAAGCTGTGGCGTTTGCGTATGGGCTTGTGCACCATGATCTCGCAGGAGAGCACATAGAACGCGCAGTCCTTTTGTCTCATGTCCTTCATGAGGCAGCAGGTCTGCCACCAGCGCATGCTCATATGGCGCTTGCTGAGGGGTGTGTGCGGGCTGAGCATCTCTGGAAAAATCCTGGTTTGATTGCTCAAATTCCTCTTTCACCGAAAACCTACTTGAGTTACCCCCTCCAGTAACGTTTATATAACCCTCGAGATTATCACTTTGGACCATGATTACAACCCAAAAACTCGTTTCCAAAGAGGACATTTTTCCTGATATTATTGGCCAGGATCCTACAAAGAATCAACTTCGTACTGCGCTGTTAACCCAGCGGCATATCGTTCTCATCGGTGCTCCCGGCATTGGGAAAACAACACTCGCGAAGAGCATTGCAAGGCTTCTGCCTGATGAGGAAGTAATGGATTGCGAGTTTCACTGCTCAATACATGCGCCCGCATGCCCGTTGTGCCGCGCTGGCAAGACCAAGCAGAAGAAAATACTGAAGGGAGAAGATCGTTTTGTGAGGGTGCAGGGAAGCCCGGATCTCACTGCAGAGGATCTTTTAGGGGATATCGATCCCATTAAAGCGCTGCAATTCGGCCCTCTGAGCCTTGAAGCGTTCACTCCCGGAAAAATATTTCGGGCAAATCAAGGAATCTTGTTCTTTGACGAGGTCAATAGATGCCCTGAGCGGCTTCAGAACGCGCTTCTGCAAGTGTTGGAAGAGGGCAAGGCGACGATTGGAAGTTACGTCCTTGAGTTTCCCGCGTCGTTTTTATTCATTGGAACAATGAATCCCGAGGATTCTTCTACTGAAAAATTGAGCGACGTCTTTCTGGACCGTTTTGACATGATCTATTTAGGATACCCGGAGTCCCTGGATATTGAGAAAGCCATCGTATTGAAGAAAGGAAAGAAGCTCGATGTCATCTGTTCTGACCATATGCTCGAGGTCATGATCTATTTTGTGCGAATGCTCCGCCAGGATGAGAATATCCAGAGGAAACCCTCCGTACGGGCAACATTGGGGTTGTATGAACGCTCGCAGGCGAATGCGCTCCTTAATGGCAGAGAGGTCACGCTTGAAGACATCCGTGAAGCGGTGATCTCTGTGCTCGCTCACCGAATTGAGCTCAAGCCATCTGTTAAGTATTTGCGTTCTTCGCTTGAATATTTGCGCGACGAGTTCAAGAAGTACTCTGAGGAGATCAGGCAGAATAAGCTCAGAAGTTTTAAACAAACGGATGAGCATGAAAGGGGGGATTTTCGGTAGCAGCCCTGTCCCCGTAGATCAAACATCTAATGTCGAGGAAAAGACAGGAAAGCTTGATCATCAGACCAATGAGCCGAAGCTCATGAGCACCGTTCTTCCCAATGATAAAAAAGCCGTTGACCAGGGCAGGTTAATCCGGGATTCAATCAATCAGGGGATTTCTTCATTTACTCCGGACTTATTTATGGAGCAGCTCGTGAAGAGCTATAGCCTGGCGAAGAAGATATACGGAGAAAGTCTTATCAGGCTCATCTCGGGCTATGATCCGAATTATCTTAAGCGCAACATTCATATTCCTGAATTCCAAAGGGAGCTGCAGAAGCAGATAATGAAGCACGTTGACGTGTTGAAGGAAGACCGCATTATTGATAACGATAACACGTTCACGGAACACGCATATGACCTCGCTGCTCTGGCATTATATACGGATGAGCTCGATAAGCTCACTCCGCAGGGAGTTACGGGAGAGAAAATCCATAAGAAGGCGTCTTTGTATGGGGAGAGGCAGGATACAAAGCCGTATCAGAAACATGACCGATACCGGGACATTGCCCTCAAGCGTTCTTTGAAAACCGCGATTCGCAGGGGACATACCAAGTTGAATGCAGGGGATTTGAAGTCATTCGAGCGTGAGTCCAAGGGCGCCGTGCATCTTTTGTACGCGCTTGACGCTTCCGGCTCAATGAAAGGAAAAAAGATTGAGATGTGCAAGCGCGCCGGTGTTGCCCTGGCGTATCGTGCCATTCAGCGAAAGGACAAAGTGGGCTTAATCGTTTTTGGGACAGAAGTGAGGGATATGATTCCCCCGACGAATGATTTTGTCATGCTCCTACGCCATATCACGAAAGTCCGGGCTTCGCGCGAGACAAATATCGCGGAGACGCTTCACAAAAGCATAGAGCTCTTTCCCGATGCGCACGTGACGAGGCACGTCATGCTTATTACGGACGCCCTGCCCACGATTGGAAAAGACCCGGAGCGTGATGTGCTTGATGCGGTTGCGATGGCGAGGAGCAGTAACATTTCGGTTTCCGTCATTGGCATTCAGCTTGATGCGCGGGGAGAGGAGCTCGCGAAGAAGATCGTCGAAATCGGTGACGGCAATCTGTTCATCTGCAAGAATGTTGAGCATTTAGACGCAATCATATTGGACGATTATTACGGATATCTCTAAGGGAAATTCTTATAAACCGCAGCATGACTCCCCAGCGTATGAGAATACTTGCGTTTGTTGATGTGCATGGTTCCAAAGCTGCGCTGAAAAAGCTGAGGGAGAAAGCGCAAAAAGCGGATCTGCTCATCTGCGCCGGGGATGTCTCCATCTTTGAGCATGGTATGTCCGCGATCATTGAGGAACTGGATCGTTTTGGCAAGCCCTTGCTGATTGTTCATGGCAACCATGAATCTGAGTCTTCCCTGAGGAGGGCGTGCAAGGGCTCGAAGAATATCCTCTGGCTTCATAATCGTATGTGCGTTGTTGAGGACTTCGCTTTTTTTGGGCATGGCGGCGGAGGCTTTTCTCTGGAGGATAAGGAGTTTGAGGCGTCTGCAAAAGGATGGCTCAGACAAATCCCGTCAGGAAAAAAGTTTGTCTTTGTGACCCATGCCCCCGCCCATAAGACGGCTCTGGATGCTTTGGCTGATGATCATGTGGGGAATAAGAGCTACCGCGAGTTTATTCTCGCAACAAAGCCTCTGGTCCACATCTGCGGTCATCTTCATGAGAACGCGGGCAAGCATGACCAGATTGGAAAGACGCTGAGCATTAATCCCGGCCCCTTGGGAAAATTTATACGGGTCAACTAGCGCGTTGTCTAGGCATTTAAGACTATAAATGTTTTTAAAGTGAGTTCTGACAATGTTACATATGGACAAATCGCAGCTTATTAAGGGATTGGATTCCTTTCTGGCGTATGTAGGGCTTGTGAGGTCTGCCAAAGCTCGTGACGATGCTCATGCATTGCAGCAGGATCTGGAT
>JAGVYU010000071.1 GCA_018303105.1 Candidatus Woesearchaeota archaeon | reverse complement strand
CCTCCTTTATACTTCAATAATTTTAAGTTCGTTGCTCAGCGACTCAACATACTTGTGAAAATCAATACCTGAAAGTTCAAGCGTCTCCGTGTTAATATTTGGATGAAAGCTCACAAACTGCGCATCCCAGACTTCCTTGTCGATGATCAGCTGCACTTTGTGGTCTCTGTCATTGATTAATCCAAACGGCGACACCGCACCAGGAGTTACCCCAAGATACTCTTTTAAATCTTGCTCGTTCGCAAACTTAATGGAGTCTCCTATGCTCTCTCCAAACAGCTTTAGATCCACCTTCTTGTGCTCGGGAGCTACTAAAAGGTAAAATCTTCTCGATTTGCGCTCCTTGAGGAACAGATTCTTGCATTGCACGCCCCGAATCTTCTCGTGCAAACGCTCTCGTTTCGCCTCTTCCACGGTGAAAACCGGTGCGTGTGCAAACACTGTATATTGAATTGCTCGGTCCTTGAAGTATTCCTTGATGTCCACACGTAAAGTGTAGCCAAAACATATAAATATCTTATGCATTAGAGCGCCAATATGCATGAAACGATCTTTGCAAAGCAGATTATAGACGTCGCGAAGTCGCAGGGAGAGGTTGAGGCGATAACGCTCGAGATAGGTGAATTGGCGCACGTTCCCACAGGAGAGCTCATCGCATGCCTGAAGGAGCTTGTTCCATGGAATATCGAGCATACGGAGATTCCCGCGAAAGTGTCGTGCCGATGCGGCTTCTACGGCCATCCGGTCATCCTCGAGCGCGGCCATGACTCTTTTCTTATAGAATGCCCCGACTGCGGCGCTGTTCCCCGGCTTGTTGATGGAACAGACATAAAGATTGTAAGCGTCAAGGTGAAATAATGTGCTTGCTCGTTCCCGGAAAAGTCGTCAAGATCGAAGGAGATCATGTTACTGTCGATTATGAGATTGAAAAACGGAAAGGCATGATGCTCGAAATGACATGCAAACTTGGTGATTATGTGCTCATCCAGGGAGGGATTGTGGTTGAAATAGTTCCCAAAGACGAAGCAGAAAGGGCGCTCAAGAGTTATAAGGAGAGTGTGAGGTAAATTTCTCTTCCAGGATAGGTTTTTAAACACTTGTGCATTTACCTATTCAATGCCAGTGCAATTTATAGGCCAGCACAACTACGCACATTCCATCGTTGAGCAGGCATGGGAATCTGTTGCGAGGGATAATTTATTCACTGTGGGTGAGCCAAAGCCTGTTGATCTTACAACAATCTCCACTGATCCACCTATTGTCAGATTAGCCCAGCGAGATCAGTATACGCTTGAGTACCAACGCTGGCTTAATGACGACGATGACCGAATTTATTGCTCCAACGTTAGCGGGATAGCTCAAGGAGTATTGTTAGAAACGTTACTCCCACGCATTAATGATCCTTCGCACTATTATGAATGTGTTACGTACCATGATGGGGCAATGAATGCCTCTGTGCATTTATACTTCCGTGGAGGGGGTCTCTCACACCTTGATCAAGCAGACGGTCTCCATCCCAATTTGGAAAAACTGGGAATTACGGACTCTAATGTTGAGCCATACGGTGAGACACCCAGCTCTGAAGCGCTGAGAAAACTGCTTGACGGACAAAGCGCGACACCCGCAACAGTCATAGATCTCCTCATTCCACGACTTCTCGAGCGCATCGACACTAATTAACGAGCGTCTTGTGTAGAATTCATCACGTCAATAATCCTTTGCGTGTACTTCTGCAAGTGAGAAAGCTGCTCCTCATTTAAAATCACGGGCGCAAACCCCCAGTGCAGAGCAACCACATCTCCAGTCTTAATCTCGGGCAGCATCTCTTTAAGAAAAACCGCTGTTTTCGTCTCGGTATCTCAGAAAAACCGCTGTTTTCGTCTCGGTATCTCCAAGAAAAAAACCATCTCTCCAGAGCAATGGCTGCGTCTCAACGTACAGCGTGTTAAGACTCGTTTCAACAACTTTTCCCCATGAGATTCTGCAATTATCCCGGTTCTGCAATGTCGTCTTCACTTTTCCAGACGTATTCCCAACGCCAACATAAAAAACATTAAAGTTATGATGCAATGTAAATCCGGGGGGGAGTTCAGCGATGAGTTTTTTCCCCAAATACTCAGGAAGGCCGCGCTTCATTAACTCCGTAATCGCCTCCCTGCAGTCATCGTCCGTGCACTGCTCTAATAACTCATTTCCAATCCAGTACGCCTCGACAACGTCATAATCAAGAAAGTCCTTTCCAGCTCGTTTTCCGAGTATTCGTAAGTACGGAGGGAGGCCTTCAAATTTGGCAATCGCAGTTCGTACTGCCTCCGGCTCTTTCTTATGCTCAATATACGCAAGAAACGCTTTCGCTGCCTCTTCCGGCCCGCAATATCTCAGGGTATTCGTAATGTACGAAAACCTGGACGCGAGCTCAATCCCGTCCATGAGCTGCTCCAGCAACGTTCACCTGCAATTGAGAGAAGAGAATGACCGTGAGCACCCCTGTTAATATCAGGAGCATCCCCACTGCGTCTCCAATAAGTATTGTTTTTCCCTGCACGATCCATGATAAAAGCGCTGTAATGGGTGCTCCCAAGCTCAGAATGCATGCAGCCGTCGTTACCTTAACCTCTTTCAACCCATTGTAAAACGTGAACACGTACAAAAACAACAATGCGCTCGTGAGCAGAATCCAGAGCCATTGCGATTGTGTCATTGAAGTGACCAAAGACAGTTTTCCCGTGAACAAAAGGAACGGCATCATAAACACTGCACCGAAAAACATTCTGCCCCATGCGACAACCGTTCCGGATAGTTCTTTAAGCACTTTTTTCGCGTACGTTTGCTCTATCGCCCATAGCACGGTAGCTCCGAGAATCAATGCAGTTCCAACATTCATTTCAAACTGCGGCTTAATCATGACATATGTGCCTACCATTAAAAATGCTGCTCCCGCCAGGAGAGGTTTCGTCATTTTCTCTCTTAACATGAATAATGCAAATACCGCGACAAAGACGAACAGCAATTTATGGATGAATGATGCTGTGCTCGCCGTGCTTAACTGCAGCCCTTTGAAAAACAGAAGAAACGGAACTGATCCTCCTATAAAACCAATAAGCGCGAGCTGCTCCCATTGCTTTTTCGTGATATAACAGCAGTCAGCAATAGCGCAACCACAAGATTCTTTGAGAACGTGAACACAGAAGAATCAAAGCCCTTCACAGCATAGCTATTAAGAAATATAGAAAAACCTGAGACAACCGCAGTCATCAACACTAAATATACTCCTAAAGCCATCGTTCCACCTCTTTTGCGATACGTTCTGGATTCCCCTCTGCAGGAATCCCTATGATTTTTATAGTTTTCCCTTGTCCGAGCTGCTGCATGAGGTTGAGGAAGAATCCAAGGTCAAAATCATGCAGGCTCATCATATTTCCTGTTTTTAATCGTGATACGTCTGTGATTACCATCACCTTCTCAGCGCCTTTCACCACATCAAGGATCGTGATGACGGATTCATCCGCTTCAAGCAAGTCATCAGGTGATCTACAATGCACGATGTTGACTTTGCCGCGGAGCAGTTCAGCCACTTTACGCGCCATCGCATCCTCCTGAAGATGCTCATTGCCAAAAACATACAGCGCCTTCATACCCATTCCACTTCAAGGAAATGCGCGGAGCATGAGAAGCATGGGTCATAGCTACGAATAAGTTTTTCCACATCGAGAATGATCTGCTCCTTCGTTTTGTGCACGATGCCCGGAATAAAACAACGGATATCCTCCTGCGCATTGTACAAATTCTGCGCAGTTGGCGTTATAATATTCGCCTTCGTTATCACGCCGTGCTCATCAACGACATACTCATGCCAGAGCGTTCCCCGGGGCACTTCAATGGCCCCAACGCCCCTTCCAGCTTTAATAGGTATTTGAGGAATCTTCTCATCCTTTATCTTGAGCGTTTTGCAGATCTCGAGCGCGTGGTCAATCGAATGTACAAGTTCAACCGCCTGCGCATGAGTATTATGGAACGGATTCTGTGACGGTAATTTGATTTTGGACAGCTTCAACATTTTTTGAGCGTTGAGGGAAAGGAATTTTGAATTGTTATTTAGACGCGCAATCGCCCCTACAAAAAACCGCTTCCCATCCTCTGTGGCGTAATTCGCGTTGCTGTACTCCTGATGGAACTCAGCAATATGATTCATATACTGCTCAGGGGCATGACACCTGTCTCCAGAACAGAAATTCCCAGAGAGCATCGCGTACTCCTTCTCGCTCTTGAGGCTGAAAAACAATCCTTCTGTCTGGAAATCAGGATACTTCAGCGAGAAAAACAGCTTGCACGTATCTTCCGCGTCTTTTTTTATCCCGTCAAGTGCTTTTCCCATTGCATCCATATCATCCTGCGAAGGCAGCTTCAGCCAGCCCCCCACGGCGGCTGAGACGGGATGCAAGTCTCTCGCCGCCAATGTTTTAATCATGTGATTGCCCACTTTCATCATGTTGAGCGCGCGCTGCAGCTCTTTTTTGTACTTCGGCGCCATCGCAATCGCTGATTCATAACCAAGATAATCAGGAAGCGCGAGAAAATAGAGATGCGTTGCATGGCTTCTGATCCGTTCAGCGAGCGTCAGCAGCTCCCTGAGCTTAATGGTTTGCTCACTGGGAGTAAATCCAATCGCGTTCTCTATCGCGGTGATCGCGGCGATGACGTGCGCGCATGAGCATATCCCGCAAATGCGGGACGTGAGCTCATTCGCCTCATTATATCTTCTCCCTACCACAATCCCTTCAAAATATCTGGCTCCTTCCGTCGCTCCGAGCTGGCACACCGTTACTTTATTCTCCTCAATACCTAGTGTAAGCTTCGCGTGGCCTTCAATCTTCGTGATATGATTAAGGGTTATTGTGGGCATTCATCACACGCTCCAGCATGGGCAGTTTTAATCCGATAAATGTTCTCATTCTATCTTGAATGAACTTGTCATCAAAACCTTTCTGTCTCAAAATCCGGATCATAAGCTCAAGATTCATGTCTTTTGTCGGTCCCCGGCAGCCCCAGCATTCAAATCCGCCATTGATGCATACGGAATTGCAGCCTCCCGCTGTAATCGGTCCAAGGCATGGTTTTCCCGCATCCAATAGGCAAGCATTCCCGTTCTGCCTGCACTCCATGCACACGGGGCTGTCATACTTCTTAGGGGTTCTTCCAGCGACAATTGCCTTGATGAACGTGAGAATCTGTTTTTTGTCGGGGGGGCATCCCGGTATGTAATGATCGACATGGACATGCTCATCAACAGGTGTTGGCTTCACATCCTGAATGCTTTCCTGCTTCTTGAAGAGCAGATGCTCATAGTTTTCTTTCAATGAGTAATTGCGATATGCTGGCACACATCCCGTATTCGCGCACGCGCCCAGCGCTACGAGATATTTGGAATTCGCCCTGAGCTTTTTCAAAACAGCGAGGTCATCATTATCCGCGACAAGCCCTTCAATGAAAATAAAGTCAAACGAGTCATCCGGATTCACTTCCTTCACGAATGGAAACGCCTTCAGGTCAATTAATTCAATCAAGTCAAGCAGCTCATCCTCATTGAAGATGACACTCAGTAGGCAGCCAGCACAACCTGTTATTCCATAAAACCCGACTTTCGGCTTAGTCATTTGTATAGTCTTTGACTTCATCATACCTGAACACCGGTCCATCTAAACACGTATATTTTCCTCGGATCATGCAATGGCAGCATATGCCAATCGCGCAGTACATTAAGCGCTCCGCGCTGATAAAGATCTGGTCATCGTTAAATCCCTTGTTTTTCAGGATTTTAATCACTTTGTCCATCATGACGGGTGGTCCGCAGACAAACACGACCTTGTTCTCATTCGTTACATGATCTCGCTCAAGCGCGGCAGTCACGAACTCAACGCTCGCGTCATAGCAGAATTTCCCATGAGGGTTCTGATCCACAGTCACGGTCATGTGGTATTGCTTTTGCCATTCCTCAAGCTCACGGGCAAAATAATCAATGATGCCTTTGAGCGGAGCGATGCCACAGCCCCCTCCGATAAACAGCAGATGATTGCCTGCAATCTCCTTCATCGGATAGCCATGGCCATACGGACCTCGAATGAGTATCGTGTCCCCTGAGCGCAGTTCCGCGAGCGCCCGCGTTACATTTCCAATCTCGCGAATATTCAACTTCAAAAACTTTTCAGAATCGGAGCAGATCGAAATGGGGGCTTCTCCAACCCCGGGAATTGACACCTGCACGAACTGCCCCGGGTCATGTTTGATAGCCATATCTATCGTAAGCGTGAACGTATCCGGCGTTTCCCTGTAGAAATCCAATACTTTATACGGCTTCGGCAAGTACGGATTTTTTGATACGAGCTTTTGTTTCGTTCTCATGTTTTCATCTTATTTATGATCTCAACAAAATCAATGCGCGTCGGGCATCCCGAAATGCATCTTCCACACCCGACACATAAGGGAACGCCATATTTCTCCTTAAAATACTCAAGCTGATGATAGATGCGGTGCTTGAACCGCTCATCCCTGTTTTTCCTGAATACATGATCTCCAGCTACCTTTGTGAATTCCTGCAATTGGCATGAGCTCCATGAACGAACACGTTCTCCGGACTTCGGGTCTTTCAATGAGGTTTCATCGTGCACTTCATGGCAGTAGCATGTCGGGCAGAGATTTGTGCACGCCCCGCATGACAGGCATTCATCCACTCCCTGCTTCCAGTCAGGATGGTCG
>JAGVYU010000022.1 GCA_018303105.1 Candidatus Woesearchaeota archaeon | reverse complement strand
CGCTCCATGATCCTGACGAAGGCCATCTTGAATGGATTGCTGATGAGAAGATTCTTGATCTACCATTAAATGAGGATGATTATCTGTTCATTCCTTGGCTGAAGAAAAGAGGCGTATTTTCCGCTAAGTTTGTGTACCATGGGGATAAAATCGTGGATCACAGCGTCCATTTCTACGCATAGGCATATTTAAATGTACCCATTATATAGTGGTAACTAACCGTAAGATTTATATACTCGAACCCTATTTTCAAAATAGAGCTATTATGGCAGAACAAATCGTTATCTTGGAGCGCAAAGTCAAGAAGAGCTTCCAGCTCGCGCGCGAAGACATCACAAGCCTTGGAAATTCCATCTCTAAACTGTATGAACAGATTGAAAAGCTTTCTGCGGAACAACAGACGCTGGCGGAGCAGCTCAAAGCAGTTAAGGACATGAAGCAGCAAAAGGCGCAAAAAACAACGTACTTCCTCGGCAGCACAGAGACAAAGAAATTCCACGTTCCTGACTGTGTCTTTGCAAAGAACATCAAGAAAGGCTCAAAAATTCTCTTTCCAACGAAAAACAAGGCAATTTCTAAAGGATACGCGCCGTGTGTGTGCTTGAAGAGGTAAGATGGGACAACTCAATCTATCAATCGATCAAGCAGTTGATTTGTTTAGACAAGAAACTGGACGTGAGGTAGAGATACATGCACTTACTGACTATTCCAATGGAAATAAAACGGATGGTTTTGCTGAGTTAACCGTAGACGGAAATTTTTATGGCATTCTTGCCGTATCTCACCATGGTCATGGACCCGGATCAAGAATAGAAGAAAGTTATGCCTACCAGGGAAATCATCCTTCTCTTGCAACAGATGGCACGGGAAGAGACTGCACTGGACTTGAAGTCGCTGTTATTGATGGACAACTTGTGAGACTTGATTCAAATCAAACGCCTTTTCTTGGAAGGGCTCCATTAACAGAAGCGGAACAGCGAGCGCAAAATGCAACAGACCTTGCGTACTTTAATACTGGAGCATCGTATACTCCTGCGGGCTTAATGATCCATAACGAAATGCTTATGCACCGTTAGTTTTGTAACACCATGTCAGTTGACGATGCAGTCGCGGAAGCGTGGAAACCGTTGGATGCCAGCACTTCATTACGACTTCTATCGATAGAAAAGAAGGGCAGAAGGGGACAGGATCGCTCGAATCAATGGGTCTGCGCAAAAAATCCAGTGACACAGCAGGCTGACCCTCCCCACTTAGATATTACGGCTTTTTCTGGAAATGATTTTAGCTATTTTTTCACAGAAAACAATGACATTGTTGATGCATGCGTGCTTCTCGGCGTGGATCCGGGAGCAGCGTATAGAGCCTTCGCAGAACAAGGAATGCGCGTTGCTCAGAAAACTCCTGGCAAGGTTAGAGAACGACATGAAGAAAAGTATAATGCCCTGCGGGATGCGTTACAGGAAAGGATTGTTCAGCGTGCCAGACAACTTGGCCTCGCAAAACGTAATGAGGAGTACAGCACGTTGGGAAAAATCCTGTTTCAAAGTAAGCTAATGTACGGTGAAGTAGACCGAGCACGGTTGGCACTTAGATTCCTGAGAGAACTTCCAATCGCTGATTATGAAAAGGAGCCCCTGAGACCAGGGACTACATTAGACCAAGTGAAATGGTATCTTGATACCCACAATGAGCATCTCCTTGGTGTTTTGCCCGAGATTCAGCCAGCACAGGATCGATTCCTGTTCTTACAGCTCGCAAAATACCGCTCCATACTAACGGGCAGGGACTCAAGACATGAACCGCTTTACAGGTTTGAAAGAGATATTCTGGGAGTATCTCAACTTCTTGATCCCCACGATGTCCGGACGTACTTCATGCTCCTGAAGACAATGCTCCGCGAGGAAGGAAATGTTGTATTAACTGGTATTGAGAGGGTTCGCCATGATATCGAGCAAGCAAGCCCTGATCAGCGGAGAGCCTATTTTGAAGCAGTCAGAGAAGTAATTGCAGACCCGTTACATGAAGCAGCGTTAGAGAAAGGAAGAGCCGCACTAAATCCAAAATAAGTTCTTCATCGAGCGAATATTTATATAATCGAATTCTGTTTGTGATTTAATGGCCGACATGAGTCCCGAGCAGGTCGAAGAGCTGAAGGAAAAGCTCAAAAACATGAGCCCTGAAGAGCTCCGGGAGTTTCAGAAGAAACAGTGCATATTCTGCCATATTGTTGCAGGAAGGGCGCAGGCGAAGAAAGTCTATGAGGACGAGCACTGCATAGGCATTCTTGACATCAACCCGGCAAATCCCGGACATGTCCTTCTGCTTCCGAAAGAGCATTACGCGATCATGCCTCAGATTCCTGACAAGGAGATTATGCATTTAGGTATTACCGCAAAGAAGCTAAGCCATGCGCTGCTGCGCGCGCTGCACGCGGATGGGACAAATATATTTATCGCGAACGGCGTTGTTGCGGGACAGAAAGCGCAGCATTTCATGATCCACATCATTCCGAGAAAAGAGCATGATGAAGTGGGCATTGATATCCCTGAAAAACTCTTGAGCAAGCAGCAGTTGCAGCAGGTCAAACAGCATATTCTTCCATCAATCGCGAAATCACTTGGAGCACGGCTTCAGGAGCAACCCGTAGCCGTGGAGCAGGTATCTCCTAAAGAACAAAGCGCTGTTCCAGCTCCAAGACATGAGCCGCGCGAGGTTGTCATCGAGGATACACCGCGAAAAGCGCAACCAAAGGCTCCCAAAAAAGAGCATCCGAAGAAAGATCAAACAAAAGATGAAGACGTCACGCTTGATGACATCGCAGATCTACTCGGAGGGTCATGATGACGGACTGCAAGCTGTGCAGCCTTGAGGAATACCTTAAGCTCATCGAGCATGAGGAGATCACATACGCGCAACCACACAAACCAGCTATTCCCGGCCACGTGCTCATGATTCCCAAACAGCATGTCGCGATCATAGAGCAGATACCGGACGAAGAGTTTGGAAAGATGATGGTGCAAGCCAACAAGGTTTCCATGGCCCTGTTTGAAAGCCTTCAGGCGCAGGGCACGAACATCATCATCCAAAACGGGATTTCCGCTGGACAGAAAGATCCGCATGTATGCGTCCACGTCATTCCCCGAAGGGAAGAAGATGGCCTAAATTTCCTCTGGGTGCCCAAAACACTCAACGAAGAAGAGATGTCAACGATCGAGTTGAGGATTAAAGAGAATCTCACCGTGCAGCTCAAGCCCAAGGAAGTGGAGCCGCCTAAACCTGAGAAAGTCACAGATGATTATTTGCTCAAGCAGCTTCATCGCATACCATAATCCTCAAACAGATATTCATAATGACGCATTTCTGGATGCTGGGGAAGGAGCGCGTACCAAAAACTGTACATCATCGCGATGAGAATGCACGCTGCGCAGAAGAACGAGAAGATAAAAAAAACAAAGCTCATCGTATATTGCGAATACTGCTGCAGGAGCCGCGTATAGAAAACGCTGATATAGAACATGGGAGCTGAAACGGCGAGGAGCAGCAGAAACGTAGCTATTTTCACGCCGTCAAAATGATGCTCAAGCAGGCATGCATAGATAATATTCACGAAAAGCAGAACGATACCAGCACCAATTCCCACGATGAGCCAGTCCATGACCGCATTATACATAATGCAGTATATAAATTCTCGTTTACAGAAGGGCCATCAGTAATAGATTCCCAAAGGCCAGCGTGACAACATATGCGATAAGGAAACTCGGAACAAACGGAATGCCTTCTTTGAGCATAACATATTTTATTTTTTTCTGCTTAAACAATTTCTTCAACTGAGCGATTTGCTTTTTTGTAATCCCAAGGTCTTTTGGGCCACAGATTTTTTTGCCGCTGATCACAACCTCTTTGGCAATCCAATCTCCTTCTGTCAGCACATCAGGAGACGCTTTTTTGATCATGGCAGCCTGCTCAACGGCTTTGATATAAAGATAAAGATAGGGAAGGAGCGCTGCAACGATGGCAAGGATTCCTAAAAAGAGGCGCGCGACGCGCTCATCAACGAGAAATATGGCGACGATGCAAAGCGCCGAAATCATCAGCGCTACGATGAGGGTATACATGAATGGTTTTTTGCTCCTCTCCCTGCGCATCACTTTAAGTGATGCAGACGTGTGCTTCCAAAACAAAACAATGCTCCAGCACATCGCGTAGAGCGCGCCCACAACAAGAATATTCATGAAGAAGTTAAGCAGGAAGGGAAGCGACTCGACTGGCCATGGAATGCCAATGAGCGCGCCTAAGCCCATAAGCAGCTTGCTATCCCCGCCACCCCATTGCCCAGAATAATACATAGTATACCCGATCGCAACATACGCGCCAAAGCCAAGAAGGCCAGACACTAAAGGTAATGCGCTCTGTTGCAGCACAGCGTCCATGGAACGTACAGCAAGGGCAAAAAACATGAGGCCATATGTGATCCAATCCGGAACTTCATGCGTTTTCAAATCCGTGTATGATGCGACGCAGAGCACGATAAACGCAACCACGACGATGAATACATCAAGCATGGGGAATCCTCATGCACAACCTTTATAAACATTCCCCCGCTTTGGAAGTCATCATTGTAACTATTGCGCAGGTGCATCATGGTTATTGACAAGGTACAGGAAACGGTAAAGGACATCCACGAAAAAGTAAAGGATATTCTGACACCAGAAAAAGAAGCGCCGTCCGAAGAGCTGAAGCTCAAAGTGCCTAAACATATTGCCATTACGATGGAGGGCGTGAAAGCATACGCTGAGAATAATAATCTTCCACTCAAGGAAAGTTATGAGAAGAGTCTCGGCATGATCCCAAACCTGATAAAAAATCAGGTGAAGCTCAATGTGACAATTCTCACGATTCTTGTGCTTCCTGAACGCATGAAGAGGGACACCGAGCAATTTCTGGCGCTTATTGACAGCCTTGTGGAATTCCTGCCTAAGCTCACTCAGGATGCTCTCATCCACAAAAAACGGATCAAGATATCTGTCCTGGGAAAATGGTATGACCTTCCGGGAAGAGTTGTCGACCCGATAAAGGAGGCTATGGACCAGACAAAGGAGTATGATGACTTTTTCCTCAACCTCTGCCTAAACTATAATGGACAAGAGGAGATTGTGGATGCGTGCAGGATCATCGCGCGGCAAGTGAAAGCAGGAAAGATAGAGCCTGAGATGATCAATGCTGCCATGATCAAAGACAATCTGTACACAAGTTATTTTATTCCTCCGAACATCATTATTAAAACGGGCGTGAAGCATGAAATCCCTGCGTTGCTGCTCTGGGACAGCATGTTCTCCATCATCCATTTCACGGATAAATCATGGCCAGAGCTGAAAGTCGCGGATATTCTCAGGGCGGTAAGGAAGTATAAGTAGCCTATTTTGTAATATACGTGCCTTTACCTTCATTTGTGAACAGTTCAATGAGGATGTTTTGAGGACTTGCTATTTGGACGGCGAGAGTGGGAACTTCCTGAATTGCTGCCTTGGCCTCTTCGATTTTGAGTCTCATGCCTTCGGTCACAACATGTCCTTTTATTAATTCTTCATAATCGTTGCTTAACGAAATTCTTGGAATTATCTTTTTCTCTCGATCTAATACTCCTCCCGTGTTCGTGAGGATGATATATTTTTGCGGACGCATCTGTGTTACCAATCCCTGCGCTGCCGTGTCTGCGTTAATATTAAACAAAATTCCTTCAGGAGAATACCCTAGCGGAGGAATTATAGGCATTGTTTTTTTAGCGATGCAGGCCTGAATAGGCTGGAGATGTACATCAACAAGCTCGCCTGTGAAATGATCTCCGATTACACCTTCAAGATATTTCTTTTCGGCTGCAAAAACTGCATCAACTCCCTGCGCAGGAATGCCGCGAGCTGCGAGTCCATTCACGAGAATGTTCGCCTGTTCGTTGGCAATTTCTTTAAGATGACAAATGTCGCCTTCTCGTGTGACCCTGACTCCAGATGCATGACGTTCGGATTGAATCCCATGTTCCTTAAGTCTTGCCGTGAGTGCATCTCCCCAACCATAAATCACAGGAACAAGTAAATCAAGATGAAATAATGTTGCAAGGTCATCGCAGATCTCTTCAGGATTTGACTGGAGCGATGCTCCACCCACTTTTACAATTGCAAACTGTTCCTTTGAGGATGCAAATGCGCGAATCCAATCTACGACTTCTTCATCTTTTCCCACTTTATCAAAAAGTCGGGCGATATAGTGTATCATGCAAAGAGAAGTGGGGATTTTCTTTATATTGATGACGGTTTAAGATGCTATGTTTATAAACGGTTTTTGATTCTCAAAAAGCATGAAACGCACGGCCGCAATGCTATTGGGAGCAAGTTTATTGTATTCCGCAACAGTCCATTCTCAATCGCCTGAAACTGTAGCACAGATAAACGAGATGGGTTCTGGCTCTCACACAGATCTCATGAATACTCTGCTGCAGTATAATGGTGCGATAGAGATTATCCCTACTGATGATTTCTCCCAGGGCCATGGCTCGCTCGTACAGGCCTCGCGCATTGAGGGTCTGATTGCCTTGGCGCAGATGGCACGCACGGACGCGCACGAATCGTCCTGGCTTTACTTTCCTGGATGTGATGCCTGGATTAACGCTACTGAGCAAGTGGGAGATGCTACTGCGACACTTGATACACAACTGCTAGCGCACGGTCTTTCCGTGAGTCAGAGACTTGTGGTTGCTCACACCCATACGGATGCGGAATACAATAGTTACTATTCTCGGCGGGAGATAAGTGATTTTGGGCCTTCACTATACGTTGTCCCAACTCGCCAGGATGTGCAGGCGCTCATGCATAACGCAAACATGAATCCTGGCAGCACTATTGAGTATATTATCGTGTCGAGCACTGGTGCTTTGACCATGTCCTGTCGTGCATTGGGATATGATTTGAATAATCCGTATGGTTCTCGGGCATTTGCAGATATCGCAAACGTTGAGTTCACGTTTGTTCTGCGACACTTGCAAGGTACACCGCAAGAGCGGCTGGAACAGCGCACAGCGGAATTTAGGGGAACGGTATCACTGGCATTCGAATCGATCGAGGCACTGAGCGAACAGAACGAACCAAAATCCTCGCCCAGCAAGAGATAGTACGTGTAAAGTCCGTCACAGAGCAACCTTTATAAACCCCTTGCCACTCCCCAAACGAACCGATGAATGATGATTCCCGCAAGGGATGAGTGAGGATTACATTCTTATCCTCGGAGGCCACAATGGAAAAGGAAATAGTCGATAAAGTGCTTGAATGTGTGGAAGTAGCGAAAGCCACGGGCAAGCTCAAGAAAGGAAGCAATGAGGTCACGAAGGCTATCGAGCGCCAGACGGCGAAGCTCGTCGTCATCGCGAAGGACGTGAACCCTCCGGAGATCACGATGCACATCCCGTTACTCTGCAAGGAGAAGGGCATCGCGTGCGCTCAAGTTCCCTCACGGGAAGAGCTTGGAGCTGCAGCAGGCATGGACGTGGCAACCGTCGCAATTGCAATCGTTCAAGAAGGAGAAGCGAAAGAGCTTCTGAAGCATCTCCTTCCCAGATTAACTGAATAAAATGGCAGCGATCAAGAAACAACGCAGACCAGACGAGAAGGAAGAGGTCAGCGCAGCGAAGGCAGGAGTTGAATTCTCCATGGCGTACCCGGCGAAAGTCGAGGAGATTGTTGGACGCACGGGAGCGCGAGGGGAAGGAACGCAAGTGCGCTGCAAGGTTCTCGATGGCCGCGACAAAAGCAAGATCCTGCGAAGAAACGTCAAAGGGCCTGTGCGCATAGGAGACATCTTAATGCTGAGAGAAACAGAGATTGAAGCGCAGAACCTGACGCAAAGCAGAAGGTAACACGATGACAAAATGCAGTTTTTGCGGAAACACGATCGAGCGGGGCACAGGTATGATGTACGTCCAGAAGGACGCCAAAATTTTGAATTTCTGCAGCAAGAAATGCGAAAAGAACATGCTCAAGCTCAAGAGAAAAGCGCGCGAACAAAAGTGGACTGCCCATTACGTGAAAGGACAATGATTGAGAAAACATTAGTGTTGATTAAGCCGGATGGCGTCCAGCGCGGGCTTATCGGCAGGATTCTGGCGAGATTTGAAGATGTGGGGCTCAAGATTATAGGCATGAAAATGGTCTGGATTGACAAGGAGTTCGCAAAGCAGCACTATACAGAAGACATCACGATCCGGAGGGGGGAAAAAGTTCGCAATCTCCTTCTTGACTTCATCGTGGAAGGCCCCGTTGTCGCGCTATGTATTGAGGGAATTAACGCGATTGAGAACGTTCGCAAAATGGTTGGTTCAACAGAGCCGAAAGCCGCACTACCCGGCACGATCCGCGGTGATTTCAGCCATGTGAGCTTCGCATATGCGGACACGAAATCTCAGGCGATCAAGAACCTTATCCATGCCTCAGCTGACGCAAAAGACGCAGCTGTTGAAGTGAAGCTTTGGTTTACGGCAAAGGAACTGCACACATACAAATCCGTGCATGATATTCATGTTCTATAGGTGAATGACAATGGCAGAAAAGATGGTTGACAAGGTCATGCGCATTATGGGGGATGCGCAGCATATTAGAAATATTGCTATTTGCGCGCATATCGATCACGGAAAGACTACATTCTCTGACAATCTTCTTGCAGGCGCGGGCATGATGAGCAAGGATGACGCGGGTAAGGCGCTCAAGCTTGACTTCCATGAGGATGAAAAGGAAAGAGGAATCACTATTGATACCGCTGCCGTTTCCATGGTTCACATGGTTGATGGCAAAGAGTTTCTTGTTAATCTCTTAGATACTCCGGGACACGTTGACTTCGGAGGAGACGTTACGAGAGCGATGCGCGCTGTTGATGGCTGCATTGTACTCGTTTGTGCATCTGAAGGAATCATGCCTCAGACGGAAACTGTGCTGAGGCAAGCGCTGCGCGAGCGCGTTAAGCCAATCCTCTTCATTAACAAAGTCGATCGCCTCATCAAAGAGCTGCAGCTCACTCCTGAACAGATGCAGGAGCGCTTTGTCAACATTATTACGAATGTTAATCGGCTCATTGAGCATATCGCTCCTGAAGAATTCAAGCAGAAGTTTAAGGTGAATGTCGTGGATGGCTCCGTGTCGTTTGGCTCCGCGTTCCATAACTGGGGGCTGAACGTTCCGTTTATGAAGATAAAAAATATCAGCTTAAAAGATGTCATTGACGCGTATAAATCCGGCGATGATGCGTTAATCAAATCACTTGCTCAGAAAACACCCATCCATGAAGCGGTGTTAACGATGGTCGTGAAGCATCTTCCAGATCCCCATCAAGCGCAGGCATATAGAATTCCAAAACTCTGGCACGGAGAGATGGAAAGCGAGGAAGGAAAAGCGCTTGTTGCGTGCGATCCGAATGGTTCGCTGTTCTTCGTTATTACAAAAATTGTCATTGACCCACAGGCGGGAGAGATCAGCGCAGGAAGATTATTCTCGGGCACGATGAAAAAAGGCATGGATGTTTACCTAAACCGGGGAAAGATGGCTTCCCGTGTGCAGCAAGTGTTCGTTTACAATGGAGCGAAGCGCGAGATTGTTGACAATGTCCCTTCCGGAAATATCATTGGCATTGCGGGAGTCAAGAGTTTTGCGGGTGAGACGATCACGTCAACGCCCACCGAGCCCTTCGAGCCGATTCAGCACATTTTTGATCCCGTTATTACAAAGGCAGTCGAAGCAAAAAATCCGGCAGACTTACCCAAGTTAATCGAAGTTCTGAAGCAAGTGAACAAAGAGGATCCCGCAATTCACATTGACATAAATGACGAAACGGGAGAAATCCTCATGCACGGAATGGGAGAGCTGCATTTGGAGGTCATTGAGAACAGAATCCGCAAAGAGAAAGGCGTTGACATCAAAACCTCTCCTCCGATCGTGGTGTACAGGGAAACGATCACAAAACCAGGACAGGAAGCGATGGGAAAATCGCCGAATAAGCATAATCACCTGTTTTTCACGGTTGAGCCGCTGGAAGAATCCATTTTCGACCAGATTAAGTCTGGGGAAATACCTGAGATGCGGTTTAAGAAGCGTGATCTCACTATCCGTGACAAATTCGTGAACGCGGGTTGGGAGACAAAAGTAGCTGATAAAGTCAAGGATGTATTCAATGCTAATGTATTTGTAGATGAAACTCGCGGCATTGTTCATATTAATGAAATCATGGAGCTTGTTTTAGATATGTTCGAGGACGTCATGAAAGGGGGGCCTCTCGCTAAAGAGCCATGCCAGAAGATGAAAGTCAGCCTTACTGATTGCAAATTGCATGAAGACGCTATCCACAGAGGACCCGCGCAAATGTATCCTGCTGTGCGCGAAGGCATTCGAGGGAGCATTATGACCGCTTCTCCCGTCATGCTTGAGCCGAAACAAGTATTGCACATTGAAGCGCCCGTTGAGTTCATGGGCGAGATTTCTAAGCTCGTTTCAAATAAACGAGGCCAATTGCTTGAGATGAGCCAGGAAAGCGTATTAACTATCGTGAAAGCGAAAGTTCCCGTTGCGGAGATGTTTGGATGGAGTTCGGAGCTGCGCAGCGCGACAGGAGGCAGAGGAAATTCAAGCCTTGTAGACCAAGTGTTTGAGCGCACCGCTGGAGAGCTCCAGGATAAAGTCATCAGGCAGCTTAAGGACCGCAAGGGATTAACGGATGCGATGCTGGGAGTGTAAAAACCACTCCTTTTTTATTCTCATATTCACTTTCTTCAGGCCATGCGAGTTATAGATTATACACGGGGGTATCAATTAAATCCAAGTGTTGCTGCAACAACGGCCGCATTGGAGAAAGAAGTGTTTGCAAGGTTCCGCGAGCTTTATCCGGGAGACGCGTATGCTCAGCGGTACGAAATAGGTTTTGGATTGCCGTTTTACCACATCATGGACGTCCTTCAGGGTGAGATAGAAGGGAAAGTGATCGTTGACATAGGTTGCGGATCGCACACGTTTAATGGTCGCGCATTCGTACGCCCCGGAGACAGCGCAAAATACCTGCCATGGCTCTGCAGGGGATTGCATATTCTTGGAGTGCATGTCATTGGCATTGACATTGGAGATATGACCGGGGAGCCATTTGAACATTATCAGGGGGACGTTCAGGACTTCAACACATGGAGGCCGCTTCAGGGAAGGCAGGTTGATCTTATCCATGAAAGACTGCTTTATGACTCGCCTGAAATGATGAAACTGCATGAGGGGGAGCTTGAGACACTTCAATGCCGGAGGATCATATTCGCTCAAATAGTCTCTCGTGATGAAGGGATTTTTCTGCATGCAAATTAATGCCTTCCAAATTGTGAATAAGTACCGTATCCCGGCCGTAAAGCTCCTGAAAAAGATGTAAAAAGTTCAGTTTCTGCAAAGAGTTTCGAAATTATTTTGGCATCGGTAAATAATTTCCACTTTTCCCGAAAGTAATTCGGATATTTCCTGAAAGAAAATAAAAACCGAGCTTACTGCTCAGCGAGACAACCCACGTCAAAATAGGATGTGAGGAGGGAAGTATAAAAGCTTTCCGTTCTGGGAATCGGCGTGGACGCACGACATGGTTGTGCGCCGAGCTGAAGCCTCGGCGAGACGACCCACGTCTCATGCGGGTTCAAAACTGGATCCATGTGGACAGTGAAAGTCCCGCCCACGCCACCCAAAGAACACCAGAAATTCGCAATTCACAATCGTCAAGCACGCCTTAACTCCATTTCATTTATAAACCCCCCAATATGCTTCGGTATCGCCCCAAAACCTTTATAAACCCCTCTTGATTCCTTCATAGTGGAATTACACTCCAAAGGTGAGAATAAACATGGCTAAAACAAAACCACACATAAACCTTGTATTCATCGGACACGTTGACCACGGTAAATCAACGACTGTCGGCAGATTGCTCTATGATTCTGGCAATATTGACGAGCAGACAATGCGCAAGCTCAAAGAGAAGGCGCAGGAGCTCGGAAAAGCAGGATTTGAGTTCGCGTTTATCATGGATAACCTCAAGGAAGAGAGAGAGAGAGGTGTCACGATTGACCTCAGCCATAAGCGCTTTGAAACTGAGAAGTACTATTTCACAATTATTGACGCGCCCGGTCACAAGGACTTCATTAAGAACATGATTACGGGAGCGTCACAGGCTGACGCGGGAGTGCTCGTCGTTGCCGCAAATGACGGTGTCATGGCGCAGACGAAGGAACACGTCTTCCTCAGCAGAACGCTTGGAGTCAACCAGCTTATCGTAGCTGTGAACAAGATGGATATGAAGGGCTATGATGAGAAAGTGTTTAACCAAGTGAAAGAAGATGTTACGAAGCTCCTGAAAAGCGTAGGCTACAAGCCAGAGAACATTCCCTTCGTACCCCTTGCATCATTGTTAGGAGAGAATGTAGCGAAGAAGTCAGATAAGTTCCCCTGGTACAAGGGAGGATCGCTTCTGGAAACAATTAACGGTCTAAAAGAGCCTGAAAAACCAACAAATTTACCATTGAGACTGCCGATCCAGGACGTGTATAACATCACAGGAATCGGAGTCGTTCCCGTTGGACGAGTCGAGACAGGCATTGCCAAAGTGGGAATGAAGGTTATCGCGGTTCCGGGAAGGGAAGGTAAAGGAGTTCCAGGAGAGCTCAAAAGCATAGAAATGCATCATGAGCAGATGCAGGAAGCGGAGCCTGGAGACAACATAGGATTCAACGTCCGCGGATTCGGAAAGAAGGATATCGCACGCGGAGACGTCGTTGGACCAGCGGACGCTCCTCCAACAGTCGCAACAGAGTTCACATGCCAGGTTGTCATTTTAAACCATCCTACGGTCGTTACGGTTGGATACACACCTGTATTCCACATCCACACGGCGCAGGTCGCATGTCAGATTATGGAAATAGTCAAGCAGATGAACCCCGCAACGGGTGAAGTCATCAAGGAACATCCCGACTTCATCAAGAACGGAGACGCTGCAATCATCAAGGTAAAGCCAACACAGCCACTGAGCTTAGAGACGCAGAAGGATATTCCACAAATGTCCAGGTTTGCTGTCCGTGACTCTGGAAGCACGGTCGCAGCCGGCATGTGCATAGACCTCGTCAAGAAGCAACTGTAAATCCCTTTCTAAGGGATCATGGTGAGCTTGGCTTTATCATGAAGCACACTGGTTAACAATGCCCAAAGCAAGAATCAAAATAGCAAGCACAGACATTGACAAGGTTAATGAAGTTTGTTCTTATATCAAGGACATTGCGGAAAAGACCGGTGTGGAGATGAGAGGGCCGATTCCCCTCCCTACGAAGCGCCTTAAAGTGACGACTCGAAGATCTCCATGTGGCGAGGGAAAAGCGACGTGGGAGCGCTTTGAGATGAGAGTTCATAAAAGATTAATTGATCTGGGCATTGATGAACGGGCCCTGCGCTTGGTGATGAGAGTACCTATTCCTGAAAATCTGAA
>JAGVYU010000017.1 GCA_018303105.1 Candidatus Woesearchaeota archaeon | reverse complement strand
GGCCGTTATTGTGTCCGTCGCATAGTCATAGATCACAAGATGGGTTGGATACTGCAGCGCATACAATCCTACGGACGCTGCATCCCCTATTGTCGGGTCAAGCGTGCGAATCTGCTGCGCGAGCGCATCATCAATGATCGCGATTTGGGGATTTTGGGCAGCAAACGGCTTTATCTCGTTATGCGCCATGAGCTTCTGAGAGAAGTCCTGAGGCAGCGCCTGCTGCAATGGCGCATCAAGGACAACTGTATCATTCCCGTATTCATAGATGATGACCCTATCCGGATAACTGAGGATGTATTGGCCAATGTTCTGCTCATTCAGGCCAGAAATCTGCCCCTGCAGCGCAGCCAAGTTCTCAGGCAGGATTTTAATAACCTGCGGCTGAATTCCCGCATAGACTGAATACGCTTCATTCGCCGTGAATTTTGTTAAAAGATCTCCGGGACCCGTCTCCACTTTCACTTTATTCACGACGGTATCTGTTTTTGAGTCATAAATCGCGCTGAAGCCGCTCGGATACTCCCGATCTTCGCGTCTCTGAAGAACGGGGTCTGCTGGGACGCGGTTAGGATCTCTGCCGTGATGTACGTAATGCGTGGGTTTTCTTTAACATAGTCTTTGAATTCAGGATTCCCCGTGAGTTCATTACGAAGCGCATCGTACACTTCTGTCTTATTGAGCTCCATGCGGATGCCAATGACGAGCGCCAAAATAAGAAGCAAAACGATAAAACTCGGAAGATTGCGGAGTGTTTCTCCTACGATCACTTTTAACGCGCTTTGACCACCCATAGCGAGAAGCTAAGCGCGTTGGTTTAAATAGTTTGTGATAGGAAAGAAGATAGAAAGAGATTACGTATTACCTTCATCCAATGCCGCATCAGCCCCTTTTTTCTTCTTTTTTCCATTAGATTTTTAAATACACCCCCTTTCTGGAGGCTTACGACGGAAGTCTAGAAGGGTTTCTGTCGAAACTAGGAGGAAAACAACATGAGAGATTTTAACGAAGGCGGCGGCGGATTTAAACGCGATTTTGGGCCGCGAGAAATGCATAAGGCAACATGTTCTGAATGTGGCAAGGAATGCGAAGTTCCATTCAAGCCGCAGAGCGGAAAGCCCGTGTATTGCAAAGATTGCTACGCGAAGAGACGAAGATTCTAAAGTCCTATTCATCGTACTCAAAGCGATTTTTTTATTTTTTTTGGTTTCTTTGAAGGAATCAAATCCAAGGATAAGGCGATTGGTGGAGCAGCATATTGAGAAAGCCCCGTTGTGAGATGACCGAAAAGTATTTAAACATTAGAATATTCTAATATGATTGTATGAAGGAATTGTATAAACTCCATGCGGAGATGTGTAAAGTGTTTTCAAATCCGATTAGGCTGGAAATTTTGAATCTCTTGAGAGATACTAAACTGTCGGTAACGGCATTAATATCAGAGACAACGTTAACTCAAGCCAATATTTCCCAGCATTTGTCAATTATGAAGTCTAAAGGGATTGTAACATCGGAAAGAAAAGGCAAGAACGTTTACTATACGCTGGTAAATGCTAAAATAATTGAAGCTTTTGATATCATGAGAGAAGTCTTATCTGAAAGATTAAAAAGGGAACAAAAGATTATGAGCAGTATCAGGAGAAGCAGATGAAAGTCAGGGAGAGCGGGATGCCGCAGGAGAGTATCTGGGGGGCTTTTTTTGAACCCGCGAGCATATTAGATGCTCTTGGCGTGGATAGCAGTGTCTCCGATGTGGCGGAATTTGGCTGCGGCTATGGAACATTCACTATTCCTACTGCAAAAATGGTAAGCGGGAAAGTGTATGCTCTTGATATAGACCCAGAGATGATAGAAGCTACAAAAAGAAAGGCAAAAGAGAATAGAATACATACTGTAGAAACAATGCTTCGTGATTTTGTTTCGGACGGCTCTGGCCTTGAAGACGAGAGTGTTGATTACGTAATGCTTTTCAACATTCTTCATGCAGAAGAGCCAAAGAGATTACTTAAGGAGGCACATAGGATACTAAGACCTCATGGAAAACTTGGCATTGTGCACTGGAATTATGACCCATCAACACCGAGAGGTCCACCTATGGAGATTAGGCCTACGCCTGAACAGTGTATTGACTGGGCAGGAAAGGTCGGATTTAATAGTCCAAGAAGATATGATTTGAAACCTTATCATTATGGAGTGGTGGTGGTGAAAACATGAAAAAGGCATTCTTTGTTATTGGTATTTTACTCTTGACTATTAGTTTAGTTAATGCAGTCAGCCAAGAAGAGCTTAATGAAGCTAAAAGCTTGATAGATTCGAAGATATCTTGCGATACATTAACTAATGAGCAGCTCGAAGAGATTGGAGAATATTATATGGAGCAAATGATGCCTGGCGAAGCTCACAAAAGAGCGCATGAAATGATGGGGCTAACTGAAGGTTCTGGTGCAGAAGAGCAGTTTCATATAGATTTAGCAAGAAGGTCTTATTGCGGTGAAACTGCGGCAGGAGGTGGCATGATGGGAAGAGGGATGATGGGGAACTATCAACCACATTACAATTATGGCTATAGCAGTTTCTGGAATGGTCTCTGGATAATTTTTCTAATAGGGGCTATACTCTTTGTGATTTGGATTATCTATAACTTCACAAGAAAAGCAAAAGAACCTGAAACGCCAATTAATATTTTACAGAGAAGATATGCCAAAGGGGATATAAGTAAAAAACAGTATGAAGAAATGAAAAAAGAAATTGAGAGGTGATAAGTATGGAAAAAGACAAAAACACATTGATATGGATCGCCATTGCTGTGATTGTTGCGATCTTTGTTCTAGGGAGTTTTGGAATGGGGGGTTACGGCATGATGGGTTTTGGAGTGGGCTTTGGATTCCTCTTTATGTTGCTTTTCTGGGGGCTTATCATTTGGCTCATAGTTACTTTAATCAATGCTAGCCAATCAAGTAAGACAGAAAGCGAGGATTCACTAACAATCCTAAAGAAGAGATACGCTTCTGGAGAAATCACAAAGAAGCATTATGAAGAAATGAAAAAAGAACTGGTGAGAAAATGAAAATAGAAGATTTTGCATATATCGTTGAAACTGAGAAAAGTTTTGATGAAGCTGTCGTATCCGTATTGAGAGCAGTAGATAAAAAAGGATGGGCATTATTCCAGGTTTATGATGTGAGGGAAAGGCTGGCTGCCAAAGGTTTTAATCAAAAACCGCTAAAAATAATCGAAATCTGCTCAGGCAAATACGCGAATCAGTTCTTAAATAAAAATAGGTTAATATCGCTCTGCATGCCATGTAAAATCAATGTTTTGGAGGAAAATGAAAAAGTAAAGATTGTTGGGATGAAGCCAACGATGATCTCTCAATTCTTTCCAGAAGTAGACAGGAAGGAAGCGGAACAAGTTGAAACGGACATGATTGAAATGGTTGATAACGCGAGGTAAAACCATGAAGATAGGCATAATTTTGAACACAAACGACGCAGAAACCTGCTGGAACTGTTTTCGATTTGGGAATGAAGCGATGAGCAAAAATCATTCAGTGAAGGTATTTCTTCTTGGGAAGGGTGTTGAGGTTGAAAGCGTACAAGACGCAAAATTTCCGCTGCTTAAAGGCTCCGTTGAGAAATTCATAAAAAATAGTGGTGTCATTCTTGCTTGTGGAACGTGCTTGAAAATAAGGGGAAAAGAAGAAATAGGCATAAGCCTCATTTCTGCAATGGGAGATATGTTAACATTAGTTGAGGAATCTGATAAGATTGTGACGTTTGGTTAACTGTTTTAGGAAATCTTTTCTTTTTTCATTCCAATGCCTCACTTTCCAGTGTCGCATAATAACTTCCTTTTGTGTGCTGCCCATCGTACATATACCATTTTTCCCCTACCTTCCCTAACGTCGGATCTCCGGGAGGGTTGGATGGGAATCTGTGCATTGGATTCTCTTTTTTAGCTTCGTAGACAATTTCAAGTTCCGTAAAACTATTGTCTGTAACGGTTGATTCATAAATGCCAAAATAACCCCAAAAGAACATCCTGATGGCGCCATCATCCTACCGTATGAGGTCTGGCGTGTCTGCCCAGCCATAATATAGTACACCCGGTATTTGCCATTACCACTATCAACAAAATCAGAATCGGCATACTTCCCTTCTAAGAAAAAATAAAAAAAGTCTGCTACCCGGCCGACTTAAGTTTTTGAATCGCCTCTTGGACACCCTGGGCTTCTTTTTCGAGCGACTCCTTGTATTCCTTTAGACGATCCATCTTTTCTTCCTTCGTTAGGAAGCTTCTTCCGTACGTTTCTTCGCATCCGCAATGCATGTGGTCACCTCCAATACATTGGATATACGATATCGGTAATCCAATACTCCTATTTATAGGTTTCGGTTTCACATCATAGAAATGTTTAAATACATCATTTCGTATGACCACAGGGGGATGGAGCCGCGCGACGTATTGGAACGGAAGCACTGGGAGCGCAAAATGGGTAGTGTTAAGACTCCTCATGACCCTGAAGAGAGCCCAAAACAGCGTTTCAGATGCGAATGCAAATACGAATTCAGCGTAGATACAGACAAATATCCAAGAGTTGTATGCCCCTGGTGTGGACGGGTGCTTAAGGAGGCTTGATCATGGAAGAAACCGAATATGGTGATGAAGATAATGATGAAGGAGAAGAAGAGTAGCTACTTCTCAAGTATTTTGTAAATATAGCTCAATGCAACGATGATAATTCCCATGAGCAGAAAGCTCTGGCCTTCGGTTATGAAGGATTTTTCCGCAGCCAATTTTGCGACACCAAAAAGCACAAAAAACACGCCGCAGTACAGCATAAGGGCGACGGCAAGGCGCTTTTTCAGTTCTCTCCTGAATGAGTCAATCTTCGTAGAAATGAACTCCTTGACAAGCGCTAAATAGCTCGCGAATTCATTCACGGGCCGTTCTTTTTTTGGTTCGTTAGAGATTTTCATACTATCCTATAGTAATAACAAAAATAGCTTTCGCTTTATATAGTTTGCGGTGGCTATTTGAGTTTCCAGAACCGAAGCTTTAAAAATATGCGATTCCCATACTCCTTACATGGACCCTCTTGATCCACTGCGCCGAAGGGCTTATGATGCGAATGAACGGATTGCAGCCCAGTTGAGATCCAATCAAATGCCGTCTCAGCGGGAGATTAAAAACCTCATCGCAATACTCGCCGAACTCAAACTCAAGGAGACCATCAAACTCGCCGAGGTTATGCGCAAATATGTGCGGGGAGGGGATTTTGAGCAGGCTCTTCCTGTTTCCCCCGTAATACGCAATAATATCATTCATGGAGAAGAAAGATCGTTATTGCATATCCTGATGCCTTTCTTGGCGTCCAAGAAGAAAGTTCCGATCCTCATGTACTCATGCAGGCAGTGTGGCGAGCCACTCTCACGCAATTCCAAAGTGTGTCCGCGCTGCAAAGCTCCCCTTACCGTGTAATCAACAACTGCTCCATCTCTTCCTTCATCTTTTTAACCGCGGGCTGGGCAAAATGATCTCTTGCGGGTTTTAGAATTGCCGTGATTTTTTCCGCGATGGCAGCCTTTAAGTCCATGGGATGAAGCTTTTTCTCGGCGAAGTCTTTCTCCAAGTCTTCGTATGATGAATACGCAGCATTCCCGCCGAATTTCTCAGGGCGCTTGATCTCAAGCGTTGTTTTTTCATCCCTGAAAATGATACTTCTTGCCCAATCCAGAACGGGATTGAACGCTATGTCTCCTTCCGGGCAGAACGCTTTGTTTATTTTTCTCTTGATATCCTCTTCAGAATCATGAATAAATACTGCGCTGTCAGGGATAGACTTTGACATTTTCATCGTGCTCCAAAGTTCCTGCATTTGTTCTTTGGGAACGGGCCAGACACTTGGTTTTTGTAATCCCAGAATCAGATGATGATGGATTGCGCATGGCTTGATTATTTCTCCTTTCTTGTTCTTTATAGGGGAGACCTTCATCTTATGGGCTACGTCCCTCGCGATGACTTGCGCCTTTCGCTGATCTATCCCCGCATGGGGGATATTAACACCTTGGATAAAAATATCCGCAACCTGCATCGGAGGATAAATAAGTTTAGCGAAATCAATGCCTTCCCCTTCCTTCCTTCCGAGAATCGTGATGCTTCGCTGCATCCTTCCCAGCGATGTGTTTTTGCTCACATCAATCATCGTTTCCCAATATTTGTCATTGTTATGATAGAGATCGCTTCCGAGAACGAATGTGAGCTTTTCCGGATCGCCACCTACGCATTTGAGTGAGGCTTTCAATCCCTCTTTGAAGTAGCCAACGGCAACTTTCTTAATAACCTCTTTGTCTCCACCCATCTTATCATTAATCCAGGAGTGCCAGTCTGCGAGAAAGACGCTGCAGTGCATGCCAGCATCCATAAAATCCTTGACTTTGCCCATGCACATTAATCCCGTGCCGAGATGGATTTTTCCAGAGATTTCAAAGCCAATATAGTGTTTTAAAGGCGTTCCAGAGTTAATGAGCTCTTTGAGATCATCCACTGTGAGAATCTCCTCGGTATTCCGCGCGATGAGCTCGAATTTGTCCATATGGAATGCAGGGTGCCTTGTGTTTATATAGATTTCTCTATACTGACTGGACGGCCGTGGATGATAATGCAGTTTATTTTATCAATTCCCCCATAACATCCTGCGAGAAGACTTCAATACCCTTGTGGAAAATGGTTTCTCTTCCCGTGAAATATTGATATCTTCCCTTGAGCTCAAATACATATTTGAAATCTTCCATCACAAACTCTTTTGGCCCTCTGAATGGCATCGCCTTATCCATGCTCATTAACGCTTTTTTCAGGAATGGAAACACTTCATCTTGGAAAAAAATGGCAGGAAATTTTTCATTATGCCTTCCTTGATAACTCATTGCCCAAACCGGCTTTCCCCGTAACAGGACAACTTCTCTTCCTGGGGCCCACTCGCTGCCCGCGTATCCGTCATAATATTCCCATTCCCCGTCTTTGAAATAATAACATTTGTGGCCCGGAATAAATGGAATCTCTAATCTGTGCCGTTTTGAGATGTCCTTCGGTGCAGCGTATGTACTTCGATGGGCTTTGGCTATGAATGTCAACAACTCGTTTTTATGCATGCCTACTACCTCCATTGACCATCGAGAGCGCAAAAATTAGCGAGTCTTCGCTTTTGTTGATCCCATCTTCTTCCAGAGATAGTATGAGACAAACATTACTACGAGGAAGATCAACGTTGATGCGACAGTTCCTACGCCCATCCCCATAAACGCCTGCGAAGCCGCCGCGCCAAGAATATCTATGGTGAAACCCGCGTATGCCCATTCCTTAAGTGTACTGAATTTATTCTGCAGGATGCCGATGATGCCGAGAACTTTGGCGAAACTTATGATCGTAAGCACGTACGCAGGATATCCGAGAGCAGTCATGATCGCGATCGATTGCTCCGTGCCCATAAGCCCCGTAATGGCTCCCACGAGCATCATTAAGGAGAATAGAATTGTCACAACCCAATAGGTTATTTTCAATGTTTTTGGTTTCATGAAGCGAATCACCCCGTTTCGTCTCTCCAGCCGGTTTATATAAATGTTATGATTCCTTATTGGTGTCCTCATTATCCGTAAATTATATATACGTCTTAGTCTCCCGCGCATTATGACCAAAAAACTCTATCTTTCGAAAAACAAGAAGATCTGGGGCGTGTGCGGAGGCTTCGCGGAGTATCTTGACATGGATCCAACGGTTGTGCGGCTTTTATACCTCCTGCTGCTCATCCTCACGGGAGTTATTCCCCTGACCATTTTCTACATCATCGCTGCGCTCGTGATGCCGAAGAAATAACATGGCTGCGTGGAATCTTAAGGACCTTGTACGTGATCCGAAGGAGATTCCTGAGCAGATGAGGAAGCTTGAGCAAGCTGCGCAACGCATCAAAAAGAAAAGAAACGCGCTTGACACGTTCTCACGCGAAGAGTTCTTCGCAATGCTTAAGGAGCTCGAGCAATACAGCTATGAATCGAGCATTATTGGCAGTTACGCGTTTCTCTGGTATTCCGAAGACTCGAGCAATCAGCGCGCGAACGCGCTTAAAACCCGTATTGAGCAGAAGTTGACAAAACTTCATAATGATCTTTTGTTCTTTTCACTGTGGTTCAAGAAGCTTCCTGACGACCGCGCTCTGGTTTTTATTAAGAACTCCGGGAAGTACGAATATTTTCTCATACGATTGAGGGCAGATAAGCCGTTCACACTCTCTGAACCAGAAGAAAAGATCATCAATATCAAGGATTCAACTGCAGGAAGCGCGCTTGATAATCTCTACAACATCCTAACATCGCAGTTTGAGTATACCGTTGATGGGAAACCGTATCATCTCCCTGAGCTTCAGGAGCTCATGCGCAGCCATGAACCTGATGTGAGAAAAAAAGCGTACGACTCCCTCCTGCTTACATATAAGCGCCATCAGGACGCGTTGTCTGAAATCTACAAGGCAACCGTTAATGACTGGAGAGAAGAGGATATCACGCTGAGAGGCCATAAGAATCCTATTGCGGTGAGAAACCATGCGAACGACATTCCAGGTAAAGCCGTTGACGCATTGCTCAATGTCTGCAGAAAGAACGAGCGCGTATTCTGGAAGTTTTTTTCCATGAAGGCGAAGAAGCTGAACATGAAAAAGCTGCGAAGGTACGACATATCAGCTCCCTTGACACAGAAAAGGATCAGGATGCCGTATGAACTGGCCGTTAAGACCACGCTCGCATCATTCGGGGCGTTTTCCCCACGATTTAGAAAGGCGGCGGAACAGATTATCACCTCCCAGCACGTTGACAGCGCTCCGCGCAGGAACAAGTACACCGGAGCATTCTGCCATGGAGTTGTCCCTGGAGCGGTTCCTTACGTACTGCTTAGCTATAAAGGACATCCGCGCGATGTCTCGACCGTGGCGCACGAGCTCGGCCATGGCATTCATGATATCCTAGCAAAAGAGTGCAGCGTATTCAGCTACCAGCCGGCATTGCCGCTCGCGGAAACCGCTTCGATATTCGCGGAACTCCTGCTCTTTGAACACCTGAAAAAAACAAATCCAAAACTGCTTGAAGAAATCTTATATACAAAAATTGAAGAGTTTTACGCGACAATTATCAGACAAGCAGGGTTTGTGCGGTTTGAACAAGCAGCGCATGAGATGATAAAGATTGGGGCCACAACAAAGGAGCTATGCACGGCGTATCTCAAGCAGCTAAAGGAGCAGTTCGGGAATTCTGTCGTTGTTGATGACAATTTTCAGTATGAATGGCTCTACATCCCGCACATTTATCATACACCGTTCTATTGCTATGCGTATGCGTTCGGCAATTTGCTCGTGCTTGCGCTCTACAAACAGTATCTCAAGGATAAAAAGGGATTTCCTGAGAAACTGATCCGGTTTCTTTCGTATGGAGGATCCAAAGCGCCGATTGAAGTCACGAAGGAGATAGGAGTTGATATCTGTGCAGAACAATTCTGGCAGAGCGGTTTTGATATGATCAAAGAGATGATTGAGGAATTGGAAACCTTTTAGCCGAAGATTTAGCATTGTTTTCACATGGAGGGGCGTCATATATGCATAAAGTATGGCTCTTTCACAGCAATGCTATGCCGCACACCCGGAAAATCTGATTATATATTTATGATGATATCTACTCTTTTATGCCCTAAGAGTACAGGATCTGCAACTTCCATGGGCGCTTTATTTAGGTGTTTACACAAGTCATGAAATGCATGGTTATCAAACACCATCTCTATTTTTCCGGAGGTCTTAAACATTCCAGAATGCTCTGCTAGAGTCAAGACCATTGTGCCATTGGCATGGCTGCTTATACCCACAATTTCGCCTTTAATATCCACTACCATGAGATCACCGCAGTATAATGGAGAATACTCATATAAATGCTTTTCTGTAGCTTGCTATCCTCTTGGCAAACTCGAAACCTTTAAATAGCGTTTCTTTCTAAGCATATAAAAAGGGGTGCGTATGGAAAGTCTCTTTGTTCAGCTTGCACTTGTAATCATCCTGGCAGTGCTCTGTTCAGCGCTCGTCAGCGTGCTCCGGCAGCCATTGATTATTGGATACATCATAGCGGGAATCCTCGCGGGACCATACTTCTTTGAGATCCTGCAAAGCACGGACTCCATTGTCACGTTTTCACATATCGGCATTGCGTTCCTGCTGTTCTTGGTGGGTATGAACCTCAATCCCCGCGTGATCAAGGACGTTGGAAAAGTTGCAGCAATCACGGGCATTGGTCAGATCGTGTTTACGTCAATCGTTGGCTATTTCTTAGCGCGGCTCGTAGGATTTTCGACGATTGTGTCATGGTACGTATCCATCGCGCTCACATTCAGCTCTACGATCATCATCATGAAACTGCTCTCCGACAAAGGGGAGATTGATACGCTGTACGGAAAAATCGTGATTGGATTTCTCATCGTCCAAGACATCGTTGCGATTGTCGTCCTTATGGGCATTACCACGTTTACGGGCGATTTGAACTTCGCGGACACAGCGCTGACAACCGTGCTGAAGGGCGCGGGGTTTGTCCTCATCATCGCGCTCATCAGCAAGTATGTCCTTCCAAGGCTCTCGTTTATCATCGCAAAAAGCCAGGAATTTCTCATGCTCTTCGCGATCGCATGGTGTTTTGGGCTCGCGATGCTTCTGCAATACCTTAACTTCTCACTGGAGGCGGGGGCACTCGTAGCGGGAATCACGCTATCCATCTCACCATACAGATATGAGATCAGCTCACGCCTTAGGCCACTGCGAGATTTTTTCATCGTGCTCTTCTTTATTGTACTGGGAGCTCAGATCAGCTTTGAAGGATTCACGGCATACCTGCCTGCGATTATTGCGTTTTCCCTCTTTATTCTCATCGGGAATCCGCTCATCATGATTATTCTCATGGGTCTGTTAGGGTATACGAAGCGCACAAGCTTTATGGTGGGAACAGCAATCGCGCAGATAAGCGAGTTTTCTCTCATCCTCATCGCGCTCGGTGTGAGCCTTGGGCACTTAGGCCCGGAAATATTGTCGTTTGTTACGATTGTTGGGCTTATCACGATTGCGGGATCGACATATTTCATACAATACGCGGCAAAGCTCTATCCTTACTTTAGCCCCATGCTGAGCGTTTTTGAACGAAAAGGGGAAAAAGTGGACGAGCACAAATATTACAAATCACGGCGTTATGATGTCATTCTCTTCGGGGCGAACCGCATCGGGCATGACCTCATCAAAACGTTTAAGAAAAACAGAAAGAAACTGCTGATTGTTGATTACAATCCTGAGGTGGTCATAGAGGCAGCGAGACAACGGCTTGATTGCAAATATGGAGATGCAAACGACACGGAGCTTCTGAACGAATTAAACTTTGCGAAAGCGAGGATGGTCATCTCTACAGTTCCTGATCTGTACACAAATATCTTTCTCATAAAAAAAGTTCGAGAGAGCAATAAAAAATGCATTATCATCGCGGTTTCGCACCAAATCAACGAGTCCCTTGAGCTGTACAAGGAAGGCGCAACGTACGTGATCATGCCGCATTTCCTGGGAGGGCATCATACGAGCTCACTCATCGAGCGCCACGGCTTTGACATGAGAAAATTCATCAAAGAGAAAGTAACGCATTTGCATCATATTAAAGAATTGAAGAAACTCGGGCATGAGCATCCGCAGTACGTGAAGGAGCAACGGTAATTAGCCGAGCCAGGCTACGTTTTTTGGATAGCGCTCGAAGGGTTTTAACTCACCGCAATACACTCTTTTTGTACCCGCTAAAGTTATGTTTTCGCATTGCGTCACGTAATAGGGATCCGGCTTAAGGCCTTCCGGATTCTCTACATCGAGGCAATCCCAAACCAAACAATCCTCGAACATTCCCTGCCATGCATCCTCAGACATCGTGGCTGCCCATTCAGGGTTCTCAGCGGCCATTTCTTGCTTGAACGCTGCAAGACGATCAGATGTATTTAAACGATCAAAGACAAGACGATGTTGATGCATTCTTCTGCATTCTAACGCATCCAGTGAATCAAGTGCGAAGTCAAGAAAAATAGTCATGTATACGTCGCCCTTATCAATATCCAATCCAAGGAGCGTAGCAGCCTCAGAATTAAGCGCAAATCGGTCCATAATGTACGGAATAAATCCGAAGCGGCGTTGCATGGACTGTCGATACTGCTCTGACGTTTCGAGTAATTTGACCTCACCTACGACTCCTGAATACTCTGAGTGCATCAACATAATACGATGATGGTAAACTGAGAGCCGAGACATCCAATCTGATTGCACAACGCGAACTAGCCCTTCCGTAAACATAGGTTCCTCTTCTGTGTCCTCCTTGAGGATAACCCTATCCCCTAAATACACCAATTGCCGATGCCAGGATGGAACCGCCGCTTCTGCTTCGTATCTGCGCTGCATGCGCATTGAAAGTCGTTTTCAGTTTTTAAACCTAATGAGCCAGGGACGCAACGTTTATATACCTGTTTTGTTGGGCTGTTACTGGGGGTTTGACATGAGATATTTTTTAGCTGTAGTTGTAGTTCTTGCAGTTATACCTCTTGTCTCGGCACAAAATACATATGAAGCCGCGGCCCAGCAGTTTATCCACAGCAGATTTGTATTCTCCATATCAGGCAACGTTGTCGAGGACACGAAAACGACCGTTCTGCGGAGCTATCCTGAAGGATCTCAGTGGAATGTGCTTCTAAAAGTCGAATCCCCAAGATCTAAAAAGTCAGCAAGCTTTTTGTTCGTGTATAATCGCGCGACGGGAGCGCTGAAAGACATTAAAGTGCCGCAGAATCGTGTGGATACTGTCCATATGGAGTTACCAACCGTAAGCAAAAGTTTTTTCTAAGACTTAGATTATGATCCACTTCTTTGGGGCGTAACGGATACTCGTTTTCACATGGACTTCTTCGTAATGATGGCTATCAAAATCGAGAACGTGGTGCGATTTGCTGATTGCCGTTGCTCGCAGTTTGCCAGCATTACTGAGACTATTGAGAACAAGCCAGTGCTCGCCTTCTCGCAGAATGACAGGAATCCGGACTTCATCCATCTTGCTTCACTCTGCCTTCCCTTTCAAGCTTTTGCAGAATGATATTTAAATCGGGAAGGGAGTAGTCTGTTGCGAGCTGCAGGTCTATGAGGTCAAATTTTTGCTTTCCTTGCTCTTTGAACTCTTCAAGGAGCGCCATAATTTTCTGCTTTTTTGATTGGAGGATGAGGCTCATACATATGCCGTTTGATTGATCCTTTATATGTTTTTCGTCGATAAATCCGCAAGATTTCCGAGTTTAAACCAGAATCAAACTCGCTAATCCCAGAAACGCCAGGAATCCAATGCAGTCTGTTGCGGTTGTGATGAATACCGTTGCAGAGGAGGCTGGATCGATCCCTCGTGATTTCAGGTAGAGCGGGATGAGCGTGCCAAACACTCCCGCAACGATGAAGTTAATGAGCACTGCAAAGGCTACGACAACGCCCAGTATCGGATCACTGTTAAACACCGTTGCTGCGATTGCGACAATAACACCAATAATCAGCCCATTCATAACGCCTCCCGTAACTTCATTAACAAGCGCGGGCCATGCGTTTTTCAGCTCGATTTCCTTAAGCGCGATTCCTCGTGTGATCACAACAAGTGTTTGTGTTGCAGCATTTCCACCCATTCCAGCCACGACAGGCATGTATGCGGCGAGGAGAACATATGCGTTAATCGTGTTCTGAAAAAGTGAAACAACCCAAGCGGCGAGAAACGCCGTGAAGAGATTAATGATCAACCATGCATATCGGTATTTGACTTTCTCCCACGCGGAGCCAAAGACATGCTCAATCGTCTTTACTCCCGCGATTTCATAAAGCTCCTTTGTGCTTTGCCTATCCAGCGTTCGAATGACATCATTCGCATGAATGACACCGAGAATGCTCTGATCGTCGTCAAGCACTGCAACTTTCCTGTTCCGGTTTTTACGAAACATGCGGATGACTTCTTCTTGTGCCTCGTTATAATGAATATTGGGCAACGGCAGCAGCGCGTCTTCGATATGACCCGTGCGTTTTTGCAGGAGCTTGTGTATCGGGAACTCTCCAAGCAGAATACCGTTTTCGACCGCGAGTACGGTTGGCGGTCTTCCTGTCCTGTCAATGTGCTCTTTGATAAGCGCCGCGAGCTTTATTCTTCCGATCGTTTTCGGAACCTCGATATAATCAACGTTCATGATCCCTGCAGCGCTTTCAGGACTGAACTTGAGAAGGAACTCAACCTTCTCGCGCAATTCCTTTGTCAGGCGAGAGACGATCGCATTCCTCCGATGAGCTGAGACGCTGTGCAGGAGATGCGTTGCCTCATCTGGATCAAGAAAGTGCAAAAGGGCGACAAGGTTTTTCTTAAGGGAGCGCACGTACGCGACACGCTGTTTTCCGCTGTGCTTTATCCTCGCTATGATCGGAGAAAGATCATGTCCATGCATAACCTCTCCACAGCAATATAGCTATTTAAATATATTGATTTAAGAGACTAGGTACTCCTCATTGCACTCTTCGCCCCGCGGTGCCTTGCTACAAGCGTACTCACTATATAATATCCCAGCGTGCTCGCGATAATCCCTATAATGAACGTGCCCAGAAGCAGCCGCACTCCCGCGTCAAGACTAATCTCAAGCACATGAATCTTCATGTCCGGAAAATCCCAGTTATGCAGTATCGCATCTCCAATTTCATATCCGGAATAATAAATCGCAGGCAGAAAGAAAGGATTGCCAAGAACTAACGCGCCG
>JAGVYU010000012.1 GCA_018303105.1 Candidatus Woesearchaeota archaeon | reverse complement strand
CGGATTTACCTTAACCGCTTACGATAGAATCCTCAAAATCAAGCTCGCTTTTATAGAAAAGATCTTCTGCCTTTCCAGAGTCCCCTCCGAAAGATTTATATAGATTAACTATTTACACATAATTAAATAAGTTAAATATTGGAGGGAAAAATGCCAACCATAACCTTATCTGTTCCGGAAGATTTGAAAAGGGGAATGGATGAATCTAAAGAAATCAATTGGTCTGAAGTAGCACGAACCGCAATCAGAAGCAAAGTCTCGCAGCTCAAAATACTAAAAACCATATCCGCCAAATCCAAGCTTACGGAGAAAGACGCATTGGAATTAGGAAGAAAAATAAATGAATCACTGCATAGAGATTTAGCTAAATAACATGGAATTTATTATTGATGCGAATATTCTGATGTCTGCTTTGATCGCTAGAGAGGGCAGGACCTACGACCTCATATTTACTGAGCGGCTCAAGCTCTTCTCTGTAGATAAGTTATTGCAAGAACTAGAGAAGCATAGGCCTGAAATTCTAGCCAAGTCAGGACTCTCTGAATACGAGTTTGATGTGTTTCTAGCCATCATCTCAGCCAAAATTGAATTTGTGCCTTATTCTGAATTTGAGAAGTTTGTTCCTGAAGCAGAAAAGAGTAGTCCAGACCCAAATGACACGGAATATTTTGCTTTAGCCTTAAAGCTTAACTGCGGCATCTGGTCAAATGACAAGAAATTAAAAACCCAAAATAAAGTTAAGGTTTATTCAACAGAAGACTTGATTAAAATTCTTCAGTGAACGGGCTATTTTAGCGTGGACCTTATTTCTATTGTGAAAAACTTCTCACGAAACCCCATAACTCACTCCCGTCACATTATATTGAGCAAGATGCGCTTGGTCTATGACGAACCAGCTCGGCGTGAAGTTTATCCGATATAATGTTCCAGAACTGTTCGCAAAGTACTTATGATCCACAATGCTGTTTTCGTACGTTTGGATGCCCTGCGCCTCAAACTTAGCAAGATCCACTAGACTTTCAATGCCATAGGGAGAGCTTTCCAGATCATTCTCAAAGCGCATGAGGAAACTTGGAGCATCCTCGTCAGCAACATAATATCCTGAAGCAGTATGATTCAAAAGATTCGAAACGTACCATGTGCCATTAATTTTCTGAGTGAAATTGCCGTAAAATATGGAAGTATTAATCACATTTGTCAATCTTCCTTGGCCATTTACAATGTACAAGGGATCCTCAAAACCCACAATACCCACTTTCGCTGTGACAAACTCCGTTGTCGTAAACGTGGCTGTCTGCGCGCTGTCCTTGACAATCATCGTTACATTCGCCCGCACAAGGACATTCCACGGGTCATCCTGCACGACATCCAAAGTATTCAGAGTTATATTCACATCGATCCTTACCTTATCCCCCTCAAACTGAATGCGCTGCGCCCAATCCTTAAAAGTAGAGCCCTGAAGGACAGTATACGTGCTGCCATTGATCGTTCCATTAATCATCGCCTCGCGAAACCTCGACTGGACATCATCAACATATGTTCCTTGATTGATCATATACTCACTCAGCGCGAGCACACTCCTGAACCCGGAGATATACAATCCACGGCCGATGTCACGGCGCACATCACTGAGAAAATCGTTAAGGCTCGTTACTCTTGCCTCAACGGTGAGCGCCCGATTGGAAAGCCGCTGATACTCCTGATATGAAAACGCGAAGATGAAAATTCCCAGTATCGCGATTGTCAACAGCGTGAAAAACATCGCTTTTCGGTTCATGACCACACCCTTATTTCCATAATTGCAGGCCCCCACAGGAATGGAATTCCCTGCTCGCCAATAATCTCGGTTTCAAGATCAGCGCTGTCAATGTTCACAATGATTTTCCCATCATTGTCAAAGTCAAGCTTTTTCAAAAGTTGATACGCAGCATTATCGATGGCATCCGTAGGATCAAAAACTCCTGATGCATAATCGCACGTCTTTGTCCCGCCATATGTCTCAGGAATGCGGAGAACCGCGCTCGTATTATCCTCAAAGTCAACAGACCATCTGCAACCAGCTGCTTTTGGGAACACTCCCGTGTAATTCACGAGCGCGTCGATGTGCACCGTATAAATCGCGCGATCGTCAGCAGAACCATTTGTAGAAGTCGTCGCATTCGTTCCTGTGCTTACCCAGACGCTATTTCCGGACCCTATCGCCAAAAGAGAAACCGGGACTTGAACAATGTATGGATCACCGAGCTCTTCATACTGGGCATTGTAGACCGAGAGGTTATACACGGCAGTCCAATTCTGATAGAATGCATTCTGAATCCTGAGAAGATCCGTCCAACGGTTGCCAGAGTATGAAGTCACTTTAAAATCACTCACTTCAATACCCTGAGGCAAGTCAATTGTTCCCGTCGTGACTTCATTATTAAACCGGGCAGACTCCGCCGTAATCGGAATTTTGCCATAGCTTGACTGGGGCACATCCGGAATATACGTATAGCGGATAAACGAATCGGGATACAACACGGACTTAATGTACTGGCCTGAAATGTTTATCGTCTGATTCATTTTCACAACATTCGTCTTGAGCAGATTCAGCGCGATATTCTTGTACGCTTCCTGCAATCCTGTTACGTTCGTGCTCATGAAAAAATGGGAGCAGTCATCACAGCATGCAGTCCTGTTCAGCGTAGCTACGTCAGCGCCGGCGCCGAACGCAACAGCATAAATGCTGATATTGTAATGCTGCTTTGCATAACATGCGAATGAAACTGTCTCGTTGACCGCCTGCGAATCAAGACAATCACCGCTCCATCCATTAATATCCATGAGCCCGTCATTCGGCCCGTGGCAGTAATTTGCCTGGCCGTCGCTCATAATGACCATTGCTTTCGGAATCACAGATACATTCGCCCGAAGCTCGAGGTCGAACTTCGCACTTACCGCATCATCGTTGTAGATCTTGACAGCAATCACATTATCTCCCGAGATGAGATCATCCGTATCAACAGAAATCCCGTTCACATTCCAGTATGTGGCGTTATGAGGGCCAGGATCGGAACTTACAAGATTGCCATTAATGTACACATCAGCGCCGTCATCACTATACACATACAGTTTGGGCAGACTAATACTGTTCAAGTCCTGAATGGCAAACGTTTTTCTAAAATAAAAGTTGCCTGAGGCATTCTGAATGCTGATATCAACATCATCAAAAAACGCAACAATGCCCTCCGTTGTTGATTGCCATCCCCCCGAGGAGTCAAACTTTGCTCCCATATCCAGGTAATACCATCCCGGACCCGTGATATGTTGCGTCACGTCTTGCACGAACATTCCAGTATTTCTCACGCCGTCTCCATCACGGTCAAAATCCCCCCGGGTGTTATCCTGATGCCACATCACGTTATCACTAACGCTGTAATCGTATAGAATTTCAGGAGGGGAGTCTGCAGGCGCGGTGGGAGCAGCGCTTTGGCCCGTGTCGAGATCATACCCTAAGTAATGCATCTGCGCCTGATTGCCAAACCGTGCCTTAATCCAAACACTCTCTTCCGTGTCGTCAGAGCCTCCCGTGAAACTCTCACGATCAAACGCTGCATACCTGAATGAGACGATGGCCTTTCCGCCATTTTGGATGCTGTCGTACATAGCCGAGGTGATGTTGAGCTGGATGCCAAACGCACCAGAGTCAGAATACCCGCAGTTTGTCCCGCACTGCACTCCTCCGATGTCCACTTGCACACGTTTTGAGCCATCCGTTGTCACGCCGTCTGATTTTGCGGAGGGATCATAGTGCGCAGTCATATCATGATCTCCTGGGGCACCATCATCTCCTGTGCTTCCGTATGTTTCGTTTCCCCGCGCCCAATCCCAGCCGTCATTCCCCGTGGAGGTGTAGTTAACAAGAATGCTCAGATCATCAAATGCGACAATCGTTCTTCCCGAGCCGCTTGTCACAGACGCGCCGCACTCAATAGCGTACAGATATGACGTGTTTGTGACATATGATGTGATGTCAAATGTTTCCTGGATTGGCCCGTTTTGGGGATGGGATGCCTGCGTCCATGATGCGGACCAGAGTGTGGATTCTCCTGAAGGATGCTTGAGGCTGCAGTACGGGTTTGCGGTTCCATTAAACAGCGCTGCGTTGACACTATGATTAAAGGAGAATGTTACCTTCGTAATTGTCTCATCGGGAACGGAAAAGGACTGGTTGAGCGATCCTGAACTGCCGCCATTGGAATCAACAATCCAGTAGTCACGCATGCCAAAATAATCCTTGACTCCCGTAAAGCGAATATCCTCAACATAGAAGCGCTCCAAATCCCCATTTTGACTGAATGAGGAATATGAGTACGCTCCGAATTGCACGTAGAACGGATCCCTCATCACATAACTGCTCAGGTCGTGGGACGCGTTGTGATACTGATCATCGTCGTCAATGTTTCCCGCATATTGGCGCAGCGTCTGCCATGATCCGTCATTAATGCGAACATCTCCATAATCCCCAAGGTCATTCTCGCCGCTCAATCTCCATGCATACGTGAGGTTTGCCCGCGCGTATCCTAAAAGATTAAACGTTCTCCGGATATAGCCATAGCTGTCCATATCCCTAAACACAAGAACATCCGTCGGGCTGTACGCTGCATATCCGGGGTCATTCGCGAAAATATATACCTCCTGGCCGGCATCATTCGTAATCCAGTATCCCGGAGAGCGGTTAATACTATTGCCATTGATCTGCGTAGTGGAGGTATAGTAGGATTCGAAATCGTCGAGGAGCAGAACCGTCGCGTTTTCGATGAGCGCCGATGCCTGCACGGCTCCGGAGGACGTCCAGCCTAAAAGCGAAGGGCCATCAAAGTGCATATTGAGAAGAGGAGTCGCAATGGAAGCCGCGGCTGAAAAACCAAACGAGTTTGCCGTGCTATTCATCCCGGAAGAAAAATCAATGGGCTCCGGATGATCCTGCGCCATATCCCAAAGATCCGGATGGAGCGCATTATTGATTGAGGTATCAACTCCTCCAAAACCCAGCACGGTTTTTCCAGAAGGCCATAAGGAGTCGTTGTAACTCTGATCATACCAATTCGCCGGAGGCGCCGTAAATTGATACGCGTTTGTGTATTTCCATATATCATCATGAAGGGGCTTCGTATTATCTCTAATGAGCACTTGCGTCGCCTGGTAAATACCGCAGGAGATGCACGTTGCCGAAAGCGGGACGTAGCTGTCAATATGGTTTTTGAGCTGAATTGCATTATCGCTCAGGTTCATATACTCCTCTAAGACTGATGAATAACTCACGAGTCCAACACGATTCCCTGAAATATTGACGATGCGATCAATAAAGTCCTTGTCCACGAACTTTGCTGTTTCTAAGCGCTCCGCGTCGGGATCAGAGCCATCTGAAGGGCACGTCAGCGCGGAAAATCCCGTCTTATCGATGTCGCATTCATTCATGCTGCCGCTCACGTCCGTAATGAGCACAGAGTCTCCCTGATAGCCACCGATTACGATTTCCTGCGATGATAAATTGCTAAAGCCTAACCGTACGGGAACAGTGTGCCTTGAGAATTGTCCGTAATCGAGCATGGAGAGCTCAGCGTCTGTGAGGGTTCTTAGCTGCACGACGGTGGAATTCGTATCCTCAAACACCGTCGTATTTCCTATCCTGAGAAAGAACGGGCTTTGAAAAGCGTCGCTGTGATTCGCATAATAATGAAGCTGCACCTGCATGCTCGTGAGATTTCCAGGAATATACAGAGAGGTATACAGATTAATCACTCCATCAATGCCGGGAAGATCGAACACTTGCGTTGCAAGACCATTCTCGTAGATCACTTGTGATGTGTCAATCTCGGACGTTGAAAACTCCACCTTCAAATACCCACCGCCGATATAATTGCTGCTCGTTTTTGCAAACCTCAGCTCAACGAGGTTTTGGTCGGGTGCGAAGTTGCTGAAGTACATAGAGTCAAGATACCACTTGTTTGCGCCGAGCGAGGCATTCGTCGCATTATACGTTCCACTATAATTCCCATTAACATACAGATCAAACGCTGCCCCGTTGTTCACCTCAAAATACGCGGATTGGATGTTAAAAAAGTCTGCCGGCAAATAGAGCAGTTTCGTAAGATTCCCATCCCCCTCATATCCTCCAAAATACGCGTACGCGGCATCCTGCTTCGCGTTAATATCTTTCAGAAAAAGACGAGCACTTTTACCCTCAATGGCGTGCCCTGACTCCAGTCCGGAAACCATCTGCTTCGCGCTGGAAAGCTGGTTTCTCAGGGGAGTGTCGGTTTCAAAGATAACATCGTTTCCAGCGACAAGCGCATATCCAAACTGGACAGGAATGAGCGATCCCAGCAAATATTCTGAAAGATTTCGTGCGGTTTGCACGTCACCAACAGCCCAAAAACGGCCGATCTGCTCGAGCACGGTCAAATTGTACTCGGTGAGGTTATGCTGCTGAAGGATTACGGCAACCTGGGAATTATTGATCTCCTGCATGGATACGGAAGAGAAAATTTCAACAAGGTCCTGAGCGTAGTACACTTGCTGCACGTCACTCCTGTTTGAGATATAGATGAGCGACGCCGCGTATAACACTGCGAGCATAATGCTAATGGCAATCAATGCGTCAAAGCTGAAGAAAAACGCTTTTTTTACCATACGTAGATCACCATGCTGACAATGCTCTTATTGTATACCATAAATCTCTGGATTTTTGCGATAGATCCCTCCTTATACAGAGTTTCATTTGTCGTTCCGGGTTTGCCAAAGCCATCACTGCCTTCGATTGTTATGAACGTATTCTCCCGATTCATGAAGCGGATGTAGTAATCACTGTCCGTGGAAAGCAGGCGCTTTGTCAGATTGTACTCATCTTGCGCAAGCTGTTCCCACTGCGCAAGCTTCGTTGTGTTTAAACGCCTCTGCCCATCCGTTACTCCGATGGCCTGCATATTTTGCAGCGTCCATCCATCTGGAGAACCCGTGCCCACGGCAAAGTTCGAGATCGCTTTACCGTCTTCAAGAAGCGTCACAATCCCTGAATCTGAACGCTCGCTCATGTTGATGCTCAGAACGAAAAAAATCGCTACCGTGATCATCATCATGCTTATTGCTATGAAGAGATCAAGGCTCCAGATCTGCGCGCGCTTAATTAACATAGATCGTTCCATTTCCCGTTCGAATACTGTTTAGACCGAATCTTAATTCCCCATGCACTTCAGGAATCCGCTTACTCACGCTGTACTGCTGCGTGGATACGATAACGGTATGATTGTCTTGTCCAACGGTATACGGCGCACCCTGCAGCGACGCAGGGATTATGAACGTACGTGCATACCCCTCGCTCACTTTTTCCGCAGTCAGAATCTCAACCTGGATCATCGATGCAGTATCCTCAAGAATAAGCTGCTCTTCCTTCCTGTGTGTCTGCTCCTGCTGCCAAAATATAAGCGTCATGATCACAATAAATGCCACGAGCATGAAGGACACCATCATAATAAACTCGAGGGCAACCTGGCCTTTTACTTTGTGGACCCGTTGATCCAAACATATCCCTCCCTTGCCTCGATGATGACGGCGCGCAACCCTTGAGAAGCGTTGATGGACCCGCTGAGATTTACCTGGGCGGGGTAGCCAATATCATTTACGCCTTCTTGCATTCGGACCGAGAACACGATCTCAGTGCCATTCACGATGATCGCATCCACCTTTTCGGGAATATAGGCGAGTACGGTCTCACGGCTCGGAGCCCCCAAGTAGTACACTTCTTCCGCGGTATCCACAATCTCTTTCGCCAGGCGGTCTATTTGGTTGATAATCACCTGGTCGGTCACGTCCCGCGCGTAGAACTGCGATATGGCCATCATGGCAATAATGATGACCATGACGAATCCCAAGACTGCAAGATACTCCAAACTCACTTGTCCCCGATGCATGACGCAACAGGATGCTGCTCAGTATTTAAAGTTACGACACTATCTCAGAGTAATTATAAGAATTAATAAACTGCCTTTGCGGTTTGTGTGAAATGAAGTATGCACTCCTTTTTACGATGATGATCCTGATTACGCCAGTAAGCTCAGCAATCACATGTGAATTCAGCGGCTGGGATATTCCTGAAGTTGGGCCTGATAATACGATTCTTCTCGATGGGGACGTGTGGAAAGCAACGGACACGAATCAAGGAGATGCATACGTCCGCCGCATTGTCAAAGAAGGATATGAGGGAATACAGCCATTGGTGGACCCCACGCTCACTCCAGCAAACTACGTTGCGCGGGCAAATGACTTTCTCGAGCGCAATGAAGAGGACCTGCGCATCGAGCAGTACGATGCATTAGCTATGGTGACGACAGTCGATATCCCTAAAACCGTGTCTTTTCTCGGAGAAAGCCAGTACTGCTACAACATCCCGATCATTGGCACATTTCAGGGGGCACTTGAATTCACGGACAGTGAGATTTACGCTATTGTCTCGAGATGGTATGCCCCCGTTGTCTTAGAAGACATCACTCCCGATATACCCCCTGAACAAATTCCAGACAGCGAACTCGCGATCCTTCCCATAGATGACGGATATCGCCTCATCTATGACGTTACCCATAAGGACGGCGCGCATTCATATGTAGACGCTGATACCGGAGAAGTATTAGCAGGACGAACGCCAGAAATGCGACGGGACATTGAAGTTGACCAGCAAACGGTAGCCATCATCACATTTGTCCTCCTTTTTGTCGGGGTTGCGGTATACCTCGTGTTCAAATATCGCCGCTGACTTCACTATTTCAGGATTACGACACAAGTTTAAAAACCACGTCGCCCTGCAATGCGCTATGCCCAGGAAGCTTAAGAAGGCAAAATCCCTGCGTATTCCAGCGCCTGACCGGGCAACGCAGAAAAAGACGAGCCATTCAACTCTGACAACACTGACCAAGCCCGTGGTTATGCCGCCAGTGACCCCCGTGCACGTCCCCGCAAAACCAATTACGGAAAAAAGAAAACGCAAGGGGTCATTTCTGGGAATTCTCCTCGTCCTTGTTCTCCTCCTTGCAGGGGGAGCGGCATACGTGTTCACAACCCATTTAAACATCCTCGCCCAGGATCCTTCACTCCTCATCACGCTTGGCCTCGTTGTGTTTCTCGTGATTATTGTTCTACTGTTTTTTTTCACTCGGCCAAAAAAAGAGAAACCAAAACCTGAGACAAAATCAATACCCCCCCCACCAAATCAGCGCCGGAACGCAGCGCTATTCCTCATTCTCTTGGGAATCTGCGGATCTGTCGCCGCGTATTTCATATTTCCCATAGCACTCATCGCGCTTCCTGCGTTGATTACTGTGGCTGGAGTCGTGCTCTTCATCAAAGCACTGCCTCCCCGCGCAGTGCACGAACCGCTCAGCTTGCCCAGCGAGCGTGAACAACTGAGCGCGGAACAACAGAGCCTCGTCAAGGGCATTAACGTGGCTCCCCAACGAACGGCAGAAGATGCTCAGGTAACGATCAGCGAGAAATCGCTTCAAAGCAAGGAATTTGAGACGGACCTGGACCGCCTCTATACTGTGCTGCGGCAAAAAAAAGTGCTCCATCTCCCCGATATCATCCTCTTCTTTAAAATCAGCCAACACCAGGCTGAGTATTGGGCAAAGGTGCTCGAGGAGCATGACCTTGTGAAAATTAAATATAGCGCATCCGGCCAAATCGAGCTTCACCTGCCAGAGGAAAAACGATGAGAAAGCAACTCGAAACGTACAAGATCAATGCAGAAGGGATTGAGCTGCCTGTTGTGATCACAGGAGGCCCAGGACTGATCCCTGAGTATGAGCTCGTGCTTGTGACGATCGGAGTTGCGACGAACGCAATGCTTGATGAGGTCAGGAATGAGCTTATTGAGCAAGTGACGATCAGCTCCAAAGAGATCCTTGACCCCAAGATTATTGCAAAACTTAAGGCAACATTCATGGAGAAAGCCAATGTAATCCTTATGCAGAAACTCCCGAATCTTGCGGAAAAAGTGCGCAAATATCTCATTGCCCATCTCCTCCATGAGATGCTCGGGCTTGGAAGGCTTGAGTTCTTACTCCAGGATGAACATCTTGAAGAGATCATCATCAACTCAGCATCAGAGCCCGTGCGTGTGTACCACCGCAAGTACGGATGGCTCCTCACGAACATCATCGTTGACACGGAAGCAAAAATTCAGAACTACTCCAACATCATCGCGCGGCGCGTCGGCAGGCAAATAACAACGCTTACTCCCCTGCTGGATGCACACCTTGTCTCAGGGGATCGCGCGAACGCGGTGCTCTATCCCGTGTCTAATAAAGGCAATACGATAACGATCAGAAAATTCGCCCGAGATCCGTGGACCGTAACCGATTTTATCACAAGCAAGACATGCTCTGCAGAGGTCTTCGCGCTGATCTGGCTTGCGATGCAGTACGAGATGAACATCCTCGTAAGCGGAGGCACAGGATCAGGAAAAACATCAATGCTGGGAGTCTGTTTGCCCTTTATCCCGTATAACCATCGTATCCTCACCGTTGAGGACGCGCGTGAATTGCAGCTTCCTGAGCATCTTTTCTGGTGTCCGCTCACGACGCGGCAGCCAAATCCTGAAGGAAAAGGAGAAGTTTCGATGCTCGACTTGCTCATCAACGCGCTGCGCATGAGGCCGGATAGAATCATTCTGGGAGAGGTTCGAAAAGCGCGCGACGCTGAAGTGCTGTTTGAAGCGATGCACACGGGGCATAGCGTGTATGCCACACTCCATGCGGACAGCATGACGGAAACGATCAGCAGGATTGTCAATCCCCCCATCAGCGTTCCCGCAAACTTGCTCAGCGCTGTGCATCTTAACGTGGTCATGTTTCGAGACCGCAGGCAGGGCATCCGAAGGGTCTTCCAAATCGGGGAATTCATAACCACGGATGATGAAGGCAAAGTCTCGGCAAAGCCAAATCTGCTCTACCGGTGGAAGGCAAGCAATGACTCGATCGTCGCTCATGGAGACCGCCTGCACCTCTATGAGCAGCTCAGCAGGCACACGGGCATGAGCATGCAGGAGATCACGAAAGACCTTGCGGCGAAAGAAAAAATCCTTAACTGGATGGTCAAAAACAATCTGCGCACGATCGCGGACGTCGGAAAGATCATGAAGCAATACTATCTTGACTCCGCTATGATTGTTGAGGCAGCAACAAAAAACACACCCCTGAAGAAAGTTCTAGGATAACCATGGTACGCATTCCCTTCTCACTTCTGCCGCCGGCACTCCTTGAAAAAACATCAAGTTTGTTCATGGGACCAGCGGACCTGCTGCTGAATTTTTTCCCATTCCTCAAGCTTAATCTGCTGCAGGCGGAACTTTCCATATCCGCACGGGGTTATCTCGCGCAGTGCCTTGCCGCAACAACGACGCTCTTCATCTTTTTTGGCGCCGTGCTCACACTCCTCTTCGCGAAGCAGGGAAATTATATTTTGGGCATCTTTGTCGCGCTTGCCTTCTCCTGCATTGTGTTCATGCAGCAGCTCTACTACCCGAGGCTCATCGCCGCCCGCAGGATCAAGGGCATTGAGCGCAACCTCTTAGGAGCATTGCGCACGATTCTGATTCAGGTAAGGTCGGGAGTTCCCTTGTTCAATGTCCTCGTCGCGATCAGCACGGAGCAGTATGGAGAGGTCTCTGTCGAGTTTAAGCGGGCCGTGCGCAAAATAAACTCCGGACTGCCTGAGGTTGATGTCCTTGAGCAGCTCGGACAGGAAAATCCCAGCATCTATTTCCGCAGGGCGCTGTGGCAGATCGCAGACGGGATGAAAGCCGGGGCTCCGATAGAAAGCGTGCTCAAAGAAGCTATAGAAACCCTCTCCAGGGAACAGCTGCTCGAAATTGAGCACTATGGATCCACATTAAATCCCTTAGCCATGTTTTACATGCTCATCGCAATTATCCTCCCTGCCTTAGGGATGACGTTTCTTATTATCCTCAGCAGCTTCATAGCGCTCGACGAATTCGCGGCGCAAATGATCTTCTGGGGCCTCTACGGCATGGTCTTGTTTTTCCAGGTCATGTTCCTTGGTATGATCCGCAGCAGGAGGCCAACACTCATCAACTAACATGTACCGAACACTCGCACACATCTACCCGAAGCAAATAAGAGCGAATCTCCTCGAGCTGCTGCACTTTGCGCACATCCGCATTGAGGGGCTTCGATTTCTCGGATTCACTTTGGTTTTTTCCCTATTGCTTTCACTTGTCTTCGCATTTTTTGGCGGAACGCTATTGGGAGTATACTGGGCGTTCCTCTTCATCCTGAGTTTTGTGTTCTTCCAATGCGTACTCTACTTCTGGATACTCCTCAGCGCGGACCGAAAGGGAAAATTCATTGATCTCGTGCTTCCTGATGCATTGCAGCTCATGGCATCCAATCTTCGCGCTGGATTCACAACAGATCGCGCATTACTGCTCAGCGCAAGACCGGAGTTTGGGCCATTGCAGGATGAGCTCAACCGCGTTGGCAAAGAAGTTGCGCTCGGGAGGGAACTTCCTGAAGCATTGCAGCATATGACGACGCGCGTAAGAAGCGTGTTTCTCTTGCGCACGGTTGAACTGCTGATCTCTGGGCTGCGCTCTGGTGGTGAGCTTGCGTCGCTGCTTGATGAGACCGCAGCAGACCTTCGCAATCAGCAGCTCATCCAAAAGAAAATCGGAGCGTCCGTGAATATGTATGTAATCTTCATATTTGTGGCGGCGGGCATAGCAAGTCCAGTTCTGTTTGGGCTCAGCAGCTATCTTGTGGAAGTCCTCACGAAAAATTTTGCCGCGGCAGCGCTTCCCGAGCAGACAACGCTTGACCTTCCCATCCAGTTTTCTCAGGTAGGCCTTGGCATTGATTTCATCATATTATATGCGGTCGTGTCCCTCTGCACAACCGCCGTTTTAGGGAGCTTCATCCTGGGGCTCATCAGCAAAGGCAAGGAAAAAGAAGGTGTCGCATTCATTTTTCCGCTCTTAATGCTCTCACTTTTGCTCTTCTTCATCACTCGGTTTGTCATTCGGGCGATGCTGAGCGGATTATTGGGAACATAACTTTAAATAATTGATTCTTCTCTGGATTCGGTATGGAAAGCATCATGTACGCTCTTGTTGGGTTTGGTCTTGGCCTCTTCGGCTTTTATTACGGATTTGCGCGTCTGCAGCTCAAGCGCCTTATTGAAACAACGCCTACGTCAACGGTGAGGTCGATAGCGATGGGCACCGTTGAGGTGCAGGGCATTGTTGCTCCCGCGAAAAAAACCCTGCTTACGAGCCCGCTGTCGGGAAAACCCTGCGTGTACTATGCGTACGCCGTTGAGGAATACCGGAGCTCAGGAAAGCATTCCCGATGGGTTACCATACGGTCGGGAAGCAAAGGAACGCCGTTTTTCGCCAGAGACAAAACAGGCTCTGTCCTTGTAGACCCTCAAGGGGCCAAGATCGAGATACCCAAGGATATCCGTTATGAGTCGAGGCTTGGCATCGATCCGCCAAAGAGCGTCCAGAAGTTTCTTAAAACCGAGCGGATACCCTTTGAAAGTTTTTTTGGAATGAACAAGACGATGCGTTTCACAGAATCATACATCGCTCCCGAAGATACGCTGTATGTTCTCGGCTACGCGCAGGACAATCCCCATGTGGAAGAGGGAACGGGGCAAAAGAATGAGGAAGATATTGTGATAGGCAAGGGAGGGCGTGTTTTTTTCATCTCAGACAAGCCGGAAAAAGATATTTTGAAAACGCTTTCGTGGAATGTGTATCTCTTTATTTATGGAGGGGCGGCGCTGAGTTTAGCGTGCCTCGCCGTAATCCTTATATATTTCGGGTTATTTTAGCATTTTGGAGGAACACTATGGCTATAGGAACTGGAATTTTCATTGGCGCGATTGTCGTGCTTGTCGTTATTGGAGTACTGGCGTTTTTTATCGGCGTATACAATACGCTTGTCCGTTTGAAGAACGACATTAAGAAGTCGTTTGCGAATATTGATGTGCTTCTCAAGCAGAGGTCTGATGAGCTTCCGAAGCTGATCGCTTCCGTTAAAGGGTACATGAAGCATGAAAAGTCAACATTGGCTGAGCTGACGAAAGCAAGAACGGACTTCCTCAAGGCGAAGACGCTTGCGCAGAAGGCACGGGCTGATGATATCATCTCCGGAGCATTGAAGACGATTTTCGCAGTCGCTGAGAATTATCCGAATCTCAAAGCGAACGAGAATTTCATCCAGCTGCAGGGCAGGATCTCAGGTATTGAGAATGAGCTTGCTGACCGCCGGGAGTTTTATAACGATTCCGTGAATACGTACAACATCAGGATCCAGAGCATTCCGGACGTGTTTATCGCAAGGATGCTGCGTTATACCTCTGAGCAGTTGTTCAAAGCGGCAGAATCTGATAAGAAGGACGTAAAGGTTGAGTTTTAGTCAAACCGGCCTTTCACTTTATATTCTTCCTTATTGAGAATCTTGTGCAGTTCAGCGTGATATTCCTTAAAGCGCTGCCTTCTTGATACTCTCAGGATGAGATAGAGCACAACAATAACGTACGCTGCAATCATAATCTTCGTATCAAGCATTCTAGCCTCAATCATTAAGCTGCTTAAATAGTTTGCGATTTGGATTTCTCCCAGAGCATTTCACAACCTTTTTATACCCTCTTTTTATGGACACGCTTATGGTCAAGAAAAAGGTGGAGACCGCGCGCGTTCCAGTGGGAATTCCTGGATTTGACAAGCTCGTTGAAGGTGGCTTAAAAAGGGGATCCGTGAATATGCTTGCGGGGTCTGCGGGTTCCGGCAAAACAATCTTTGCCATCCAGTTTCTTCTCGAGGGCATCATGAACCATAAAGAGCCCGGAATCTACATCACGTTTGAGGAGCACAAAGAGAAAATTTACGAGGACATGATCGTGTTCGGATGGGATCTCGCGAAGCTTGAGAAGGAAGGCATGTTCATGTTCCTCGAATATAGCCCGGAGCAGGTGAAAAAAGTTATTACGGAAGGAGGAGGCATGATTGACACGCTGATCGAGAAATCAAAAGCGAAAAGGATTGTGATAGATAGCGTTACTTCGTTTGCCTTGCTGTACCAGGACGAGCTTGCGAAGAAGGAAGCGGCGTTGGCTTTATTTGAAATGCTGAACAAGTGGGATGTGACCGCATTGTTAACGGCGCAGGAACGCCACATCGACCAGGATTTTCTCGAGTCGAATGTTGAGTTTGAGGTTGACTCAATTATTGCGATGTACCATGTTAAAATACGCGGACTGCGCAGGCGTGCTATAGAAATTCTCAAGATGCGGGGAACGCATATTCCGAACAAGACATACGCGATGCATATTACTCAAAAGGGCATTGTCGTTGATCCGAACGAGGTTGTGGTGTTTTAGTTCTTTGTTGTTTCCATCTCCGAAATGTTTAAATACGAATACCCTTTGGAATGATCATTAACTCCATTTCAAAAAAAAGGTGATACAATGAGAATTTCTGCGTTTGTTTTATTAGGAATTGCTGTCTTGATGCTTGCGGCGTGCAACGCGCAAAAAACAGGCGAAGCGGCCATTATAACACAACAAGGAGCGGTGCTAGCGAGTGGCGGTTATGTTGAGTGGCAAGATGCCAAATTGCGTATACAGGGCGATTCGCTGGGGTGGAGATTTCAAGATCTTTCATCTGGAAAAGAGAGTGCAACGCTTACTAGGAATGGTGCACTAAAGATTTATGGGTCTGACTTGAGCTTTGCGCGTTATGGGTTGAACGAAAAGTCAAGCATAACGATGGATAGCTCCGGCGGATTAGTCATTCGTCCAGCAGCAGAAACCGTTACAATCCCGGGAACGATTATTCTCCAAAACCGAAAGAGTCCTGGAATCTATGGAAAATTCTACACAGATGATCTGGGCATTGTTACACTGTCGTCACCCACTGATAAGACTCAAATCATTGGCGGTCTAGACGTCAAAGGACCGATTACACAATATGGACAGCCGATTGGGGGAGGAAGTGGATTGACAAAGCAGGATGTGCTTAATATGCTGGCGCAATGCGATATGTACAGCATGGATACACTTTGCAGCTATCAAAATGGTAAAATTGTTTGCAGATCTGATTCGATTTTTGGCGTTATTCCTCAAGATAGCAATGGTCTTACCACGGCGGGTCAACTATGTGCCAAGATTCAAAAGACATGTATTGCAGCTCTAACCCGTTGGGGCGATAATGGGAGGCAATTCACCGAGCTGTCTGCCTGCAAATTGAAGACGGATCCGAGTGTGCTGAGGTTCACATGTTGCACGGCATAATTTTTTCTTTTTTTTAGAATAGGCTCACATTTGAATCTTCCAACTCTTTTAAAGATACCAACCATATTCATTACTAATATACAAGAAGTTACATTACCAATGGAAATGATATTTACTCGTAGAAAGGAAAGTCCGATATCTCTCTCCTTTACCAAAGGAAAGTAATCGCTGGTTATTTTAATCAGTATTTTGGCAGTTCATTCAATGCAGTATGTCTTTTCTAGTACCTATACTGCTCCGCCTTAAACGGACCTTCCTGTTTGATTCCCAGATAGTCTGACTGTTTCTTTGTAAGCTTTGTTAGCTTTACTCCGAGCTTGTCCAAATGCAGCCTTGCAACTTCTTCATCAAGTTTTTTTGGCATGACATAAACCCCAACTTCATGCTTATTCTGCCAGAGATCTAATTGCGCGAGGACTTGGTTTGTAAACGATGTTGACATGACAAAGCTCGGATGGCCTGTGGCGCATCCTAAATTACATAATCTGCCGTCAGCAAGCAGGAAAATTGCGTGCCCATCCGGAAACACATATTTGTCCACCTGCGGCTTGATATTGACTTTTTTTATGCCCGGGAATTTTTTCAGCGCGTCCACCTGAATCTCGGTGTCGAAATGGCCAATGTTGCACACGATTGCCTGGTCCTGCATGGTTTTCATGTGGTCAATCGTGATGACATCGCAGTTGCCCGTCGCGCTGACAAAAATATGAGCCTCTTTGATAACTTCATCAATGGGTTTTACTTCATATCCCTCCATGACCGCCTGCAGAGCGTTAATGGGATCGATTTCAGAGATGATAACGCGGGCTCCAAATCCCCTCATGCTCTGCGCGCAGCCTTTACCCACATCGCCATAGCCCGCAACAACGACGGTTTTTCCGGCGATCATGACATCCATCGCTCGCTTCAAGCCGTCCGCAAGCGATTCCCTGCAGCCATACAGATTGTCGAATTTTGACTTTGTGACGGAGTCATTAACATTAATGGCGGGGAAGATTAGCTCACCTTTGTCCATCATCTGATACAGGCGATGCACGCCCGTTGTCGTTTCCTCTGAAACGCCTTTGACTTCCTTCGCCATCCTCGTCCAGAATGTGTTATCCTTCGCGTACTGCACTTTGAGGCAGGCCATGAGCTCGCGATAGTCCTCACTCTCTTTGCTATATTCCTTGTCAAGGAGTTCAGGATTTTTTTCTATCTCAACCCCCTTATGGATCATTAAGGTTGCGTCTCCGCCATCATCAACGATGAGCAATGGACCTTTCCCTCCAAAGTCAAGCGCTTTTAAGGTGAACTTCCAGTACTCTTTCAAAGATTCTCCTTTATAAGCAAATACAGGAATTCCTGCCTGCGCAATGGCAGCTGCTGCCTGATCCTGCGTCGAGTAGATGTTGCATGAAGCCCAGCGGACTTGCGCCCCTAACGCCGTCAATGTTTCAATAAGAACAGCAGTCTGAATCGTCATATGCAATGATCCTGTGATTCTTGCGCCAGCGAGCGGTTTTTGCTTTCCGTATTTTTCCCGGAGAGCCATTAAGCCCGGCATCTCATGCTCGGCAATCTCAATCTCCTTTCTTCCGAATTCTGCTAATTTTATGTCGGCAACCTTGGAATCATGACTCATAATATCACCGTCGATGCGTAATTGTGGATATTTTATATACATTCTGGCGTTAATATTGGAAAATTTCCAATAAAAATGGCTATTTTTGGACAAATAACGAAACATTTAAATATTTCTTAAACAGGACAACCCTATGAGCGCCGACTTTTGGAGCTCTCTGAAAATCAACCCCCAACTTCACTATTGACTTCGGCGTGCTCATTTCTGTTTTTCAGGGAGTTCTTATTTTTATTTTATGAGACGACAAGGAAACCCCGGAAAGCGAACGGGGGGGTGGGCTTTAGACGTCACTCTGGACGAAAAAGACCACAGCATTCTCAATTTACTGCGAACGGATTCCAGGATGCCCATCCGTGACATTGCCAAAAAAACAGGCATTCGGCCCAGCACGGTGCATCAGAGGATCCAGAGGCTTAGGACTTCTGGAGTCATAGAGAAATTCACGATAAAAGTGAATAACAAGGCGTTTGGAGAGAATTTCATCGTGTTCATGCTTGTGACGACGGAAGGAGAGCTCACGAAAGCGTTTACAGAGGATCATAGGCTCAAAGAAATGTTTGGAATAACTGGAGAATATGATCTCTTGCTCAAATTCAAATTTAAAGATGTGAATGAGTTTAATGAGTATATTATCAGCGCGCGCAAGCAGGCCGAAATTAAGAAAACATTGACAATGGTTGTGACGACGACGGTGAAGGAAGAGCTTTAAATCGTTTTCAAAAACTCTTCAACATCGTTTTTAATATTCTTCTCAAGCCTACCGCCTAATACCGTAACGATCTTTGAAGCGACATAACTGCCAATATGTGCGGCTCTTTCGGGGGTTTTGCCCTTTGCGAGGCCATAGAGGAATCCTGCCGCAAACAAATCTCCAGCTCCTGTCGTGTCAAGAGGTTTGACATAAAAACAAGGAATACTTACAGAGCTGTCTTCAGAGCATACGAGTGATCCTTTATCCCCGAGCTTTAAGATGACGAGTTTCACAAGATGACGAAGCATTTGCACGGCATTATCTCCTTCTTGGCCAGTAAACTCCTTCGCTTCATCTTCATTAAGGAAAAGAATATCAACATACGTCTTGAGAATCGTTTTGAGATCACGATGAATTGCAGCAATCAAATGAGGAGAACCTATGTCTAACGCGGTTTTTGCACCAAAGCGTTTTCCCAGATCCATAGCCTTAATCGCGCTTTCTCTGCCAGCCTCGTGCTCAAGGAGATAGCCTTCGATGTAGATGACAGCACATTGTTCTACATCTTCTTCTGTTACTAATCCTTTATGAATCTCGCGCGCTGCCCCAAAGCATCCAGCAAATGAACGCTGCCCGTCTGGCGTCACGAATGTGAACACGTGTCCCGTGTTGTGTTGCGATCTCGCAAGACGCACTGTAACCCCTTCATCAATAAGCTGCTTCTCGAACAAGTCTCCAAACTCATCATTTCCGACACAACCGCAGTACAGACACGGAATTCCTAAGTGTCCAAGCGCGGCAAATGTATTTGCGGTGCTTCCTCCAGAAACTATTTTTTTTGGATGGTTCTTAAAGCGCTCAAAGAATTTCTTGGACTCAGATTCTTCAATAATTCTCGCTGAGCCTTTTGGAATGTTGAGCTGACTGAGATCAGCATCACTGAGCTCAATGATAATATCGACCATGGCATTTCCGATGCCGTACGCCGCATATTTTTTCATATTTTTAGAAAACGTTGCGCGATATAAGAACCTTATGTTTTTTTCAAACGCTCATATTCATCGGAAAATAACGATGCAATCACAGGATCGCGGATAATCACCATATTCTCGTCATTCCGCTCATCCGCGTTTTCGGAGGGATTGAATGAGCCCGTGATTACTGTTTTTTCATCAATGATGAACACCTTATGATGGAGCTTTCCCGGGTTTTCTTCAATCTTGATATCCATGCCTTGCGCTTTAAGTCGTTTAGCCTGCGAAAATCTGCTGTTTTGCGACTTGTCGAAAATACCACTCACGTCAACTCCGCGCTCGTGCGCGAGAATGAGCTCGTTACCGACACCCGAATGTGTGAATGAGAAGACCATAAATTGAATGTTTGATTTTGCTTTCTTTATCTCATTCCGTAAACGTTCAGCGCAATGATCCTCGGGACAGAAATATACGTTTACGTTACCGAAAGAGGATTTCGAACGGTTCCCCTTTCCAAACTTGCCCTGCCAAAGCTCAGCAAACTCAGTCTCGTATACTGAAGCCATTTCCGCGGAGTCAAACACGACGAGATTATTATCATTCACATACGCGTCATTGTACGTTGGATTGAATGAACCCGTTGTCACGGTTTTTCCGTCTATGACGCAGAACTTATTATGCATGAGCTGCGAGCCTTTGTTTGTGCGCAGTTTGTCCTTTGGGAGGATGGATGGATTGTAATTATCCCGGTCCATTACCAGTTTTACGTCATTTGTTTTGCTTTTTTTCTGCAAAACCGCAATGATTTCAGGGAGGTCAAGATCATAAAAAGCGCAGTGGAGCGTCGATTTGGCTGAACTCAGCTCGGATGTTAGAGTTGTTGTGCAGTTTCCGGATTGGCAGAAGGTAACTGTAGAAGGGATATACTCCTGAGCGCAAGAACTGAGAATCAAGGTACTTAGGATGATAAAAATCTGGTGCGCATTCATTGCAGTAAATGACCGAGGTGATATAGAAAATCCTCCATGTCTTCAATCAATTTCGCCGCTTTTTGAACGCTGATATTCTTTCCATCATACTGGATTCGGTTCCTAATGATCCTATATGTGTCAAATCTTGACGCCAGTGCGTCATTCTTTAGCGTTTGTTTGATAAACTCAACCAAGCCAACATGAGTATAAACCCTATATCCATGGAGTGCTGTAAGCGCCTCAATGCCGGCCCTAATACTGTCATAAACCAGGCACACTTTCGTGGATGCACTTTGCTCCGTTAATGGAGAATCCTTTTGGAAATGGTAATGATCGAGATATCTTGTTTTAAGAGAGGAGTACCTATTAAAATCAGCCTTTGTCTTTTTTCCCTCCCAGCTCATACCAATTACCTCTCAATATGAATCCATTCGTCAAGCTGTACAGGAAGGGGTGTTTAATTTCGCTTACGCTCTTAAAACTGAAAACATGAAGCTCCCTACCGAACGATTTCCGAAAATTTTGAAGGTTTATCGGCTCATCTACCCTCACGACCGCAATATCTACATCAGAACCGGAAGAAATTTCTGCCTTTGACGCAGATCCATACAATATGATGAGGGGGTCAAGCGCTTTTTCTTCAATATGCCTTATGATCCCTGCGTTTTTAATCCTATGGTACCAATATATGCGGCATAAATGAATAAACACTGGCTCATCCCTCTGAGCAAAATAGAAAATGTACGCACGAAAGCGCTCCTTTTGCAAAAGATTGTTTTTATGATAGGCTTCCAGATGCTTGGATGCGGTTGGCGCGCTAATGCGCATTATTCGCGCATACTCTCTGACGCTGATTTTCCGGTAATTGTCTTCAAAGAATGGCTTAAGATTGTTAATAATATCTAACATATGTTAAATAAAAATGACATTGATATATAAAGATTGCGCAGTGCGTTTCCAAAAGCTTATAAACAAAGGAAAAAGGATACAGAGGAGGTGATTGAATGCAGATGAAGACAGTTCTGTTTATTATGATTTCATCGTTGATCCTGATTGCACTGGGGTGTACGGTATCAAAAACAGGAAAGGGGCCCGAAGATGAAAATCTACTGTGCCCATCAGGTCAGTGTTGGGATGGAAACTCCGGATGCAGATCGATTGGTAATGAGCGAACTAATTGCGTTGGCGGTGGAGGATGCACCAGAGTAAGTTCAGAGCCGGAATGCAGGGACAGCCCAACATGCTACGTTGCTTGTGCCGGTCAGCCGATATGATATGCAAAGCCAGAATGTATATATATTGAATTTCTTTTTGCTCTCTTATGAAGCTTAATCTCTTGCTTTTATTGGGAATCGAGTCATTTTTGTTTTTATTCATCACTTTTCCTTTCCTCACCCAGAACGCATTGCTTAGCGCAGACATGCCCGGGCATGTATATGACGCATGGTTCACCAAAACAGAATTATGGCCTGCTATGACGGGCTGGAATCCAGAGTTTTACGCAGGATATCCGCATCATCAGTTCTATCCGGGACTGTTTTCGTGGATTGTGGCTGCGATGAGCTTCATCTTTCCACTGGAAATAGCGTTTAAGCTCGTTCTGAGCATTGCGATTCTAATCACACCGTTATCTTTCTATTATTGCGCGCGAAAATTCAAATATGCGGGATTGCAATCTGTAGCAATATCGGTGCTCATGACAGCCGTACTCTTTATACCGTATCGGTATATGACGGGGAATTATGCGCCGGGAGCCACGTTCGTCTCAACATTTAATGTTGGCTTAGTCACGAATGCGCTTGCATTACCCCTCCTTTTCTTCTATCTCGGAGCGCTGCACGAAGCATTTAAGACGAAAAAGGTTATTCTTGTTTCCGTGCTCATGGCGCTGCTTGTGCTCACGCATGTGTACATCGCGCTTATCGCGGCATTGGCATTTGCAGCATACGCAATCATTATGCTAAGGAAGAAAGAAGACGTGATTTTTTCCCTCAAGCATGTTTTCCTCACATTTGGCCTCACTGCGTTCTGGGTGATACCGTTTCTTTTGACTGCCGGGGCATCGAACTTTGTGTATATTTATCTCCCCCTAACAAAGGTCACGATAGGCATAATACTTATATGTCTGGCATTGATGGGATGGCTCATTCATACAAAGCAGGATGAAGAAATTCTTCCCTTGATCAGCTTTTTCTTCGTGCTCCTGTTTTTCGTGCTCATAGGCAATCTCATGAGCATCCCTATGCATGTGTACCGGCTCATGCTTCTGGCATACTTAGTCATGCCGTTCTTTCTCGTCAAAGCGCTCTCCCACAAGTACGCTTTAGCCTTGTATTGGATCATTGCAATAGTCATCGCTAGTATATTTTATTCGACGATAAGTCTTCATGGGCCGGAGCCAGTCAACATTCCAGACATAGAGCTTCCTGAGGGAAGGTATTATGCAGTTTCCCTACCTCAGTATTTGCAAGGGCATCACAGCCTTAGACATCTTCTTCCTATGCATGTGCAGAATGAGGGATCAATTGGCTTACTCGTCGAATCGGCGAATAACGGGAGATATTTCCAAGAGTTCGGAAAACTTGTTGATCCAAGGGAGCATGAATGGGGAATATGGTTATCCTGGAATACGCTGAGAAATCTCTCCGCTCAGGAAAAGCAGTCACTTATCCTCTCACGGGCTCAATTGCTCAATATTAACACGATCATAAGTCCTGTTGAGCCTCGTGTTCCATACGAAGTGTCATATCCCGTGTTTTCGCTCAATGACACACAGCGCTTTTGGATTTTGGAAGATCAATATGTTCCGATCCAAAGCGGGGCCAAGTACATCGTTTTTCTCAATACCACCACATTCTCCATTGACTATTATGGCAATCGCTATGCTCAGTATATTGTAAATGAAACTCCCACGGAGGAAGTTATATCATTCGATACGAATGATTCGGTGCTTCTTAAGCGGTATGACACGTATTATGCGCCCGTGCTCAATGGCACTCCAGCGCAGCGTATCACGGGCGAGATCATCGCACAAGGATTTTTGCCATCATGGAATCAGACGGTCACGAAGAATGTATCTGTTCAATATATTGCTTATGTGATTGGAAACAGCCCACTTATTGATGTGATCAATTACACGCCTGATACGATATCATCAAACTGGACTGATAAGGTGAATGCATGGTGGCTCAATGCGAATGAGACGAAGGTTTACGTGCATACGGGCGATAAACTTCCTGAATACACTGGAGTGGGGAATGAAAGCATTACAGTTCTTGAAAAAGAACGAGAATATATACGATTTAACGTTGAGGCAGAACATTCAGTCCCCATACTCATCAAAATGAGCTATTTTCCATACTGGAAAGCGTACGTCAATGGGGAGGAAACGAAGATTTATGAAGTTTCCCCCCATTTAATGATGGTGTATGGGAATGGGATGGTTGAGATGCGGTATGAGCCCCTATTTATTACTATTGTATCACTACTTCTTTCTCTTTTTTGCCTTTTTCTTGTTTTGTCGTGGACTGTTCAAAAGAGCAATAAGCGTCCAAAACGGAATAATAATAAAAAGTTGTCGGACGGTATAATCAAGCAATGAATGTATAAGCACAGCGACTATTCCAATCAACAACATGTAATCAAGACTATTGCCTTTTTTTCGAATCTTTATGAATCCTGTGATCAGGATTAAACTTAAAATAAGAAAAAGGAGGGATAACCCAATGACTCCTGCTTCCGAACCTATCTGTATATACCAGTTGTGTGCATGCTCATATGTGGTCCACGGTTCAATACCTTCATCATAATAGTTTTTTAAGTTCTCATTATATCTTCCGATGCCAACACCAACTAGGGGAGTCCTCTCTGCCATGTTTATTCCCGCATTCCAAAGATACCATCTCCCCTGCAACTTCCTCTGTACGGTAAGAGGATCTCCAATAGCAGCTGTAACCAAAAAACCAATAATGAGCAGCAAAGGTATTATCATAAGGACTAATGAATATGTCCTTGCTGATTTTACGAGTTTCAATCTATGATTAAGCCACAAGGTGCCACCATACACTCCTCCAAAAATTACGCCAATCCACGCACCCCTCGAAAAGGTCGTGGTGAGCCCAATCACACCAAGAATGATCGCAAGCTTAGATATCCACGAGTCCTCTTTATACAAAGCAAAAGCCAGAGGCAAGAGCAATATCAAAAATGTTCCATAAGAATTCGGATCAAAGAACAAAGAAGTTGCCCTATTCTTTCCATGATAAAATTCACTTTTGTCAATTAACATTGAATCAAGGATCCCGTATCCTGCAATAAGGATCAGACACACAACCAGTGTTGATACTATTAATTTTTTATCCAGTATCTTGTTTTGTAAACCGTCCGTCACGAGAAAGTACACAGCGATCCCTTGGACCACGTACATTAGAGAAATTACAGGCAAGTGGCCATAATTTGAAATGAAATTTATGAGCATCCTGAAACTGTCCAATGGATTGGAAGCATGCACGACATATGTCACCAATAACCACCCGCCAAATACTATCACAGCCTTGTCGAGGGTTATAATTCTCATGGACTTTTGATCCACCACTTTACGATACGACCATACCGACAACAGCAGCAAAATCATCAGTGATGCTCCGGGCAGTGCATCCGTCATGTGTCCTGGCGCATAGAGTGGCATGAAAGGCGCTGTCAGCAGAAAAAAGTACACCGCTTTATCATAAAAAAACCAGGCCAAAATTAGAAACATTAACCCCAAAAGGATGACAATGTAGTGTTCGTTGAGCAAATAGGATATCACACTTGCGCTACAGTATACAAAAACCGCTCCGAAAATCCAATCTGACCACCTCATAGGAATATGCCCAATCCTCCAACGATCCAAAATATTATTGCCACCAACATCATAAACCAAATAACGAGTGTCTGTTCATATGATTCTTTTTCCATAGCGCGGTACGTCAAAAAGAGGACGAACGGAATGATATAATACCTCTGCTCAATAAGCCACGAGGGGAGAAGAAACAACGCGCTGAAAATATAAAATGGCACTTGATTTTTTATTTTTTGAGACATGAGTGTGAGAAGACCAAGACCAATAGGAATAAAAAGCAGACCCTTGATCCAGAGATTTATACCAAATAAGGCGAGTATGCGGTTTCTCATATAATCCTCGGTGAGAAACACATTGTATGGATGTGTAACATGAAACAATAAAAAATAGGCTGCTGCCGCAATAGTGATTATGGAGACCGTTTTCCAATCATGGAACAATTGAATAATCTTATGTCTTCTGCAATAAACAAGAGGCAGAAAAACCCAGAAATAGACAAACAATGCAAAAAAAAGATTCTCTGTATGAAAGCTAAATGGGGGGTGAGCCGACTTATCTCCCACAGCAAAACCCTGGTTCAGAATAATAAAGAAGAAAAAACCGATTATGCCGAGAAGAAATACCCAGAATTCCCCTACACCCTTTATTATGTTTGAACGGTTTATTTTCCACTTGAACCGAGCCTCATACGCTAACGCCAGGAAGAATATTAACCACACAATGTTATTTTGCCTTATCAATACAGCAAGGATTGCCATAAGGCCTGCAAATGTATGCTGCTTTTTGATTATGAAAAACGCCGTAAGCAGAATGAAAAGCAGAGAAAGAACATCCGTGTATAACAAAAAGAAAAATGGTCCGATTAATGGAAGAAACATGAGTTGCAATGTCCGCAAAATCATTTTATCTCCACTTTCTTGTCTCATCCCTTTTAATATCAATAAGAAAACTCCAATCGCTGCCAACCCAAAAAGAGATGAGAATAATCGCATGCCAAAAACGGAGAATACATTACATATCCCCCCCATGCCGGCCAAAATAAGATTATATCCGGGGATGGTCGTTAAGGCATGATGCAGTTCATAGTTACCGACCATGAATTGTCTTATTTGGAAATAATGAATGCTCTCATCGCCCATTAATGGGAGCTTATTGATATAGAAGACTGCAGCGGAGTACAAGGCCAAAAGTAAAAAGCCAAGTATTACCAAATCCCGATTTTCTAATTTGCTCTTCCTTCGCAGCATACCGTGATCACATGACTTTCCTATTATAAATATTCCTGTGCTTACGGCTTTGGTGAAAATGTCCGGCCCATCCTGACGGTTTAGCGAGGAGCTACCATCAGAAAGCTGGTTGGAGGACGAAAAATGAACTTTCGCGTCGCTAGGCCAGAAGAGACTTTCACCGAAGCCTGTGCTTACCAAACCTTTTTATGCATAAATCATAAATCAACTTAATGCGCAAGATAATCACATCAGCAACAGGGATTGTTCTCATTGCTATATCCCTCGCTAAACTCCTCGGCTATGTCTATCGAATTGTCCTCTCTAAGCTCGGGCCAGAGCAATATGGAGTCTTCAGCATCGCCCTGGCTATCTTTGGCATCGTGTTCACGATCAGCGTTCTTGGTCTGGATCAGGGTATTTTGCGCCATCTTCCCTATTACAAAGGAGCGCCGCGCAAACAACACCAGTATCTCGTGTCGTCGCTTGTCCTTGCATGTATTGCCTCCATCTTCCTGGCAGTACTGCTTTGGTTTTTCGCGCCAATGCTTGCAGAGCGATTTAAGATTCAGGAGCTTGCAACAGTTCTGAGAATCCTTTCCATAAGCATACCCTTTGCGTCAATCGGATGGCTTCTGTTTTCTGTCCTGCAGGCGGAGAAGCGAATCTTTGCGAATGTCTCATTACGCTACCTTGGAGACAGCGTCCTTAAAGTCGTGCTCACACTCTTCTTGTTCTCATTCGTTCTCTCGGTGTCCATGGCAGCATGGGCGCATGCGCTTACCCTCATCATTACATGCGTAATCGCATTCTTTCTTGTTTGGCCCTCCTTTTCACAGTCATCATACGACTTTAGAACACCCCTGCTCTACTCATTACCTCTCCTTTTCTCAGGCTTCTTTTACTTAATCATCCGATGGACAGATGTCTTAATGATTGGATACATCAGGGGAAGCTCAGAGGCAGGGATATACAGCGTTGCGCTTCCAACAGCGGCGCTCCTTCTCGTTGTTCAGGAAGCGGTATTATACCTCTTTGTTCCCACAATGACAACCCACATTATGGCGGAAAAAACACAGGAAGCGAAATCACTGGTAATACGATCATTTTTCACAATTCTCATCCTCAGCGCGCCTTTGTTTTTGCTTTTTATTTTCTTCCCAAGGATTCTCCTGCAGACTTTTTTTGGAGAGGCATATATCCTCGGGGTTATACCCCTAGTTATCCTTGCATGGGGATACTTTGTATCCTTACCATTCAGCGTCTTTAACTCAACATTGGCGTCCATGAAGAAAACACCGCTTATCCTTGCAATCGCGGCTGTGGCGGCTGTTGCAAATATTATCCTCAACGCGCTTTTAATCCCCGGTTATGGCATGATCGGAGGGGCTATTGCAACAACATCTGCGCTGCTCATCATGGCCGTATTACGATGCGGCTTTGGATTGTACTATCTGCGTAGGCTCTCGGAGAGCTATTAAATACTCTTCTTCAGAAATAATATGCTCCCTACTCCAAATCTCAAGCACTACTTGTCTACGTTTTTCAAGCTCTTCAGGTCTTGTCAGATAATAATTTGGACCTTTGAGTATAGCAGTAAGAAAAGCTGCCTCTGATATGCTCAGGTTAGAAGCGTTTTTCCCGAAGAAAAATCGTGATGCATCCTGAACACCGTACACTGTAAGGTCATATGATACATCCATATATATCTGATCCCCAAAGAATACGTCATTGAAGTAAAATTCAAGGATTTTCTCTTTTGGGTATGCATATTCGATCTTTAAAGCAAGAATCATCTCCTCCATCTTGCGGGAGAGTGTTCTTTCCTGACTTAGATATGCCGAGCGTGCGAGCTGCTGCGTGATTGTGCTTGCACCTTGAATTCTCTCTGGATTCCGGACAGCTTGGACTCCCGCACGCGCGATCGCGATAGGATCAATGCCGGGGTGATAATAGAATCTGCGATCCTCAACTGCCACAATACCTTTCACTAAAAAATCAGGAAGGTCATTCAATGGGATGTATGAGCTGTTTGTTGCATTTAAAGTGACGTCTGAACCAAGAGGGGAATTGTACACAAACTCTGCCTTAGGGCGATATCCCTCAACATTATCTACTGAAGGTGTGAGGATGAAGAGCAATACACTGATACAGATGATCAGGATGAGAACGCTAGCCGCGGTTACTCTTATTCTCCTCAAGCGCTTTGAACGTTGCATTATAGTTTCCAGCCGAATTCCATATTTGCCATCCTGCGACGCCAGGGAAACGCTCAACTGTTTTTATTTGTTGCTGTATTGCAGAAGCATTCATAGTCTGGTATCTGTCCGAGTATCCCTGGAGCCAAGGACGGAGTTTGGCATTGGAGCCTTGAATCCTGATGAGGCATGCCTCTGTCCTTTTGGCGATAAATCCACGTGCATCCTGCCAGGGCTCATATGGATCTAAGCTAACATAGAGCATGGGGGATATATATTGAACGTACGGTGCAAAGATATCCACACTTTGGCCAATCGCATGGTCTTCACCAAGACATACATTAGAGAAAATCGCCACAGAAAAAGTCTGATACGGAAGACTAGCCCGTATATATTGCATAAATCCTTCTATAGTTTCCATACTTGTATCACCCTTCGTGAAAGGGGAATTAAGAGCACCATAGTATGCCCGCTCTGGATACCGAATATAATCAATCATTACTTCATCAAATCCAAAATCAAACATCTCTTCGTAGATTGCTTTTTTATACTCCCACACAACCGGATTATTCGGGTCAATGTGCACTCCAAACCGGTCTTCGAAGAGAGAGCCATTCTTATACGAAAATGCGTACTCTGGATGCGCATATGCTAATTTTCTATCCTTAAACGTATCCACTTTAGCAATAACATAGAATCCATCAGCATGGAGCCGATCAACTAACGCAGAGACGTTCTTGATGCGTATTTCTGTCGCGTTAATCTCAATTGCGTAAGGAATCTTTGAATCATACGGTAAAATGCCGTCCGTGTCCTGCATGTGAATAATTACAGTATTTATTCCCGTGTTGCGCATACGTACAACATACTCGTTTAGCCGGATTTCATTTCCCGCAAGCCACGCGTTGAGGTAGATGCCGCGCGATGCATCGGGTTTGTCGGAGATGCCAGAGCAACCCACGAGTAAGAATGTCGCTGCAATGATCGGAATAAGCTTCATCTCCATTTATATCCACACAATCTTTATAAACATTCTCTGTGCCCAATGCATATGCTCGAAGGCATTAAAAAAATCCATTTCATTGGAGTTGCGGGTGTTGCTATGAGCGCAATTGCGATTGAGCTCAAGGACCAGGGATTCATAGTGACAGGCTCGGATGACGAGGCGTACGATCCCGTTAAAACGATTGTTGAGAAGCGGGGAATCCTCAAAAAATCCGGGTATGATGCTACATTCATTACGGATGATATAGATCTTGTCGTTTTGGGAAGGCATGCCTTCCTGGACAATCCAGAATATGTAGAAGCGAAGAAGAAAAATATCAAAATTGTGTCCTTCCCAGAGCTTCTTGAGGATATCCTCAAAGACTACACGGTCATATGCGTTGTGGGCACATACGCAAAGACAACGATAACGGCGATCATAACGTGGATTCTCGAAACCGCGGGAGAGCAACCCAGCTATTTGATTGGCGGCATCCCAAAAAACCTTGACAAAAGCTTCCGCATCACTAAATCAAAGTATTTTGTTATTGAAGGCGACGAATATCCATGCTCAGATGCGGATCAAAAGCCGAAATTCATGTATTACCATCCTGATATCGTTGTACTCACAAGCGCTGAACTTGATCACATTAATGTGTATCCGACGGATAAGGAATATCAGGAAGCATATGTTCACTTATTCCAAAGTCTTAAATCCGATGCCCACGTCATAGTATCTGACCACAACAAAGAACTTTCTGTTGTGCTTACCCATGCCGAAAAAACCGGATTAACATACGGACTACAGCCCTCATCAGCCATTTCTGCGCGCCACATCATCTATAATCCGCTTACAACATTTGATGTTCTCTACGAAGGAAAATCAAATCACTATGCTGCATTTCTCTATGGAGAGCACAATGTCGAAAACATGCTCGCCGGGATCCTTGTTGCGAAAACGCTTGGAATACCAGACTCCGCAATTGAAAAAGCGCTTCGGACATTTAGAGGAACACAGCGCAGGCAGGAGATCGTGTATAAAAGCCCTACACTCATCGTCATTGATGACCTCGCGCATCAGCCGAGCAAAGTGCGTGAGACCGTGCGAGCAGTGAAGCAGAAGTTTCCCCACCATCACCTCATAGCGCTCTTTGAACCGTATACGGGAAGCAGCAGGAATAAACGCTATGTTGCACGCTACATGGATTCATTCAACGACGCTGATGAAGTGATTATTTACCGGGTGCAGCCATCACGGCTTCTCACGAAAGAACAGCTTGCAACACCTCAAGACTATGCGCGGATTCTCAAACATCCTCATGTTCAGTGTATTGAGACCGCTGAAGTCGTTGTGACATATCTCAAACGCCACGGTTCAATCCCAACTGCTGTCCTCTTCATGTCCTCAAGCAATTTTGAAGGAGCATTACAGAAATATACGGAGCAGCTGCCGCATGAGCACCACGTTCAGAACAGACGTTAATATTGAGGATTGGGAATATGTTCTTGCGCATTCCAAGGACGCGAATTTTTTCCATACGCCGCTCTACTACATGACTCAGCAAGACATTGGACATCCTTGTGTGTATCTCTGCGCGTATGAGCATGGACAGCCGATTGCCGTCCTTGTGGGCGAGGTTTATGCCGAGCGTGGGCACCCTTTGAAAAGCCTCCTTAAGTTTCGCGTGCCCTGGTTAAGCACAGGTATTGAGTTTGGCACGCGTTCAGGAAATGCTCCTGTGATTATTGACTCAGTAAGGCACCGAAAAACGCTTTGCCGTATGATGTTTACGGAAATCATGAAGTTGCCGCGCGTAACTCGAGCGCTGAAAATTATTCTCTATGCTGACAATGCCATTTCGCTTGTCAGTGGAAAGAGGCAATGTACAGACCAACAGGATATCACAACGCTCATAGATCTTCAGCAACCACTCGATTCTCTGTTCATGTCCTTTAATAAAAAATGCAGAACGGCTATACGCTATGCGGAGAAACAGTCGCTGGCGATCGCCATTGATAACAGCGATAATGCATTCATATCTTTCTACGCTCTCTATGAGAAACGTATGCATGCGAAGGGAGCACAGGTTTTACCCTTCAAGGCTCTTAGGCACAAATTTTTAAAGTATCGTGAGCACGATGGTGCAGATATGTGGATCGCGAGGCGCAATTCCGAGATTATCGCAGCAGCATGGATATGGAAATTCAAGCGAAAAATCAACTGGGTATACGGCGCTTCCAACGATGTTGCGTTCAAAACTGCGGCAAATAACCTGCTCCAATGGCGAATTATCCAACACTACAAGACTTTAGGGCATACCGAGTATAATCTGTGGGGATTATTTCCTATCTCCCTCATAGGTCATAAACCAAATATTCAAGGGTACGGAAAATTCAAGCTGAGCTTTAATCCAGAAGTGAGGAAACTCGCCCGGTACATATATGAGCGTGCTTAGCCGTCTCTCAAAAACTGCAGCCCTTCATGCACGTTTACAGATAGATTCAAGACTAATCAAAAAAGGAGACATTTTTTGCGCGTTTAAAGGGAGATATGTTGATGGAAACGACTATGTTGAAGATGCGCTCACGAGGGGAGCAGCATATATCTTTACAAACAAAAAACAAGCTCCGAAGGACAAGCGAATTATTCGTGTGGCCAGTGTTCAAGAAGCCATTGATGATGTTGCAGCGTTCCGAAGAGCCCGTACTCGCATACCGCTTGTGTTTATAACCGGCAGCAATGGGAAAACAACGACGAAGGAAATGCTCGCGCTCATGCTCAGCACACAATATTCTGTGCTGAAAACCGCCGGAAACTTCAATAGTGAGCAGGGATTTCCCCTGACATTGAGCCGCTTAACCTCACACCATGATATCGCCGTTCTGGAGGCAGGCGTATCCAAGAAGGGAGAGATCATGCATCGGTGCAGGATGTCTAAACCGTCTATTGGGATTATTACAAACATTCATGATGCGCACATTGGCGCTTTTGGATCTCAGAAGGCGATTTTCGAAGCCAAAACAGAGCTTATACGCTACTTGAACACAGTCAAGCATTCGATCATTGTGCTCAATAGGGATTCTCCATATTATGACGCCATGCACGCGCTTGCAAAAACAAAAGTTGTCACGTTTGGAATACACCCTGATGCACACATTCGAGCTCATTCGATTCGGATACTTCCAGACGGAGCTACGAACGGTCGCGTGAACACTCCAGGAGAATCTTTTACGCTGCGGATTCCCGTGCCTGGAACGCATAACGTGCTCAATACACTCGCAGCGATCGCAGTTGCATCGCAGTTTTCCATTTCCTCACGGGATATCCAGAACGCAATGCTCAATTATCTCCCTCTTCAGGGCAGGTCTCAGGTCTTCTTTGTTAATGACGTGCTCATCTACAACGACTCATACAACGCGAATCTCGCATCCCTCGCAAATGCGGTAGGGGCGTTTGTTGCGATCACAAGAAAAAGAAGAAAGTTAATTGTATTTGGGGATATGGCCGAGCTTGGAAAATGGACTGCGAAAAAACATGAAGAAGCAGCAGGCATCATTGCTAGAGCTCCATTCGACCATATTTTTCTGTTAGGTGAACATGTTCGCACTACCGCCAAGGTACTCAGGAAGAGCAATCTCCAATATACTCTCTGCGCAACTAAAGAACTCCTTACCAAAGCGCTGTTCTCCTACACAAAACCAGGAGATGCTATCCTCCTCAAAGGGTCGCGCATGGTTGGGCTTGACACATTCGCAAGCCAAATTAAACACAACTCAAACACGAAAGCATATCCACTTGCTGCACATGTGGTGCCACGTCCGATTGGATACTATATGGCGGCACGAGGCGGCGATTATCATACAGGGATTGATTTGCCTGCGGATGCGAAAGACCCGGTATACTCCGTGGCACGTGGACGTATGCGCCACGAGATATCGGATCTTTATGGGAACACGGTTATTGTCGCGCGCGGACATTTTGAGTTTTGGTACGCACATTTGGACAGTTTCGAGGGTCATCCAAGAACTGTGCGAGTCGGTGAGTGCATTGGATATGTGGGAAGAACAGGAAATGTACCCTCAGATGGAACCGTTTATGATTACACACATCTCCATTTTGAGGTACGAAAGAACAAAATCCCCGTGGATCCCACGCCCTTCCTGAAAGTGCCCAAAACCTTATAAATCCGCATTCTGAGCTACAGTTCATGAGTATGGCGCTTAGCTTTTTTGTACCTCTAATCCTCTGTGTACTGTTTGGACTCTTCTATATTCCTCTTGCACGCAAGATTGGAATTAAAGAATTCGTGCTCTTACAGTCATTCAAGAAGAAACAAGGAACGCCGACGATGGGTGGCATCATCATATTGCTTGCGCTTGTTGCCTCTCTACCTTTCCTCTATACGTCAGACTATTTTATCATCCTCGTTTTTGCCACACTCTTTTTTGCGATAGGCGTAACCGATGATGCCCTGAAGATCACGCGGAGAAGCGCGACGGGATTGCGCTGGAGAACTCGACTCATCCTTCAATTCATTCTCGCAGTCGCGTTCTGCATCGTTTTTTATTATACCACGTCAAGAAGCATCCCATATCTCCTGTTTAACGGATTATTCCTCGTATTTTTCGTGAACGCATTCAACATTACAGACGGTTTGGATGGCATGGCCGCGGGGAACTTTATCATTATCCTCTCAGGCCTGTTTTTCATACTCCTGGCCATTGCGTCAACAGCTCTTGTACCATTTGTCCTTGCAGTGATTGGAGCAACCGCGGGTTTTCTTGTGTTTAATGCTCCGCGCGCGAAATTGTTCATGGGAGACGCGGGGGCCAGCTTATTGGGATCACTCCTCGCGATGATTGCGATCTTCGCAAAGCTCAAATATTTCGTTTTTATCGCTGGACTTTTTATTGTTATAGAAGGAGGAACATCAATTGTTCAAATCCTTTCCCGAATGGTTCTTGGGAGAACTCTTTTCCCCATCGCGCCATTTCACTATGTGCTTCTCCGGCTTGGATGGGGGGAGCAGACGATCGCAGTCACATCTTGGATATTCACCCTCACTTTAACTCTTGTTTTTGTTGTTGCTTCACTCTAGCGTGTGTCCTTTTTTTCTTCATTTTTTTCAATGACTGTTATGGTACAAATCTTTTAACCAGAAGATTTCAAAGTTCTTACTTGAGCGGTATTCTTCCCATGATGGAAATTCTTTAATTTCACATCTATTCGGAATTTGCTTATCTTTAACACTCCTCATCATTTCCTGAGTAGGACGCCAGTCAACATTCGCTATCCGGAAGAATCCAAAGAACTGGTAGCATAACCATTCCAAAAACTTAAGTTTTACTTCTGCCTCGGACATGTCCCCATATACCCGTGAATGGTCGGTGGCGATTCTGGCAATCTCTTCATGAGCACGCCCGACCTCACGTATATCATCAACGAATTTGTTGTTAATCCTTACTGCTAGTGCAACGGTATTCCTCACAATATCTCCTTCATAAAGAGAATGCATACCAATAACTTCACAACTGAATTTAACGTGCTTCAGCACCTGAAATATTTTTACATCATCATAGGAAGATTTGAGATCTGGCCATATTTCCTTAGGGCGAATTTTTATGAAGTGCTTTATAAGGAGGATTGCTTCGTTCCCGAATTTGCTCGATACATCATAGGGTCCATAAATATCATGTGCATCTTGGGGGAAAAAATCCCTATACTCTGCATACACCAAAGAAGCTAAGCTACTATATAATTTTCCAACCTCCTTTGCCATGGGAATGTCTGCTTTTATCCATGGAGTACTGTTTACGATATTTTTTATTTCCTCGGAGGTATGTGTGATGTTTCTATCATATGCAAAAATATCTTCTCTGATCATCTCTTTAAGAACATCAATAAAAAACTCTATTATCTCTTTGAATTGCTTTTTATCCTTGTCGCTTTGGAACTGATATTCAAGGGCGAGAAAATATAAAGCAAGACGTAGTGTTGAAGGGCAAGAAAAACTCTCAGCAACTTCTTTTATAGAGGTCTCTTTTTCTTTTACCTTCTTAACCGACTGATGAAGTTTCCTTATAAAAGAGCCATTCAGATGCGAGAGCAGCGCCCACCCGTCAACAGGACCCCAGCTTGTAGGAACCATTTTTTTAAAGGCATGATGAAACGATCTAGCAAACTCATCTATCCATTCAGGATACTGCTGCTGGTTATTCTTTATCATCTTCAGCGATGTAGACCTCACCCTTGGTCCCGTCAACTTTAACTTTCATTCCTTCCTTCAGCATGGTCGTAGCCGTTTTGGTTGCAACAACACAGGGGATCCCGAGCTCACGGGCAAGTATAGCCGGATGAGAGGTTATCCCACCCAGATTTGTTACAATGGCCGCAGCCTTATTCATCATTATCACCATCGAAGGTTCAGTGATTTCCGTCACCAAAATATCCCCCTCGTTAAATTTTGATATGTCTCGTATTCCCTCCACGATCTTAACGAATCCTTCCGCGATGCCAGCGCTCGCACCTATTCCCGTTAAAACAGGGCCTGTTTTTTTCATACGTCCCCCTTAGAAACACAGCTTGGTTTTATAAGTTTACCGCATTCTTAAATAGCCCAGTGTTTACGCAATCTCGATCCGCTATGGTCCACTATCTTTATAAATCAGCGATCTGTCATCATATCATGCGCATTGCAATCGTGGCGGGGGGAACATTGGGCCATGTCAAGCCGGGGAATGTGCTCGCACAGACGCTGCGAAAGCGCCATAATGTCTTTTATCTCACGGACCGTGCCATGAAGCCTTATGTGTCCGGAACCCCTTTCCTGCTTGATCTTGAAGCGAAGCATACGCTTATTGAAACTCCTCGGTTTCTCATGCAGCTATCGAAAGCGTATCTTGACGCGAGAACCATTCTAAAACAAAAAAAAATCGGGATTGTCCTCAGCATGGGGGGATACTTTACTATTCCGGCGGTGCTCGCTGCGCGATCGCTTCGCATTCCCGTATACCTCTTCGAGCAAAACGCGCTGCCGGGACGAGCAAACCGGCTCCTGAGCAGGTTTTCCAAATTGAACATTGCATTCCTGCCAGGACCAGAGCGATATTTCAAATCGAAAACAATGCTCTGCGGAAATCCCGTGGCATCCCATCTCTTCCATCTTTCCCAAGCACGATCACGTAAGAAACTCCGCATCCCCAGACACACGTTTGTCCTCCTCGCATTTGGAGGCACGAATGGAGCGAAGGACATTAATGAGGCAGTATGCAGCATTCTCCCTCGATTAAAGAAGAAACACATCTTCATTATTCACGTCACGGGAAAAAAATATTATGATCCCCTGCTTCCGAAATACAGTACATATAAACAAATGATTGTACGGGACTTTTTGGCAGACCTCAGCGCTTATTACGCAGCTGCAGACGTTGTTCTATGCAGGGCAGGAGCGACAAGCCTTGTTGAATTATGGGCAGCGCGAAAACCCGCAATCATCGTTCCGCATCCGCACGTGAAGGACAACCACCAGTTGTATAATGCGCTGTACGCCGCGCATAAAGGAACCGCTATCATGATTCCGTCGCAACGGCTTCATAAGGAGCTACTTCCCACCTTGCGCTTGCTTACGCAGAAGAGGTTACGAGCGATGTCCAACGCATGCGCAGCATGCCTACCCGGCAACCCAACGCCCCTCATTGTTAAAACAATACTGAACGATCATGCACGCACTAAAAAGCCGTAATGTCCGGGAAAAAGAACCCTTATCACACCACACAACCATGAAGGTGGGAGGACCAGCATCATACTTTGCTACGCCTGAGAATGTTCAAGAACTTCAATCTCTTATTGCACGGCTGCGCAAGGAGCACATACGCTATGTTATCCTGGGGAGAGGTTCAAATCTTATCTTCTCCGACAAGGGGTATAAGGGATGCGTGATCTCGCTCAAAAAGCTCATGGCCCTCACGTTCTCTGGCAAGCGCGTACGCGTCGGAGCTGGATTGCCCTTATCAAGCCTTATCTTGAAATGCGCAGCCCATAATCTCTCGGGTTTGGAGAAATTAATAGGAATCCCGGCAAGCGTCGGGGGAGCAGTCGCAAATAATGTGGGAGCATATGGCGTGCAGACGAGTGATGTCTTAGAGAGTGTGACGGTGCTTACACCTCAAGGGACAAAAATACTGCCCAAATCAAAACTCTCATTTGCGTATCATAGAGGAATGCGGGGTCATATTATCGTTGAGGCAACATTTAAACTCGTGAGCAAGCCAAACACCTTTATTCAAGCGACGATAAAACAAACCCTAATCTATCGAACTCAAACACAACCCCTCAGTGAGCCCAGTGCTGGATCTACCTTTATTAATCCAAAGAGCAGGAAAGCATGGCAGCTTATTGAAGCAGCAGGATTAAAGGGGTTTCAAAAAGGAGGAGCTAAAGTGTCCGAGCATCACGCAAACTGGATAGTGAATACGGGAAATGCCACGTCGCGTGACATTGTATGGCTTATCCGCCACATTCAAAAAACCGTAAAAAAGAAATCAGGTGTGCTGTTGCAGCCTGAAGTGGAGATTATTCCATATGGCTAACTTTGTAATCAGAGGCGGAAAACGATTACAGGGATCAGTGAGTATCTCAGGCTCTAAAAACGCTGCGCTTCCCCTCATTGCCGCGGCAGTATTAACACGGAAACCATGCGTACTTGAGGATATTCCTTCGCTAACTGATATTGACAATATGATTTCCATCGCTCAGGAGCTGGGAGTCTCTATCAAAACACAACAGGATCATATCCGAATCTTTGCGAATAAACTCACATCAGCTGCAGCAACGTACGAACATATGGGAAAGCTCCGCGCGTCTATCCTCTTCGCATCCGTGCTGCTCAGCACGATGGGACGTGCGACGATCGCCATTCCCGGTGGATGTATCTTAGGACCCAGGCCAACAGACCTGCATGAACTCGTATTCCGAAGAATGGGCGCAGTCATACGCGTGAGGCATGGACAGTATGAACTCACCGCGAAAAAACTTAAAGGGGCGTGCATTGATTTCCCTCACGTAAGTGTAGGGGCGACACAGCAGGCCCTTCTCGCAGCTGCGTGTGCGGAGGGAACTACTATACTTTCTAACGCGTCGATTGAACCGGAAACGATGCAGCTCGTCGATTTCCTCAGGGCGGCTGGGGTCGATATCGGAGTAGAAAACCGAACTATGAAAATAAGCGGAGTGTCCAGGCTGTCAGGAGTCCGGATGCGTGTCATTCCAGACAGAATTGAAGCGGGAACGTTTCTTCTCCTCGCAGGAATGCTGCAAGGAAATGACATTCGAATCCAGAATGTGAATCCTGAGCATCTTGCAACACCGATCAAGATCGCGCATGCGCTGGGGATTCGAACGGAGATAAAACAAAATGTCATGCGGGCGTATCGCGACAGAGCGTTAACAGGGCAGCATATCATGGCAAAGCCGTATCCTGGATTTCCAACGGATCTTCAGCCTATCGTAGCGGCTGCGCTTGCCCGGGCAGCGGGAAAAAGCGTTGTTAAGGATACTGTATTTTCGGAGCGTTTTGCATATATCAATGAGTTAAACCGCTTAGGCGCCGGGATAACGGTCAAAGGAGACGCAGCACATATTCCTGGAGGGGCATCTCTCTCCGGAGCGAACGTAACCGCAACTGACCTGCGCGCAGGAGCCGCGCTTGTTCTGGCAGCGAGCGCTGCGGAGAATACGACAATGATATCAGGAATTGAGCATATCCAGAGGGGCTATATGATGTTCGATGCAAAACTCAAAAAGCTGGGAATGGATATTACTTGCCGCTCACAATCTCAATAATATCCCGATGTTTCAAGGGGTGTTCCTTTCCCACGGCCATTTTTGTTCTTACGTCTATTGCGCGAATGAAATGAGTGCCAAGATCCGTATGGACTCTGAACGCGAAACTCAACGCGGTCGTTCCCGGAGGCATGAGAAAACAATCGGGAAGTCTTCTTCCAAACTGGTCTTCGAGCTTATGCACTCCCCCGGGAAAGATGGCAATGTATTTAAGCAGCTCGAACACGGCAGCGTCCAGAACATGCTGCACACCCGTGCTTCCCATAGGGTCGAGCACATTGCTTTTGATAAATGCGAGGGCGGCCTTTTGCTTGTCGCTCAGCTTTGCATCATCCACAATATGGAACTCCGTTTCTCCCGGAATATACTTGATGAGCCCGTGCTTTGCGGCTTCCCTCAACGCAAGCTCAGAATCTCCTGAACATCCGATGATCTTATACTCTGGAAACGCCTGCTGCATGCGCTTCAGGTTTTCCCGCGCGATAGAAACATCAATCTTATTCGCAGCAATAATCATGGGCTTCGTCATCTTTCTTAACAATTGCGCGAGATGGAAGGTTTCCTCTTCACTCCACTGGCCGATCTTCTTACTCTCCAGATTGAGTTGCTTCATCGCTATTTTTGCAATCGTCTCAGACACACCGAGGCCTGAGAACTGCTTGACAATCGCCTTGTAATTCTCAAGATTTTCTTGGGTTACCTGCCGTGAGAACCGTTCCCAGACTTTCTTCATCATTCCTAGGTACCACATGTCGAGCTCAATCTCAAGGAATTTGATATCATTAATAGGATCATTTGACCCTGGAGCCTGGTACTCCCCCTTTTCATTCGTTGATCCCGCTGCGTCAACAACGTGAATAAGTACATCTGCCTGGTTTAAGTCATCGAGAAACTGGTTACCCATGCCTTTGCCCTCATGAGCACCCGGGACTAGTCCTGCGACGTCTATCATCTGAACGGGCACAAACCGATTATGTTCAATGCAAAATCCTTCTCTTGGATTGCACTGCGTGTTAAGCTCCTTATCCACACACGGGACTTTCACATACCCTACGCCCGTATTGGGTTTAATCGTTGCGAAAGGGTAATTCGCGATCTCCACTTCAGCCAGTGTTGCTGCTTTGAAAAATGTTGACTTTCCAACGTTCGCCTTGCCTACAATGCCCACTTGCATCCAGCTTCAAAATGCAATTTCGTTTAAATACTTTAGGGTTTCTTTTACATCTTTCTTGTATGATGCCCCGTCAAAAAGAAAAACCTTATAAAGTGAAATTGCCCCGGTGTGCATATGCCGCTCAGTACGCATCGCTTAAGCAAGCTTAAAGAAATGTATGTTGCAGCAGTTCCCGGGATGCAGCTCAAGCATAAAGCCATGTTCTCCATGAAAAATTTGTACTTGATGATGCGCGAGTGGCTCGTAGAGAACGGATGGGTAACGTATGATGATGAAAAGTTTCCCGAGAAACTGTACTATCACATCTTTCATCAGACTGCGGGCGAGGAAATCTTCATATGGTGGCGCTGCGTTAAATACCCACCGGGCTTTGAGAACACGAAGTACTTCATGTATATGCTCGATATTGATTTTCATATTCTTTATATGAAGGAAGCAGAGACGATGCACAATAATGTCAAGTACAAAGTCAACACAGGGGACTGTGAAGTGCGGCTTTCAGGAAGGGTGGCGTTTGACGCGCAGGGCTCATGGCGCAAGGATTCGCTGCTTAAACACATGCATACGCTTTTCACACGACGCATCTACAACAAAAGAATAGCGCAGCACAGGCGCGATCTCTATAATGAAATGTACCGCTTCCAAGAAGCGCTCAAGACGTACTTTAACATCGCGACGTACCTGCCGCAGCGCGAAGACCAGACGTTCTACTGGGATATGAAGAGGCCGTTGAAATAAGCAATCTTTATAAACATCATTTCTCTGAGGAATTCAATGTCCATCAACATTCCCGTGCGCACCCTTCGCATACGGTATACCGGCATAGGAGACTATAATGGCCTCCTCACAATGATCAGGACTTGGATCGTTGACCAAGGGTATGAGTTTCAGGAGACGGTTAACAAGTGGAACGATGAAATAGGAGGTCATGAGCATGAGCTCACGTGGATTGGTAGTAAAAACTGGACGGAGTATTGCAAATACCACATCAAACTTGTGTTTCATACGTGGCAGATCAGGGATGTTGAATCCGTTGAGAATGGGGAGAAAGTGCAAAAGCAGCATTTCAAGCTCCAGGTCGATATTGGAGGGTCTTTCGAGCTTGATTACAAGAACCGCTATGAAAAAACTCGGTGGTTGCGGTCGCTCCGGGACTTCTACAACAACTACATCGCGTTCAAGAAAATCACAGGCGAATGGTATGACACGCTCTATTTTACGAACTATAAATTGCATAGGCTTATAAAGGAGAAACTCGGAATGGAAACGATCACAGACGCATCGAGGATCAGGGTCACATGAGCGAGCGCGAGATTCTCGTGGACAAGCGAAGAATGACGTATGAAGGCTTGTTTAGCGTAGCAGACCTGTATTCTCTCATTGATGAGTATTTTGAGGAAAAAGGCTATGATAAACATGAGAAGAAAAACATTGAGCGGGTTACTCCGAACGGGAAAGACATAGAGATCGAAGTCGAGCCGTGGAAGAAAATCACGGATTACGCGCAGAGCATCATACGCGTGAGAATCCTCATGACGGGAATCAAGGAAGTCGAGGTTGAAAAAGACGGAGTCAAGATCAAGCTCAACCAGGGAAAAGTGCAGCTCATTTTTGACGCGATCTTCGAAACGGATTATGAGCATCGCTGGGAAGCGAAGCCCGTGTTTCACTTCGTCCGCACGATTGTGGATAGGTATTTGTACAAGACGTACACGAACCAGTACAAGGGAGAGGTCATGAACGACTTCAACATGCTCGTGTACCAGATCAAAGCGTTCTTGAATTTGTACAGGCATTAAAGGATTTTTTCCAGTAGCTCAACTTTAATCATATTCTATGATAGAATTGGCAGGCGACGGTCATTTTGCTGCGCAAAATGCCCTACTCGGCACCCCGTAAGGGACAACCCCCGCCTCGTCGCCGCCGTATAAACTTTGTCGCGACCAAAAGCTTATAAACGGAATTCCAATTCTTAACTCCACTATTGCCCCCGTAGCATAGTCGCTATTGCGGCGGTTTTGTATACGGAAACGTTAAAAGAACCGCAGGTCGAGGGTTCAAATCCCTCCGGGGGCTTACATTTAAATAGTTGATGACTTGGGAGTATTCCATGAAAATTGTTTTATATCTTTTAGTTCTTGCTTTTCTTGTTGGATGTAACTCGGAAATCTCAAGAACACAAGATCCAGTGGAACGGGCCAATGCAGCTGTCAATCAATCTTACTTGAATGGAAATTCTGCTATAGATACTCGCAAAGTGGAGACCCCTGCTGTCCCTTCATTAGATTTAAGAGAGTTTCCAAACATGTTTATAGAGAATGGGACTTTCACAGGCATGATCGTTTGGGGCACAAATTACAAATTTGAGGGATCAAAAGATGCGGGGACTCGAGGTCCCTTAGCTATACTGGTTGGCACTTCTATCCTTAAGGGAATTGAAAAAGGCGATCCAGGTCCAAATCAGCGGATCAAACTGCGAATGGGCACAGCAGATAAATATATTTTACAGGGAAACTTTAGCCAGTTTAACATTATTGCAATAGATCATCCTTGCTACAACAACGTGACGGCAAAGCTCATGAATATCGAGCATAAATCCTGCTACGATGAAGCTGCTAAACGAGTTCCTTCAAATGCCGCCCTAATAAGACTCTACTACTACGAAGGAAAAGTACATATGGTTGTAATCAGCGAGGATGCCGATATGCTAGCAGCAGCCGGAACGGTACTTGAAAATTACCCACAATATCCTTTATCAGGAATTGAAGTTTTTGTCACAAAAAATTCAGAGGGCGAAATAAGAATATCGTCTGGATGAATAGTCTCATATTCAAACGAAATGAACTCAAATTTTGAATGGTAGGAATTTGCTCCAGGTCGCTCGGAAATCATTGTTGTCTTCGGGGGCTTGAGCGAAGCGAAAAAACCTGGAGGCTCTGAACGCAAGTGAGGAAGTCTCCAGGGGGCTTTATATTCTTAATACCAATAATATTTATATGTACTCCTGGGATTTCATGAATCATGGAGTACCACTATCAGGACCGAGAAGGACAAATTGCAGAGATTTATGGCATCATGGTTGCTGCTTCTATGAATCTTCAATCAGCAGCCAGTTTTGGATATCCCTTAGAGACCCCCGCGCAAAAGCTGCATGATGATCTCGTCGCTAAAATAGAACTTGTGCGACCTGAAGTGGCCAGACTAGATCATCCGATTCTTACTGACACATTCGAAACTTTGGAAGAATTAGCAAAAGCAATCCAAATGCCTGTTGCTCCTGGCTAAACTTTCTGAGCAGCCCAAATTAAACAGAGGGCTCATGCAAATGAATATCTGAAATTTGAGGCGTATCTCGATAATTCCCAACACTATCTTTAAAGTGAGGAAGTCTCCCGTGGCTTATATCAACTCACAGATTCTTTCCATGAATTGCTTCTGGAACATGTAGTACTTTCTGGGAAGCCGGGAATGCATAAAAAGATCCATATCAAACACGCAGTAGAGTATAATGAATGCGTCAAAGATCTTGTTCTCGCTGCCAAACCATCGTTGTTTTTTGCGAATGAGATTCTTCGTCAGACACTTTCTTGGATTTGTGTTGAAGTCTCTTAACATCATCATCGTATAATAGGAGATGTCCTCATATCGCGTACCAATCCTGCACCAATCCGTGTCGAGGAGGGCCGTGATTCTCCCTCTGCCATCCACGAGCGCGTTTCCCGTATGCAGGTCACCGTGCACAAAACATCCGTTCTTGAGGGAGTTGGTGTATGCTCTTGAGGTTTGCAGCGCAGTTTTAACACGATTAACCGTGTGGGGAGACAGCTCCGTTCGCATACGCTCTAGCTTATTTTCCACTTCGTTAATAAACGCGCAATCCGGCGTTCGTAAAAAGCGTGTTCTTCTGACAATCTCTTTAGCAACGTGCACGATCTTACGCTGCTTGTTTTCTGGAAGATCGAAAGCAGTTTGCCATGGACAAAGGATCTGCCCGGGCAGCAGGGGATACACCGTCCATAGTGTTTTATTGCGTATGACAAACTCCTGTTTGGCTTTTGTTTTTAACAAAGAAGGCATTTCATATGGGACGTGTATGCGTACACGCCTCATCAATCTCTGTTCCTCCCTAAATTTATGCAGCGCCTCTTTCGAACAGGGTCTACCCCGGAGCACGTATTTTCCGTCAATCAGGTATACGTGGGTCAATGCAGCGTGTGGTGGCCGAGAAATATTTTTCGCGGAAAGCCCGTATAATGCAAGAATTCTTCTCACGTCCATCGTGCCTGCACCATCTCCCTCTTATTTAAGTTTACCGGGACCAACGTCTATCTTTATATATCCTCGATTTTTCCATAGGAGTATGGGAATCAAGGAAAAGTACGAGGCGCCGCAGAAGCGATACGAGCTTCCCAGTTATGATGCGCTAAATCAGTTTTTTGATTTGGATACAATCGAGCATGATCAGTATCCTCTTCGTGAAGTCCGAAGGAAAATCACAGAGAAACTTCAGGATATCGCTAAACTGCTTGAAGATACGCTCCATCCTGAAAGCACGCTCACGGGCATCCATGAAGCGCGCGCGTTTACCGATCATGAAAAAGAGGCAATCTACACAGTGTATGGCAGAGTCATGGTCCTGGAACGCAAGGGTTGGCAACCGTATTTGGACTCAACGGACGAGAGCGAAGCGTTGTTCATCACTGAGGTTATGAAAGAGTGGGACGAGCTTAGGCCTCAGCTTCTGAACATTCTTAAAAAGCTCTCAGCATCATGGAATGACGATCAGGAGTTCAAGGAAGATCTCAGGTACCTCGGATGAGACTCTTAATCTTAGGCCCTCAAGGCTCAGGAAAAGGAACGCAGGCCGAGCGGATATCACAATTATATGGTATTCCAGCGATATCAACGGGACAGCTCATCAGGAATCAGATCGCTAAAAAAACACCGTTGGGAAAGCAAATTGAGGGCATCATCACGAAAGGAGACCTTATTGACGATGCACTGGCATTTCAACTGGTTTTGAATAGAATCGCAGAACCTGATTGTACGAAGGGGTTTATCCTCGATGGCTTCCCCCGAAATGTGGAGCAGGCCAAGCTGCTTGCTGCTCGCGTGAAGCTGAATGTCGTTATGTATCTTCATGTCCCTGACAGTCTCGTCGTTGAGCGCATCTCCAACAGACTCACATGCATGAAATGCGGTCGTATTTACAACACAACAAGCCTGAACCCAAAAAAATCAGGAATTTGTGACGCATGCGGGGGAAAGCTTGAGAAAAGAGCTGATGACAATGAAGAAGCGATCCGGCATCGCCTTGAGCAATTCCATGAGAAGACAACCCCTTTAATCAAGTATTATGGAACCCAGGTCAAACGATTTGACGGGAGCAAGTCTATCGAGCACGTCGCGAATGAAGTCATCAGCTTTCTGGAAACATTGCCTCAATAAAAACCGTGGCGTAGCACCCCTTATCAAGCTCGAAGCGGATAAAAAACTTTTTCGTGCCCGGATTAAGGTCATCATCCTCTAATCCAGAACAGAATAGATTTCTTGGATGCATCCACACATTCCTCACTGCCCCCTCGGCACTGAGATTCGGAATTTCCCGGATAACGAAATCACGCTCCGTAATGCCTTCTTCACGCATCGTTTCCTCAATAATATCCTTTACAACCCCCGTTGCATCCATTCCAAATCCAATCAGCGGGAGCTCCTCGATGTCGGGATGCTCTAACGCTATTTTCCGCACCATGTTGTTCCAGAGCAGGCTTTGATAACTGTGCACTCTCAGCTGAATGTCTTTCTTGGGGATCTGCAGGAGCGCTCCCACGCCATCCTGAGGATATTGCTGTAAATGATCATGTACTTTGGCCTCACGCATGGCCAATTCCTGGGTGGCTTCAAGAAACTTTCTTTGAACTATTAACTTGCCTACCTGAGCGTTGTTGTCAGAGAATCTTTGCGGGCCAAAAAGATTCAATATTTTTTTGGGTATGCCGGGGAGGTGGTCAACATTCCTTATTGTGATCTCAAAAGCGTTTCCTTTCAGGCATCCCAGCGTTATGGGCTCATCAAGATATCCCGATACACTTATTTCCAAAGCACCCGTGCTGAGCAATATTCCCTTCCCTTTTACCCCCTGAACGCTCATATACTGCTCCGTTACGGCATGCCTGTCCTTATTGCCCGCGTATCCCACTTTTTTTCGCGGAACATGAAGGATTGAGGAAATCCTGCGCGCAACTTCCTCAGAATTCATGCCCTTTTTTTTAACATACATCACAAGGTATTTTCCATCGGTTTGAGGTGAGCGCAAGGGGATCTCCTTCACTCTAAAATCCTCAGGGATTTGCTTGATCTGATACATACGTTTCCAGGCGCTGACGACTTTAAAAAAGCTCTGGTTGGATAAAGCGATACCTTTATATATTGCTTCTTGTATATTGAAATCTATCTACTAGAGTATACTAGAAGGGAAAAAGAGGATGATGTGGGGATTAAGCGTTGAGGACGCGATGCAGTATTTGAGTCCTGTAGCAGAGAGTCACGGCTTCTGGTTAAAAGATGGAAAACTGCTGTTAAGCCTGGAAGAGCTGCTCAAGGCGCTTGACCGCATGGACGAAGTCACATTCACCCATCACGTAACTCCGCAGCGCAATGACTTCGCGCGATGGGTTGCAGACGTTTTTAAGGACCATCACCTTGCCAAAAAACTGAGATATGCGACCTCATTAGAGCAGATGCGATCCCATGTTAAGGAGCGCGTAGAAGAGCTCAAAACCGTGGTCCAGAAAAAATCCCCGCAAGCTGAGCTGCCCAAAGCAGCGCCTCAGGAAGAGCGCATAGGCAACTGGATGGCAAGCCAGGAACGCATGCTCGATCAGGTCAATAAAATCCTAGACCGCGAAAAGGAAATCGCGGTACGCGAACAAAAGATTCAGGAAGGGGAAGAGCGCATCGAGCAGCTCCTTGAGCAGGCAAAGCGCAACCCCTCATTTGTAAAAACATTTATCCAGGGTATGCTTGTTGGGATTCTCCTCACCGTAGGAGCCGCGCTTGCATACATCCTGCTCCTCTGAGGTGGAAGCATGAAACCCAAAATTACTGCGGAACAAGCAACCCAAATGCTCAACGCAACGGAGCCATTCTGGCTCAACGGCGGCGGAGAAATCCACAGCCTGTCTGAGCTTGCGCAGGCAAAGTTGGCAAATGAGGCGTTTGCCCATCACGTGAACAAAGAAA
>JAGVYU010000016.1 GCA_018303105.1 Candidatus Woesearchaeota archaeon | reverse complement strand
GTCACGACCGCTATCATTGGAATCCTCGCGGCAATGGCTCTCCCCAACTTTATCGAGGCACACACCCGTGCTAAAGTGAGCCGGGAGCGTTCAAATCTTTATGCTATTGCGACTGCACTCGAATCCTACAGGATTGACCACAACCAGTATCCTGCTGCTGCAATTCCTTTGAGTGTATCTGGCGGAGGGATTACGCTACCATCCAAAGTTCAGCGACTTCTCCCTTTGACAACACCTATCGCTTATATCTCTTCGCTCCCCTCCGATATCTTCAGCCCTTTAACGGCTCCCGAAAATGTGACGAACTATTTGGACAGACACACATATGAATTAAGCGGCCACTATGCCAATGATCGCCCCTCAGTACGCAACGTAGATATCTCATATTTTACGAGAGGGGTGAGTGAGTGGATTGCAATGTCTTTTGGACCTGCAAGACAACGACCCCTAATGACCGATGGTTTCAATGATGATGATCTCTACGATCCTACAAACGGAACAGTGAGCTTAGGACTACTTACAAGAATAGGCCCATAAAGATTAGTTTACTGGAGTTCTATTATTTACTTTGACCCATATATTCATTCATTGAAATAATATATAATAAGATAAGATTAATATACTTCGAAATTCTTACATTGGTTAACAAACTAAAAGGGTTCTATATGTTATCTCGAAGATCTTCCGGCGACGTAGATTTAGCTATCATTCTTAGCTATCTTACTTTTGACGGACATTTGGCAAAAGACCTTAAAGGATTTTATATCAGCTCTGGAAGTAAAAGCACAATACAGCGATTTCGAGATTTGATAAAGCAACAGTATGGTATCGATGGAAGACTTGAAGATGGAATGGGATTCGGAAAAAGCTTTAAATATCGCTACTTCAATGCAATCATCACTAGACATTTGTACGCTTCTGGTGCGCCGAAAGGCAATAAAACAGCAACTGAATTTTGGGTCCCTCTTTGGATTATGAGCAATCGTGAGTTTGCAAGAGCTTACATACGAACGGCGTTCGACTGCGAAGGCAGTATCTGGTTTGAAAAGCAAGCAAAAATACGCTTTGGAATTTGTAAAGAGCCAAGATTAATAGCAAATGGTTTAGCATTCATTAATGACCTTAAAGAAATATTATTAAATTTCCAAGTTGAAACAACAAAAACATGGATCACAAATACTAACGCTCGCATGGATGGAACCAACACCAACGGTTTTTATTTTAAAATTAGGCAACAAAGTATTCACACATTTGCTAGAGAAATCGGTTTTTCCGATAGATTTAAAAAGCGTAGGCTATCCTTAATTTAAGGGGTTACCCTTAGAATGGGAGTGTATAACTCGGTTATGCACCATTAAGCTATGGGGTAGCTTGGCATCATCCTTTCTGGTTTGGGACCAGAAGACCCCGGTTCGAATCCGGGTAGCCCCATGATCCAATTCCCATTACGATGGCAGAAGAAAAACGATACGGCAGTGTGAAGCGCTTCGGCGCACGCTACGGAACGAGCATTCGCAATAAGCTTGCGCAGATAGAAGCTATCCGGAGAGCGAAGAAAAAATGCCCGTACTGCCATTCGCTCAACGTTGTCAGGAAATCCGCCGGGATATGGCATTGCACGAAGTGCAAAAAAACATTCGCAGGAAGAGCCTACACGATCGTTGAGCAGGTCAAGTTCAAGGCAGACAATATTGATGATCAGATCAAGATGAAATCTACAAAAAAAGCTGCGTCGAAGTCAAGAAAGTCAAAAAAGGAGGAGGCGCAACCCGATGGTCAAGTATAAATGCTTTTATTGCAACAAGAAGGTTTCTGACGATTATGTCACGAAGCGCGTACGGTGCCCGTACTGCGGCAGCAAGATCCTCTTTAAAACACGGTCGACATCGACCAAAGTCAAGGCGAGATGACGTACACGGCAGTCATTACTGTTCCCGGGAATCCAAAGGTGCTCATGCGCTGCATACGCGAGCAGCATTCCAGGAATGATCGAGGGGGATATACCGTTAAGACAACTCCGAAGGGGACAACGGTCACAATTACATCGCGTGACGGTGTTGCTCTCCGGGCAACGCTCAACAGTATCACAAAAATGCTCATCATCTTTGAACGCATGCAAGAGGTGGCTCATGGCAGCGCCAAGTAAAGAGACCCAAGAAAAAATCCAGCGTCTGCAGCTTCTCGAGCAGCAAGCACATCAACTCAGCACGCAGCGCCAGCAGTTCACCGCGCAGCGCATTGAGATAGAATCCGCAATGGAGCATCTTAAGGATGCCTCGGATGTATTCAAAATCATTGGGCCCATCATGGTAAATTCCCCGAAACCCGGCGTTGAGCAGTCGCTCGCGGACCGCAAAACGATGCTTGAGCTTCGGATTAAGAACCTTGAAAAGCAGGAAGCACACATCAAAAAGAAAGCAAAGGATCTCCAGCAGGAAGTCCTGCGGGAGCTCGGACATGGCGAAAATTGAGGACGTAAACCATATTCTAGAACAACTGAGAGAGTTGAGTGAGGATCCTGCGGTTCCCCGAAACGTGCGCACGAAGCTAACTGACACCATTAAATTTCTCGAAAACTCAGATGAGATATCCGTGCGGGCGAACAAAGCCCTCTCTGAGCTTGACAGCCTCGCGGATGACAACAATATGGACGCTTACACGAGAACGCAAATCTACAATATTGTCAGCCTTTTGGAAAAACTTTAGACTCTGAGAGCACAGTTGCATTTGGAATGATGTACTGGTCCCCTTCCTCAGCCCTGACTTTTGTATGCATCCACCCGATATGCATGATTTTGCCTTGGATTCCATGGACCCGTATTTTTTGCCCGAGCCGGCGTTGCTTCAGCAGCGCGCGGCGTGCGCGGACGTTAGGGAAAAAGTCCCGGACGTTCAGAAACACGGTGATGATCATCACGAGCGAGACAACAGCACCCACAACCACAAACACCCCCTTCGCAAGCCCTAACTGGCGCAACGCAAGGAATATCGTCACTGCATAGACTGCCGCAGAGGCCGCTTTTGCAATGCCCTCTGCGAGCGGCAATTTTTTCCCCATTGTCTTCCCCACAATCCAGTTGAGCTCCATTTCCTTTAATATTTTCTCCACAACCTTGCCGAGCACCCTCCCAATAATAAAACCCACAAAAAAGATTACAATGGCAATGATGCTATTCGCAAGGACAACAGATATTAATTCCTGCCAGGCGGCCATGACACGCGCTATGAATTCATGCATGCTGTTTTGTTCAAAGGTAAGTTTATAAAGGTTTTGCGTCCTCGGAGCAGTATGGTTCAGGATGCCTCGCTAGACCTGCGGAAATCAGCAGGCGATAAAATCAAGGATCTCGAAGACGAGCTTAAAAAAACGAAGTACAATAAGCGAACGCAGCACCATATCGGTCTTGTCAAGGCAAAACTTGCGCGTCTCAAAGAGCGAAGGGAGGCGCGCTCGAGCGGTGGAAAGAAAGGGGAAGGGTTCAGCGTTCGCAAAACTGGTGATGGAACTGCAGTCTTGCTTGGATTTCCAAGTGTCGGGAAATCTACACTGCTCAACGCGTTGACAAACGCGCATTCTCCCGTTGGTGCATATGCGTTCACGACGCTCACGGTCATCCCAGGACTCCTCGAATATAATCAGGCAAAGATCCAGATTCTTGATGTTCCGGGCATCGTTGCGGGAGCGGCGGCGGGCACTGGACGGGGCAAGGAGGTATTGCAGGTCATACGCACCGCAGATCTTGTTATTATGTTATTGGATGTCTTTCATCCCGAGCATTATGCCGTACTCTTAAAAGAAGTGAATGAGACAGGAGTTCGTTTAAACCTCAGAAAACCGGATGTGCGGATCACGAAGACTATTCGAGGAGGAATCCGCATTGGACGCACTGTGCAATGCCCAATCGCTGATGAAACGATACGTGGAATCCTCCGCGAGTTTAGGGTGAGCAATGCTGACGTACTCATTCGCACCCCAATTAATGAGGATCAGCTCATTGATCTCCTCGAAGGGATTACGGTGTACTTGCCTGCAATCACGGTCGTGACCAAAATCGATTTGGCGTCTCCGCAGCAGATCCAGGCAGTCCACAAACAATTTCCGGGAGCCCTCTTTGTTTCCGCGGAGGCAAACAAGGGGATTGACGATTTGAAGCTGGCCATTTATGAAAAGCTTGACCTTATCAGAATATATATGAAGGAAGTGGGAAAGAAAGCAGACATGGATGAGCCCATGATCATGTTCAGAAGCGCAACCCTGCGCAGCGTGTGTGAAAAACTCCACCGCGATTTTGTCACGAAGTTCCGGTTTGCGAGGATATGGGGAAGTTCCGTCAAGTTTCCCGGGCAGAAAGTATTGCGGCTGGATCATCAGCTCAAGGACGGCGATGTGATTGAGTTGAGGATATCCTAAGATCTTCTACGCAATGTTTTTTATACCCTTGTTTTTCCTAGCCTTTTGTGCGATCTAACATTCACAACGTTGCCAGGTATTTTTCCTATTCTCGGTTTTCATACTCTTTCTTTGTTAACAGTACAAAGCATTTTGGATATTATCCCATCAAGCGAAAGGTGACAGAGGCATGCGCACGCATACTTATGCAAGATAAGGTTGCCGAACATCTTCGTCTTCCCCGCGGAAGCAAGGTGCTTGATGTGGGATGTGGAGAAGGAATCCCGGGAGTTTACCTAGCCAAACGATATGGATATCACATCAGGGGTATCACTATTACCCCTTTTGAGGTGCAAGCGACGCGAAGCCTCATTCAGAAACAAAACATGGAGCACTCAATGTCCGTTCAACTCATGGATTATCATCATCTGAAGCTTCCAGCTAAAACGTTTGATGGGGTGTTCACAATGGAGAGCTTAGTGCACAGTTATGATCCATCTTTAGCCTTGCATGAATTCCATCGCGTTTTGAAAAAGAATGGGAAGATCGCGCTTTTCGAGTACAGTTTAGCATTGGATCGGGAGTTGAGCGAACGTGAGCGGGCAATGGTTGATCTCGCGGCCAGGAGGGCGGCGATGCCGTCCCTTAAGGTATTTCGGCATGGGCATCTCGTACGCTTGGTGCGGTCTGCTGGATTTAAGCGCGTGCGCAGTGGAGATATCACGGCGCACATGATCCCGTCTGTACGGCATTATAAACGGATTGGGATGCTCGTATATCCACTTGTGCGTGTCCTAGGTCTGCGGAGAGCATTTCCTAACCTTACAGCCATAATGGAATTCTTTCCCTTACTGCAACGAGGCGCAATTCGCTATACCATTATTACTGCAAGGAAATAATCTAAAAAGGAACTTTTTTAAACTGATTCCCTTTTACGGTGTTCATGGCAGAAAATAAAACAAGCAAGGACGAGCAAATCGGTTTTCATAAGGGAGCACTGACGACGCTTGCGAAGGAACGCGAGGAGATGAGCAGAGTCCTCTCGATTGTTGAGCAGCTCATGCAAATGCATGTCAAGGCGCTCAAGGACTTGGGTGTTGATCTCGCGAAGATGGCAAAACAAGCCAAGACAAAGAAGCCCATTGAAGACATTATTAAGTAGCGGTCATGATTGCATTCAGATTTTCAGGGCATAAGAACATACAGGCGCTCCACCCGACAACACTTGAGTTCACGAAAGAGCATTACCTCTCAGAGCGCGGAGATTGCATTCTCGGTGTTGACGCTGATTATGATCCTGAGCAGTTGAAGCGGTTTGCGCGCGATTATGCCGGGCAGCAGGCGACGCTGACCATTTCTGCTTCCGGAGTTCAAGATACCGTGCAGTTTATTGTCAATGGGGGATTTGATCACCCCGAGGAATTTGTCATACGCATGGGCATGTATGATGATCGCAGAACGCTTGGGATTAGGGCTAATAAAGCGGCGAAACATATTGCGCGTACACTCATCACAGCACTTACCCAGCCTTCCGCGCACGGGCACGCAACACTTTCTGTTGTTACTATTAAGTGATATGGAAGCGGAATATTTTTATAGAAGCATCTCCTGCCCGACATTATGGCAAAGCGCACAGCACTCCAACATATGACTCCCGGCATTGACCACTTAGCGCTGGATGTTGAGAAAAGCCAATTCTATGAGTGGATGTGCTGCTCCCCTGAAAATTTACCCAAGGATCAGTTAACCATTGCTGAGCTCCTCTTATACGTTGCAAATCCGTTGAATCTTCATGAGGATCTTCGTGAGGATGAATACCGCGATTTTGCCGTAGAATTGGACGCGAAAATATTACAGGGGCTTCGTGCGTTAGAGCGCGTCCGCGATATCCTTAGACCTCTCACGCCCCACGCCCCCGTTTTGACAGGCGTGTCAGACCCGGCCTATCGAAGACGCATGTTTCGCTTTGGCGCAAACGGTGACCCTTCGCTAGATGCAATCGTAAAGATGGACGTCCCATATGATCTCCTTGATCATCTTATGCGCCAAGTTATCTCAACAGGAACGTTTAAGAAAGATATTGTGGAATATTTCAGGCGTGATAAACGAGGCGAGCGACCGAGCAATGAAACCGAAGAGATGGCCATGAAAGTAGCCGTGCGCCTTATGGACTGGAGAACATATGGCGGAAAGCGCTCGAGGGATGCTCGAAAATATTATTCACCCCTCACACTCTCCCAGTTGAGTGATTTGGAAGTGTACACTTTCCAAGGGAAGCACGGCACTGTGGGATTCGAGACGACGCGCGTCAAGCGCATGCATCGTGTCTTCGCAAAACTCGCGGCACGGGCAGCATCCGCACTTACCACGTATCGTCAAAAACCTCTTTACATACTGCATGATGACTGTCGGGCTCATATCTTGCCTGATGACTTTTTTGGGCTGCGATTCATCGCAGACAGCGGAGGCCTAGGCAATCGTCCCCATGAAAAAGTTGCGAACCAAGTATATGGGCTTCTCAAGAGAATCATCACCTCGCGAGCTCCCGACGGCTTTCGCGAATCTCACTTTATTGTTCCCGAGGGCATCCATCACACCAAATTTGACACGGAAGTTGCCGATAACGAAGGACGAATCACCCCTGTGGAAGTGCAGGTCTACGCTCACATCGCTGATTATTTCTACGATGATTTTTTTGGGGCACACTCAAGAGCGCATTATGATCTTATCACAGAGATAGACAAGATTTATAGGAAAAGACACTTAGCCGCTATCAAACCTCCCACGCGCAAGGCACTTGACAGAATAACGCAGTCAGAAGCGCATACCATTATGCATTACCGCTTAAACCGGTTCCTCGAGATGTGAACGTATCCTTCGCGTCTTTGGCACATAATTCAAAATTTTATTCTCTGTGGCTTTACCGCATCCAAGAAAATCGCCCTTGTGCCTGATAAGCGTATACCCTCTCAGGCCAAAGTGATTGGGGATATCCTCTCCTCTGAGCCATTCCTGCATTTCGCGGTCATCGAGCAATGTGATGTTTAGCTGTGCATGAGGCCCAATCATCTGCGATCCCTCAATGCTCAATCGTATTCCATCCTCAAGAATCTCTCCAAAGTACATGCCCACACTATTCATGCGAATGTGATTAATGTCCAGATTTTTGATGTCTTCATTTATGATATATACTTTGTTTTTTTCACTCCTGGCAAACACGTAAGGAAGCTTTTCATGATAACCAAACTGCTGCTCGAGCAGCTGCAGAATCGCTTTAATCTCTTTCTGGGAAAGAAAATGCATGTGCGGCATGAGGTGCCGTAAACGATGGCTCATATAAATGCTTGCCCCTTACCACTCCCTAATGGTTATATAAATATAAATAGCTCAGAGGCTTCTCTTACCTAATTACTGGGGGAGAAATGGCATTAGCAGATCAGTCATCGATAGGTGGGAGAGTATCGCCTAGAGGCCGAGTTGCACCATCTGATCAAAACCCCGAGAGAAGTCCAACAAGGATTCGTTACGTTGGAGGCCGGGTGATTAACGGGAGTCCTCACGACATCTTTGTTGGTGTGCCAAAAGATGTACATGGCATGGATCTTCTGCATCATCTTGTGTCCGATCCAACAAAAAAGGTGTATGTAGCTAATTGGGAGTCGCTCGTGGATATTATTAGGGAGAACCATGATGTCACGTATGGACACGAAAAACAAATAAGGAGGGCTGTGCGGTTTTGCTACAACGCTCATAAGTGGCAGAAGCGCCGTTCAGGAGAATCTTTCTTTTTTCACCCCAAAACAATTGCAACGGAGCTCGCGATACTGGGACAGGCGCCCCCAGAGATCGTTATTGCTGGACTCCTACACGATGTCCTTGACAAGGCAAGTCGTGATGCTACCGTTGACCGTAGAGAACAGCAATTGCGCGAGCAATTTGGTGGATATATTACTAGGATCGTCCGTGGATTGACGGATTACGTTAAGGAAAGCTTTCCGGATGGGTATTACCTTGACCGTAAGCGCATGGCCTCAGAGGCTGTACTCGTCGCCGCTGCCCGCCTTCCCGAGGTTTTACTCGTGCGGCCATATGATGTCCGTCATAACCTACATACTCTGTATGTTCATGAAAATCCACAGAAAGAAGCAGCGATCCTGTGGGTTGCGCACGAAACACTCTTTCCTGTTGTTTCGAGTTACACTCCAGAGATACAGGAACTTCTCGAGCGGCAGTATCGTAATGAGCTCACAAGGCTAGCGGGAAAACCGAATGGTAAAAAGCCAGAATCGCGCCTGGAGCGGATGGCTCTAAGTGTTAATACAGAATCCGATATTGAACCTCTGCAGGGTATCGTGCACACCCACCTCGCCGCACTTGAACAGGCACACGAGCGGGCAGGCCGGCCTGTGCAAACACCGTTTACCACACTGACATTACAGCAACAGAAGCCTTTACGAGCATTATTGGGCCGCTGTGCAGAGTACTGGAAACACAGAGTCCATTACAACCCTTGGGTTTAAATCCCCCATGTGGGATTCTGCTCGCGCTTTTTCTCCGCAACCTCTTTGAGCACTTCAATATCTCCCGAGCTTAATGTCTTTTTATGCTCTTTCAGCGTGCGAAACTCCTGCTCAGAGATTTCTGCATAAAGAATATCCCCTTCATTCACTTGCCTTCCTATGGTTATTCCCTCAAACGCGACCGCAACCTGTTTTCCCTTCTCCGCAACTGAAAGGTTTTCTTTCTCATGCTGAATATTTTTCACGGTTGCAATGGGTTTGATGTCCTTGAATACCTGGGTTCCCGTTGACAGCGAGCCTTCGAGAATGTCAACACCGGCTATTGCAGGATTGCTCTGCCTGAAGACATAGCCCTTCATGATACGCATCTTGCACGGCTTCACGACATTCTCCAGCCGGGCAGCGTTTTGCAGCGCGAGCACTTCCTGCTGCCATGCCGTAAATTTGTCGAGCAGCGCGTAAATTACATTGTCCGTGATTATTTTTGCTTTCGCAGGGCATAGCTTGCTTTCATCCTTAACATTAAATCCCAGGATAATAGCGTGCATCGGGTCGTCATGCGCTTCCGCGTCTGAGACATCCTTTTTTGATATGTCGCCAATAGATGCCCGCTGAATGCTCACATTCTTCTCGCGCAGGATGTTCGCAATGGCCTCGAGCGCACCAAGACTGTCCGCTTTGACAATAATGCCGTTAGCATCCGTCTCGATAAACGCAGACTGCACTTCCTGCTGCACCTCTTCCTTGATTGCATTAACAATATCTTCAGTCGCTCCTCTTATTGGCATTCCCGCGACAGCACCCTCGATATTCGGAGCGGCGATCTTAATCCCTGAAGCCGCAACGACCTCGTTTACAGACGTAAATTTAGTCTTCTTGTCGCGCATCTCGGCTAATGGCGCGGGCTGAAACAGAGCGCGGACTTTCGTAACAATCGGCTCATTTATGCCTCCAATCACGATCATGTCATTCTTTCTCAGCACGCCATCATATATAATGACATCAAGGCTCGTCCCTATACCCTTTTCTTCCTTGACTTCAAGAACGGTGCCTTTTGCGAGCCCAGCAACATCGCAGGACAGACACGACTCAAGATATCGCTGCGCGAGCCCCGCAATCACCATGAGCAGCTCCGGGATGCCCTCTCCGGTCACAGCGCTTACAGGAACGATGGCAATCTGCTTCGTGTAATCCTCAATGCGGTCAAAGCGCTCCGCGCTCATTGCGAATTTCTCATATAAGCTGCCCACAAGCTCATACATCTTCTTGTCAAGATGCTCAATGACACTCGGAGCCTGGTCGGAAATATTCTTGAGCAGCATGGCCTTGCTTGCCCGCCATCCGGGGATGAGATCGATTTTATTTGCTGCGATCACAAAGGGCGTTTTGTAACTCCTCAGGATCTCGATGGACTCGATCGTTTGCGGCTTAAATCCTTCATTCATATCAACAACAAGAATTGCGATGTCCGCGAGATTTCCCCCCCGCTTTCGCAGGCTCGTAAACGCCGCATGTCCAGGAGTGTCTATAAATACTAACCCTGGAATCGTGAATTGGATTTTCTCGCTCAAAAGCTCGCCGCAGATCTTCTTAATCGTCGTGAGCGGAACTATGGACGCCCCAATCGCCTGCGTAATCGCGCCTGGTTCAGCTTTCGTGATAGCCGATGACCTAATATAATCAAGAACGCTTGACTTTCCATGATCCACGTGCCCCAGCACCGTGCATATGGGGCTTCTGAGAGGCTTTTCAACCATACCTTGCAAGAATGGAACGTGCTTTAAAAACGTTTTGTCACGTCACAAAAACGAAAGATCGGTATGGTTGAAACCTATATGTTTTGTTCAATATACCTCATGCGAGCAATGCTTATATAGGCTCCTCAGTTTTCACTAGGTCTAGGGGGTATACGAGTGAAACACCACGCATTCATGATCCTTGTTGTTTTTTCCATCGCTTTCTTTAATCAGCCCTATCTGGGGCAAATACGCGATCTCTCTGAGCACCCTGATGAGATAGCCATGCATGTCAACGTCGTGAATAATGGCAATGATGATGCTGAGGATGTTCGCGTGAGCATGTTTATTTATGATCTTGGCATCCAGGCGCAGAGCAAGATGTTTGATCTTGACGATCATGAAAAAGTAGCGGTTGTCCTCAGAGCAGACACGTATGCGGCGGAGTCCGGATGGTATCTTGCCAGAATTTCCTTACGCGATGACATCCACGAGTTCGATGTCGATCATCGGTATGTGGAAATCATCTAACCGCCTTGATTTTCTCCCTTATGTCATCTTTCATTAAGGGTTTTGCGTTCGGCCCAAGTGCGTAATATGTTTTCTCCACTTCAGAGCCCCAGCTAAACTTACCCTGCTCCTTCCTGATCTCCTGCACGACAAACTCCTGCAGCTGCACGCCTTTTTTGAGATGATAGTATATAACACGCTGCGTGACTTTCGGGAACACGCCGCTATAATATTGATAGATCTGATAGCCATACCCTCTGCCAATTACCGCAAGGATCTCGGCAATATGCTCGCGTATTTTACTTCTCGGCGGACGTCCTCTCATCATGCTCCTCAATGAACAAGGATTCCGGCTTTTTCGGTGTTTTTATGAATACCCATAAGATTGAGAGGATAAGCACGGCGCCGCAAAATATGGCGACAACGACGTACTTTGATACGAATGTCCCACTGTATTGGATAAGGATCTTGGCATCGACAATACTCCCTTGTGGCGTGAGCGTTGCCTGAATTGCTTTAATCTTCTTTCCCTTTGTAAATGGCAGCGTATACAGAAATTCAGACTCTGTTCTTGTCACGCTCGCGTTCCCGATTACAAATCCTTCTTCCTCGAGCGCCGCAGAGAGGTTTTTAATGCGCTCAGAACCTGAGATCGCCTCTTCAATAATCAAAGCTTCAGTCTTCTCGCACGTGTTATTGAAACACATAAAACCCTGCGAGCATCCGCAGTCAGCGCAGCATTCCTCCTGAGCATCACAGATAGTATCTCCGCACATTATTTGCCTTGGACAATCCTCATCCGCAGGGAATGAGCATCCCTGGCCACAGACGCGGTCTCCAGAACGGCATTCCTGAATAAGTGTGTATTCACACTTTTTTGTCAATGTGTTGCAGAGTACTCGATTGTTTGGGCGCGGGGCGCATTCGGTATCCAGGTTGCACTCGAAACAGTCATTGTCATCTGCGTAGGAGCACTGCCCTGGACAGCACTTATCATTGCTTTTACAATAAAATATTTTCTTTCCCGTACAGTGGAGTGGAAATCCGTCGCATTCATTGATCGTGCACGGATCATCATCCTGGCACTGCGCATATGACGCGCAAAGGTTTTGGAAAGGACAGGGCTTTTCCTGCTCCTCAAGAAACAAGCGATCGACACTTGCATTGTATCGCATCTTGTATGTGAGTTTCGTCCCCGGTTCCTGATATGTGAACAGAAAACCGTTACTCGTCGCGTTTCCCGAGTAATATACATTTTTTTCATCTATCGTGACATATCCGTTTGACTCATCGGCATCAGAAAACGTGTGGGTAAACTTGCAGTCGCCTGTGCCGAGCGTAAATTTTTGACCGAGCTCAACGTATTTTGAGAAATCACAGCCTGAAATCTGAGTATTCACGCAACCTGTCGTGTTTTGCGCAGTGACATTCTTGCATTTATCCAACGTGCAGAAATTATCGTCATCACACTCAGTATCCCTGAGGCATGCTGCGGAGACCGCAACTGCCGACACTACGAATATGATGATGAGCATGAAGCCGCGGATCGTTGCCACCCCTTTTGTTCATGCATGCCTTTTCCGTCTATTTAAAGGTTGCTATCCTGCCCAGGCCAGTTCAGAATTCACTTTGGCGCAATATTTATATACTCCATATCCTCACATTGAACCATGAATGTCAAAGAAAGAATTCTGGCCATTGCGCTTGCGATAATCTTCGTACTGTTCATACATTTTGGGCTCAACACGTTTTATATCTCGCCCAAGTGGGATGATTATTGTGGGCCAAACAAGTACATGCCCGGTGAGATATACAGCGAGCAGAACTGCATAGCCTTTAATGGAACCTGGACTCCGTATCCTCTTCCCGAAAAGCGAGCAGAAAACATCACGGTGACCGGATGGTGTGATCTGACGCGCGAATGTCAGGAGTCTTTTGACACGGTAAATGAGCAGTACAACCGCGTTATCTTTATCCTCGCAGGCATCATTGGCCTTGTCACAATCATCGCAGCCACGTTCCTCAACGTCGAGAGTGTGGCGCTCGGCCTCATGGGTGGAGGAGTGCTAACGATCATCTACGGAACCATACGGTATTGGGGCAATGCTGAAGACTGGCTGCGCTTTGCAATACTCGGCATCGTGCTCATTATCCTGATTGGACTGGCGTACATGAAGCTCAGCAAGAAATAAAAATCCCAACCGCAGGTGTGGTATTTTTAAAGTTATGATCGCCTTTCATTGCATAAATATGAGGAAGGGCGCAATGACTGCAAATAGTTGGGGATCATAACAAATGAAATGCTTTGCAACATTTTCTCAGGAATACCCCGAGCTTGCCCAAGCGGAATTGAGAGCGCTGAATAATAAGGTACTCTTTCGTGATACTCTTGTTGTTTTCTCCGACGCCGGTCTTGTGCGGAGATCAGCGTTCATACGCACCGCCTTTGCACTGATTTTTTCTGCGCAAGGATCCGTGATCCCAAAGATTGATTGGAACAAACACATCACGGGGAGCTATTGCGTGAGAGTTCATGGGAATAAGGGAGGGGAGAAAAATATTGCCAAGGCTATACATGCACAGTTACGTTCCCCCGTCGTGGATTTGGAGAATCCTGGAACGCAGATTCAATTTTTCTTCACTAAATCTCACATATACTGCGGTAAGCTCCTTTGGGAGCAGTATGAGCGGTTTGAGGAACGGCGCGCGCATCTCAGGGCAGCGCATTCACCTGTGAGCCTGCATCCGAAGCTCGCGAGAGCAATGGTCAATCTCACAGGTGTTAAGACCGGGATTCTGTTAGACCCGTTTTGTGGCACAGGGGGAATTCTCATCGAGGCCGGGCTTATGGGTTTTCCCGTTGTTGGCTGTGATATTGATGAAAAGTATGTTGCAATGGCATTGCATGAATCAACAGTGATTCAAAGTGATGCGCTAACGCTCACCGGCTCCTATCCTTATATCGCGACTGATCTGCCGTATGGCAAAAACACAAAGACACAGGATTTGATGAAGCTTTATCGGGCGTTTTTTCTCAGACTGCGCGCTCTTAAAACGCGAAAAGCGGTTGTTGGGATGCCGAGCACGGTTGCTTGTGGGTCGCTGCTAAAAGGGGCGGGTTATAAAGTCCAGGGGCAGTTTACAATCTATATTCATAAAAGTTTAAGCAAAAAAATAATCGTTCTTGAGCGTGCCTAACGTCTTCTCATCTTCTTCTCTTGCTGGGCGATCGCGAGCGTCGTCTTCACAACCGTGTCAGGATTCAGGCTAATGCTGTCAATGCCGTTCTCGACGAGGAACTGCGCGAATTCAGGATAATCTGAAGGCGCCTGCCCGCAGATGCCTATCTTGCGCTTGTTCGCCTTCGCAACCTTGATGACTTGCGCAATCAGGAGCTTAACTGCCATATTGCGCTCGTCATATATATCGCTGACAAGCTCTGAGTCACGGTCTAATCCCAACGTCAATTGCGTGAGATCATTCGATCCAATGCTGAATCCGTCAAAGATCTCAGAGAATTTATCCGCGAGGATGACGTTGCTTGGGATTTCGCACATGACATAAACCTCAAGACCATTCTTTCCGCGCTTGAGCCCATATTTTGCCATCTCAGCGAGCACTTTCTTGCCCTCCTCTACAGTCCTACAGAATGGAACCATGATTTTGACATTCGTCAAACCCATACGGTCCCGAACTTTCCTGAATGCCTTGCACTCGAGCGCAAACCCGTCACGGTATCCGGGTTTGTAATAGCGCGAAGCGCCTCTCCAACCGATCATTGGATTGTCTTCTTTCGGCTCAAACTGCCTTCCGCCGATGAGATTCGCGTACTCGTTGCTCTTAAAGTCGCTGAGGCGCACAATAACATCCTTCGGATAGAATGCCGCACCGATCATTGCTATGCCGTATGCAAGCTTATCGATGAAATATTGTGTTTTATCCTTGTACCCTTTCGTGATATCCGCGATCTGCCGCTTTGCCTCATGATCCTTGAGCGTATTGAAATAAATGAGGGCTTTCGGATGGATTCTGATCCAGGAATTGATGATAAACTCTTCTCTTGCAAGGCCAACACCATCATTAGGAAGGAAGCTCTGCTCAAACGCCTGCTCAGGATTGCCCACATTCATCATGATCTTTGTTCTCGTCCGAGGCATATTTTTCAGATCAGTTTCAACTACTTTAAACCTGAGGAATTTATCATAGACGATTCCCTGCTCGCCTTCAGCGCAGCTTACAGTGATCTTCTGGCCGTGCTTGATTTTTTCTGAGCCATTGATCGTTCCAACGACGCACGGAATGCCAAGCTCTCTCGAGATAATCGCAGCATGGCATGTCCTTCCACCTCGATTTGTCACAATGGCTGAAGCGATTTTCATAATAGGCTCCCAATCGGGATCGGTCATATCCGTAACAAGCACTTCACCATGGCGGAACTGGCTGATGTTCTTCACATCCTTGATGACGTGTGCCCGCCCCTGGCCAATCTTCTGGCCAACGCTTTTTCCTACAATGATGACTTTACCCTTCTGCTGCAGCACATACTCCTGATATTTCGTTTTATCTTTCTTGCTCTGCACGGTCTCAGGCCTTGCCTGCACAATGAAGAGCTTGCCGGACTTGCCATCCTTCGCCCACTCCATATCCATGGGCTTGAAATGCCCGGCCTTCTTCGTATACCAATCTTCAATGATGACCGCCCATTTTGCGAGCTTGAGCACTTCAGGCTCAGAAAGGACATATTGCGTGCGCTGCTCATCTGATGTGGGGATATTTTTAACGGGAGCGTTGCCTTCATGGCTGTAAATCATCTTCTTCTCTTTTGATCCCAAAGATTTTGAAATGAGGGCATCCTTTCCTTTCTTTAGCGTTGGCTTGAACACATAATATTCATCAGGGTTTACTGCTCCCTGCACGACATTCTCTCCAAGGCCCCAGGCTCCTGTGATAAACACTGCATCCTTAAAACCGGATTCCGTGTCGATGGAGAACATGACCCCTGCGCATGCTAAATCAGAGCGAACCATTTTCTGGCAGCCGATCGAAAGCGCGATCGAAAAATGATCAAAATGCTTGTCCTCTCGGTATGAAATTGCGCGATTCGTGAATAATGATGCGAAACAGTTTCTGCACGCGTTGATTAACGTGTGCTCTCCCCGAATATTCAGATAGGTTTCCTGCTGGCCAGCGAAACTCGCGTCCGGAAGATCTTCTGCTGTCGCAGAACTGCGCACGGCAATGTCAACATTCGGGTCATTATACTGACGAGAGAGTTTTTTGTATGCGGCGATAATTTCTTCCTGAAGCTCAATAGGGAAAGGAGCGTTTCGAATAAGCGTTCTGATTTTGTTTCCCGCGATTCCGAGCTGTGTAACATTCTTGATATTGTGCGTTTTAATGATCTTTCTGATCTCGGCCTTGATTCCAGAAGTCTCGATGAGATATCTATAGGCATAGGCGGTGATGGCGAAGCCGTTAGGAATATTGACGCCCTGCCTCGTAAGATTTTGATACATTTCTCCCAAGGAAGCATTTTTGCCGCCCACGAGAGGAACATCCGCAATTGTTAATTCATTAAACCAGAGAATAAAACGCTTAGCTCTATTATTTGTCACTCTTACTCACCCCTTTATGGTACTTCGAATATACAATTCGAGTATATATAAAGGTTTCTATGTTTTGAAGTTCATATATGACGATTATTTTTTATATACCTGAGTCTATCCTCATATGATGACCTACTCCATCCACTCCATGCTTGAAAAAATCAGGAGCTACGGCTTTCACAATGAGCGGGTGCTCAAGGCGATGGAAGAAATTGACAGGAAGCTCCAAGGCGATGGAAGAAATTGACAGGAAGCTCTTTGTTCCTGAAGAATTTCAGAATGAAGCGTACTATGACGGGCCGCTGCAGATCGGGCGGGAGGCTACGATCTCTCAACCCGCGACGGTCGCATTCATGCTCGATCATCTCAATGTGCGGTCTGGGCAGAAAGTCCTCGAGATTGGAGTTGGTTCAGGATGGGTCGCTGCGCTGATTGGTCACCTTGTTGGAAAATCTGGAAGCGTATATGGTTTAGAAATCGATGCTGATCTTACACGGGAGGCGCAAAATCGCATACAGCAACTCGCTCTTGATCATGTTGTCATCCTTCACTATGATGGATCACGGGGATATCCTCCCGAGGCGCCGTATGACCGCATCATGATCAGCGCGGCGTGCCCTCCAGTTCCAAAAACATTATTTGATCAACTAAAAACTCCGGGAATTCTCGTC